>DASYQM010000060.1:0-4353 GCA_036005525.1 Streptosporangiaceae bacterium
GGTCGCCGCCCTGGCCGCCCTTGCCGTCTGGTGGGGTGGCTGGCCGGCCGCCGCCGCGGTCGTCGTGCTCGCGCTGGCCGCTGTGGCGGTCCGCCGCCGGCGGCCGGCCTCGCCTCGGCGGCGGCCGCAGCCGACGGCGGACACCTTCGAGGACGTCGTCCAAGAGCTCGGGGCCATCAAGGCCGCCCTGCAGCACAGGGCCGCCACCGGTGAGGACGTGCAGCGCCTGCTCGAGGCAGCTGAGTGGCTGGACCGCCGCGGGGGCGAGCTCCTCGGCCGCGACCGGTCCGCCAGCCGGCCAGCCGGCTAGCGCGCCAGCTCGGCGATTTCGGCTTGGCGTTGCCGCCACGCGTGCCAGCTGGAGCAGGCTCAGTCTGAGGTGGTGACCGTGGCCTGGTGGCTGCGCCTGGGCTGTGAGCAACTCAGCGGGCTGGTGCTACGGTGAGCGGCTGCCCGTCACCGCAGCTTCACCGCGGGTGTGGCAACCGGTCTGGTACGGGGCTGCCAGCAGGATGCCCGGGGAGGCCGTCGACGTGGAGGCCGCGGTGGCGGCGCTGTACCGGCTGCCGCTGGGGGAGTTCGTCGCCGCCCGCGACCAGCTCGCCCGCCAGCTGCGGGCCGCCGGCAGGACCCGCCGCAGCCGGTTGATCTTGGCCAGGTCCACTCCCCGACGGTAGCGCCGAGCCCCGATAGCCCAAACTGGCGGCAGGTCTGCGTCACCGACATGCTCGTCAGCCTGGACTGCCAGTCCCTGCCTGACGACGCCTGCTCGTCGGCTGGACATGAACGGAACTGGCTGGGGCCCGCCTCTCGACTGAGTCGATTGGATCTCGAACATTTGTTCGGGTAGCCTGCTGCGGTGGGGACCTGGCACGACCCGGATCTGGGCCGGCCGATCGCGGCGCCGCTGGAGCGGTGCGCGGAGCTGCTCGGCGTCGACCTGGCCACCATCTGTGAGCTCGCTGCCAACATCGAGCCCTACATCCGTGCGGACGGCACCAGGGTGTGGAGCCTGATGCAGCTGGAGCGGCGCCTGCGGCCGGAAGCCTACCGCCGGCGGCGAGGCGGCTACCTGGACCGGCGGCGAACCCGTGCAGCGGACGCAGAACAGTTGGACGACGCCGACGGCAGCAGAGACGCCGTCCCGTAGGGCTGCTTCGCCCGATCGCCGCGGCTGGCGACTGGCCGAGGAGTCAGGCGGTGACAGCCGGCTGAACGTCATGCACCGCCCGTTCACCGGCCACTCACAGCCCGGTCTGACCACGGCCGCGCTGCTCCTCGGGGATGCTGCCGGCGGCTGGCCGCCGTTCACCGGCCAACTCACGGCCCACTCACTCGGCCGGCGAACGGGCCGGCGATGCCGCCCACGGCCCCGGTGAGGCTGCGCACCGCTGGCGTGCCACCTCGGTGGCGGCACCGGTCAAGCGCCCTGCAAGCAGCACGGTGAGCCCGCCGGTGAGCGGGCCATGCGTCTGCTGTCCGGGGCAGCATCCCGCAGCCCACCCGGCGGGGTCCTGCCGTGTGTCGACGGCAAGCCTGGAGTCCCCAATCGGCCCTCGGCGGAGGCCTCCGGTTCGGGCAGGCCTGCGAGCGCTCGGCACGTGCTGGACGGCGCGGGTGACGCAAGGAGGCTTTATGGTCACATGTATCGCCACGGCCGGCAGCGGGTCCGGGCGCCTTCCTCCCGTGCACCGTGCGGATTCCTACCGGACCGGGCTCGGCGGGCTCCAGCGCGTGTCCAGCACGCCTTCTGGCAGGGCCGCCAAGCTGCACACCTACGGCGAACTGGCCGACGCCACCCACATCCCCACCCCAATCCTGATCTGGCTACCCACCGCGGGCCGGGAGGCCAGCGTCCGCCAAGCGCTCGCCGGCGAAGGCCGCTGGAGCACGGTGCAGTTCCGGGTCGCCACTGCCAGCCCCACCCTCGTCAACGGCCCGGCCGATGCCGCCTGGCTGCCCCTGGGGCACACCAGGCCATGCCGCCGCCTCATCGACCTCACAGACCTCGACGCCCGGATGCCTCAGCCCGCAGGACCGACCCACTGATGGCCCGGAGCAGCAGCGAGGACATCGACGCGCGCATCCGCGCCGTCGTTGAGCGCACCATCCGCGACCAGGGCCTCGATCTCGAAGTCCGCGACCCGGCCGCACTGTACACGGTCGCAGCGCTGATCCTCGCTGTCAGGCGCAAAAGTGGTGAGCGCAATCGCGCCGCCTCCTGAGAGTGAACCGCGCCCCGCCACTCCGGACCGCAAGACGCATTCATCCCACATTCAATCCGAAATGCCGAACTGCCTATCAACTGCCCTTCCGGCCGTGGCATGCCGCACCGGATGGTGTCTGCGGCGCCGGTCCGCGCAATCACCGTCACGGAAGGATGCACGATGACGTTGCTCGATCCCGTCTGCCGCGAGCTGCTGGACGCGATCGGGGCCGCACTCGACGTTGGCGACCGGCCCAAGGACCCGCAGCAAGCGCTCGCCTGGCAGGATCAGGGACTCGACCGCGCCCGGATGGTCTCTGCCCTGATCGAGACCTTGCTCGCCTACGACCAGGACCAGACCGGCAGGGCTCGCCTGATCGTTCGCGAGCTGCGCCAGGCCACGGGGCAGAGGTAGCCCGCTTGCCGCCGCTACACCTTCCAGACCGGGCCGTACGGCGGGGCGAGCCGGTCAGGGTCCGGCCCTCGGCCCGGCCGAGTGGCCGGGCCGACCACGATCCGATGGAACAGCGCCCGCAGTACGGCGCGCTTCTGCTCGACCGTCCACTTCTCCCACGCTTCCAGGATCGAGCTGGAACCGTCGATCGCCTCGCGGGGAAGCGTCAAGCGCTGTTGAAGCTGCCGATGAGCAGCCTCGATGCGGGGGACCAGCGTCTCCCGGATCGCCTGCCACTCCGGTCCGCTGAGCTGGCGGAGCCCGTACTGAATCGCGACCTGGCGAAGATGCTCTTCGTCAGCGGCGAGCTGTTCGGCAAGCTCGCCGCTGCCGTTGCCGTTGCCGGCGGCGACCTGCTCGCGCAGCGCCGCGGCGAGGTGACGCCAGTCCCGCGCGGCGATCATCTTCAACACGATCGTCTCAAGATGGCCGGCGTCGATCGAGATCCGCCCGCAGCCCTTGAAGCCGGGCTTCGTCGGGTCGCAGGCATACGCCATCCGGCCGCGCGTGCCCTTGGGAAGCATCGGCACCCCGCACTCACCCTTGTGCGCCCGCTCCGGGTGATTCGGCGGTGTGCAGCCGGGGCAGCCGCAGACCACCAGCCTAGAGAACGGCCAGCGCAGCGGATGCCCGCCACGGCCGCGCTTCGGGTCGTTCAGGATCGCCCGCACGGCCTCCCAGGTGCCACGGTCGAGGATCGGCGGCCAGGTCGCGTCACGGACGACCTCGCCCTTGTAGGCGCGAAGGCCCGCGATGGTGGGATTGACCAGGATGCGCCTGAGCCGCCGGGTGTAGAACGCGCTGGAACCATTCGCGGCCCTGATCCCACGGCGGTGGAAGTCCCGGGCGATCGAGTTGAGAGATTCGCCAGCGAGCAACCGGCGGGCGGCTTCGATAACCACGGCGGCCTCTTCGGGCACGATCTCGTAGCGGGCGGGAGCCTGGTCGGTCTTGGGAACGTAGCGGTAGCCGAACGGCCGCCACCCGCCAGGATTCGGCAGGCCACGGCTGGCGGTCTGCTCCCGCTGTGCCGCGACCCGCAGCCCGATCGTCTGCGACTCCAAGCGCGCGAAGCCGACGAGCATACGGGCGCTCATCTCGCCGGCTGGCGTGCTCGTGTCGATCGGCTCCATCACGCTCGCGAGTACCGCGCCGTGCCGCTCGCAGGTGGCAAGGACCCGCTCGAAGTCGCCGTGATCGCGGCAGAGCCGGTCGAGCTTAAAGAACACGAGCGCGTCGATCTCGCCGGCCTCGACCGCGGCGAGCGCTCGCTCGAACTGCTCCCGCCTCGGTGGTGCCTTCTGCCCCGGTGCTCGGTAGGCGGAGCGGTCAACGTCGGAGAAGACCTCCACGACCTCCCAGCCCTTGGCGGTGGCGAACGCGCGGGAGCGCTCTTGCTGCCGCGACTGCGCGTCATCGGTCGCGGTGTCGGTCAGCTTCGCCAGGCTCAGGCGGTCGTACAGGCCAGCGCGGCGGGTCATGCGTCCTCCTCACAGCACCGGCACTAAGAGTCGGAGTTTACCATCCTCTTGATGAGGTGATGGGATACGCTGCCATCCTGCTCGCCGGGATCTGGGCGGCGACCGCCACCATGGAGGTCCGCTTCCGCGCCCGGGTGCCCTACGACGCGCCGCTGCCGCTGGTCGCCGGCGTCACCGACGCCCGCGGCCGCCGCGTGCGGGCCTGGGCGCGA
>DASYQM010000061.1:0-5090 GCA_036005525.1 Streptosporangiaceae bacterium
GTCGGGAGCCGACGTCTGCGATGTGACGGTCCCCCGCGGCCGGGGCGCATCTGGGCCGAGTGGCCGTGTTTGGCCGCTTCCGCCGGTGCTGGGCCGTTACAGTCGTGGGCACCGGCTGCCTGCCGGGCTGTTTCCGGCGGGATCGAGGAGGTGCCCGCCGCGTGGTGGCTGACATTCCGTTTGCGGGGCCGGGCACCTTATGCGGCGGCCGGCACGGGGGCAGGTAGCGAGCACGCTGGATCCGGTGCCGCGCTGGTGGCTGGCGGTATGCGCAGCCGTGACGGTCGTGGTGGTTGCTGCCGCTGCCCTGAGCGATCGGGGGGATGGCGGGCTGCTGGTGGGGCCGCTGCTGGCTATCCCCGTTGCGCTGGCCGGTATTGGTGCGCCATCCCTGCGCCGGCCGCTGGCCTGCGGCATGGTCATGCTGGCCGCCGCCTTCGAGCTCGCTGCGTCCGCCCGCGGGTCGTTGCCCTGGGTTGCGGTCCCGGTGCCGGTGCTGGCCGTGACCGCGCTCACCGCGCTCGGTGTGGCGCTGACCAAGCCCGGGAAGCGCGAGCAGGCCAGCGTTGCGCCGGTGGAACAGAAGCTGGCCGACGTGACCTCGGTCGCGGAGGTGGTGCAGCGGGCGCTGCTCCCGCCGCTGCCTGAGCGGGTCGGACCGCTGGAGCTGGAGGTGGTCTACCTGGCGGCCGCGGCCCAGGCCCGGGTCGGCGGGGACCTGTATGAGGTCGCCCGCACCCAGTTCGGGATCCGGCTGATCGTCGGCGACGCCCGGGGCAAAGGGCTAGATGCCGTGGAGACCGCGGCCGACGTGCTGGGCGTGTTCCGCGAGGTCGCCCACGAGGTCTACACCCTCGCCGAGGCGGCCCGGCGGCTGGATGCCAGCCTGGCACGCAAGCTGAGCGCGGGCCTGGCTCACCGCGGGCCCGGCGAAGAGTTCGTCACCGCGGTGCTCGCCGAGATCGACCCGGCCGCCGGCCGCCTGACCATCTACAACTGCGGGCATCCCCCGCCCCTGTTGCTCTCACCCGGCAGAGCTGACCGCCAGACCAGCCGCCGCAGCCGCAACGGCCAGAGCGCACCGTCGGTGACCAGCGTGGATGTCCCCTCACCGGCGCCGCCGCTGCGGCTGCTGCCGCTAGGCGATGGCAGCGCCGCTGGGCGGACGCTGCCATTTCCACCAGGCGGCGCGCTGCTTTTCTACACCGACGGCGTGACCGAGGCCCGCAACCCGCGCCACCGGTGCTATCCCCTGCCCGCCCGCCTCTGTGAACTCGCCGCGGCCAGCGCCGATGGTATCCGCCCCGACCTACTGCCACGCGTGCGTGACGATCTGCTCCGCCACGCCGGCGCGCCACTCAACGACGACGCGGCGCTCGTCCTGGTCAGAGCCCCAGCCATCTGGGGCAACACGGCGCCACAACCGGCACAAGCAACAGCGCCGTAGCCGCCCAGATGACCCACGGCGCTGGCCTCACGCCGAGTGTGTTCATTTCTGCGTCACATTCGGCAGCCGCCCTTGCCCGGCGCTTAGCAACCGTATCCGCCGGGCTGTCTGCCCAGCCCCGATGGATCGTTCTGTGCGCTTGTGGCTGGGACCGTTCCGGAGAAGCTCGGAGCGCCGGCGCATCGCCACGGAGCCTTGCCCACCTGCTCATCCGGGTGAGTAGAGCCAGGGCTGCCGCAGGTCGAGGAATTCGGGCTCGCCGGCCATGAGCTGGTTGATCTGCTCCATGAGTGCCTTCAGCTGCGGCGGCGGCTGTTTGCGTTCGCCTTCGCGTGCCGCCTGTTCCGAGGTGAAGTACAGGGCCATGGTGTAGGCACCGCCCTGGTGTCCCACCGCCACGCTGCCCATGACATCGGGCCGGAACGCGGCCCAGTCGTCGGGGTTTTGTGCCATGAGCTCCCGGGCGCGCTCAGGGTCGCTGCTGCGGCCCTCCATCACCTGCACGAACCCCGCCGTGTCCGGATCGCCGGTAACGTCGGCGGTGACGTCGCTGCTGTCGCGGAAGGTGACCTCCCCCGTGAACAGCTTGGAGGCCTCCATCCACCACTGGCCCTGCTCGGGCCGGTCACTGTTGCGGCGGGCCGCCTCCTGCGACGCTCACCCGGGCCCACGCATAGCGGCCTCGCCTATCCCGCGACCACCCGCCGTGCCGCTGCTGCGTCGTGGCTACTTCGATCGCTGTTACTGGCGGGTCAGGCTTTACGGGCAAGGCCGCAGTAGCCAGCTGCCTCCCGGTTGTCCCCGGGAGCGGCCAAGCCGGGCCGCCACCGGTGGACCTGGACCAGGCCGGGCTCCAGTAGTTCCAGGCCGTCGAAGAAGCGCAGGATCTCGGCCCGGGTGCGCAGCGTGGCCTTCGCCGCCGCCAGCTGGTTGAAGCGGCTGGCCGCCTCGGACACCTGCTGGGCGTGGACGTCGCGGGCCGGATGGGACAGCGCCAGCCAGCTGCCCGACGGCACCGCCTCCATCAGGCGGGCGACGATCGCGTGCGGGTCGTCCTCGTCCGGGATCAGGTGCAACACGCTGATCAGCATGACCGCGACCGGCTTGCCGAAATCCAGCAGCCGGGCCGCCTCCGCCAAGACCTTGCCGGTGTCACGCAAGTCGGCATCGACGTAAGCGGTCGGGGCGGTGATGCCGACCAGGAGCGCGCGGGCGTGGGCGAGCACCATGGGATCGTTGTCCACATAAACCACCCGGCAGCCGGGCTCCACGTCCTGGGCGACCTCGTGGGTGTTGTCCGCCGTCGGGATGCCGGTGCCGATGTCCAGAAACTGCCGGATGCCCGCGACACCGGCCAGGTAGCCCACCGCATTAGCCAAAAACGCCCGCTGCGCCCGGACATCGCGCAAGATTCCCGGGTACGCCGCGATCACCTGCTCGGCGGCGTCGCGGTCCACCGCGAAGTTATCCTTGCCACCCAGCCAGTAATCGTAGACCCGGGCGATGTGCGGCACGCTAGAGTCCAGGCCGTCCGGGACCGGCCCGCTCGTTCCGGGCGAGCTCTGCGGCCAGTCTCCTGCCATGGCCGGCCTTCTCCCTCCAGGCGGACGCTGATCAGGACACAGAGTACGCCTGGCTCCAGACCCACCTCACCGCCAGCCGCACGCCAGACAGTCACAACACATACAAGCCACCCGCAACCGGCCAAGAACTACCCGGCGGCCGAGGGCGGCCCTCATGAACAGAAACCACCCCGCCCAAGCCAGTGCCATAACCCGCTGGTCCGCCTGGCCGGATCGCCGACCGGCGACGCCGCGCGCACGCTGACCGGCCCTCGCTAGACCCGCTCCAGATGACCTTCTCCCCCTTCCCGGCCGGACCGATGACACACTATGGGAGGCAGATCTGGACGCCTTCCACCATCCACGGCACCGATAGGGTGACCCGCCCAGACTCGACGTTGGCCGCGACTGATCATCGGCTCGGGCTGGCCCCCCGGGCATGAGCCCATCAGACAGTAAGGCCAGCTAATCGTGCTTTACTTCAAATCTCGGGAACTCCACTTCTGGGTTGCCGTTCACGAGTCTTCGCGTCGACGCATACGCTCGTCCGCCGCCCGCTGCGCAAGTATCCGCCGCCCGCTGCGCAAGTATCCGCCGCTATGTATGTTTGGATTGCAGCTGTGGGCTGGTCGTTGTCGTAGCCATATTTTGGTGATCTGTGTGTTGCCGTGCGCGTGCCGGAACGGCTGACGGACGCCCGATTCTGCTTGGTGAGCGCGCGGTCTCTGAATGGGCGCCGCGGTTCGCCCCCAGGCACGATCTTGCGGCGTCGCAGCCTAACGGGTTCAGGCGAGAGTGACCGCGTCGCCGCGGCGGATGCTTCCCCCGCTGAGCGCCGAGGCGTACACACCGACGTTCACCGCGTTGTGCTGGGCGGCTGCCCGCAAGATCCCTGAGTCTTTGGGAAGGTCGCCTGGCGGCAGCGTGATCATCACGCAGCGGGGCAGGGCTCGGTGATAGCAAGGCGGACGTTGCCGCCGATCGCCACGGTGTGCCCGATCCAGTCGTTCTCGGCGAACCCCTGCTCGTCCGGCCCGGTTGATACGACGATGTTGGGGCGGAAGCGCCGGGCCTCGAAACGTCCCTGCGGATACAGCGCCCGCAGATGATCAATCGTCGCGGTGGTCAGCAGGTGCACGACGGCGATGTCGAACAACGTCCCGGCCGCTAGCCCAGCCCCATGCTGCGCCCGATGACCTGCGCCGCAATATCGGTTGCGATGTCCCGGACCGTGCCACCGAGCAAACCGGCAGCCTGCCGCAGGCGGTTCTTCTGCTCGGGGTCTGCCTCATGCTCGGCTGCAGCGTTCAGCCCTTCCACAAGCCGGGTGATCAGGTTCTCCGGGCTTGGCCATTGCCCAACTGCCTGCCGGGCGGCCGGGGTGACGCCCTGGACGGACCAGGACTCAGGCCCGCCCATCCCCATCGCTAGGTGGACGTACACGCCTTCCATCGCCTGCAAAGCGCGGCCCGTCTCGGCCGGGGTGAAACCCGCGCGAGCGGCGATGTCCGCCACGTCCACCAGTGGGCTGTCTTCGAGCAGGGCCACCGTCGCGTCGAGCACAGGCAGGTCCCGTGGCGCCCATGTGTCTTCCACGCCAGGCAGTGTACGGGCGATCAGCACCGTACCCGCGAGATTACGTCTCGGCCCCGGCGGGATGCCATTAACGGGCCCTGGCGGAGCGGCACCTTTTCGTATCTGTGTTCCATTCGGCCCTATGGGGGTGCGGCGTCGCGGCCGGGCACATGGCGGTGTACTGCAACGTGAAGGGCTGACCGCCAGCCTCGAGGCCGAGGCCGAGCAGATCGCCGGCGTCGGCGAGCTGCCCGGCGCGGTAGGGCTGGGCTGACGCGGCAGTGATCGCGGTCAGGCCCGCCGCGGAGCCGATTCCCCAGCCGAGCGACCCGGAAGAGCGTACAATCCGATGCATTTAGTTAGGGAACCTTACAATGACCGCGCCTGCGCACCAGCCAAAGGGGGCCAGCATGATGGGAGCCGAGCATCGGGTGCGGACCCTCGCCGCGGGCGCGGCACTAGCGCTCTTCGCTGCCGTCGCCTTGGCGGCGGGAGGCCCCCACGCC
>DASYQM010000062.1:0-5766 GCA_036005525.1 Streptosporangiaceae bacterium
CCCGCCGCGGGCCAGGGCGAGGCCGAGCCCGAAAAGCGCATAGTCGTCACTCGGGCTAGCCTCCACGATCTGCCGGAAACTGTCTGCCGCCGCCGCGTACCGGCCGATGTCGAACTGGGCTCTGCCCAGGGCCTCCAGCACGCTGCGCGAACCCGGCTCGGCCTCGGCCGCGCGCTGCAGCAGCTGCGCCGCTGCCGCCGGGCTCCCCCGGCCGAGCAGGTCGAGCCCGCGACGGTACCACGAATACGCGTCCCCGTCCGGGGCCTGCGGGCCCGATCCCACGCGCCGGTCTTCGTCGGAGTGGGAATCCTGGCCGCCGCCCGGTGCTTCTGACATATGTGGAGATCCTTCCGTCCGGCCAGCAGCCAGCGTCCGGCCTCGCGCTGGCGCCGTTCCGCGGGCTGCGTTATGCGCAGGACCGGGTCAGCGGCATCGCGGAGGTCACCTCTCCACCGTACGACGTGATTGCGCAGGACGCCGCAGCCCGGTTGCGGGCCGCTGACCCGCACAACGTGGTCCGGCTGATCCTTCCCCGCCACGATGCGGGCAATCCGGGCGATGCGTACCGCGACGCGGCGCACCTGTTCCATGACTGGCAGCAGCAGGGCATTCTGCTTCCCGACCCCGAGCCGGCCCTGTATGTCTACGAGCAGGTCCGCCCGGCCGGGGAGATCCTCCAGCGGGGGCTGATCGGCGCGCTGCAGCTGACGCCACTGGACGCGGGTTCCGTGCTGCCCCATGAGGACGTCATGCCTGGCCCGGTGACCGGCCGCCGGCAGCTGATGGAGGCGACCGGGGCCAACCTGGAGCCCATCTTCCTGCTCTACGACGGTGACGGCGCGGACCGGCCAGCCTCGCAGCTGGTTGCGCAAGTGGCCGGGTTCTGGCCGCCGCTGGTGACGGTGGACACCGACGACGGGATCCGGCACCGGTTGTGGGCACTGGCCGATCCGGCCGAGCACGCCGTCGTGGCCGCCGACCTCGCCTGCCGCCAGGTGCTGATCGCCGACGGGCATCATCGCTATGCCGCCTACCTCGAACTCCAGGCCCGCAAGCGGGCCGACGGCCGGGGCGCGGGCCCGTGGGATGCGGGGCTCGCGCTGCTGGTGGACTCGCAGGCCTTCCCGCCCCAGATCGGCGCGATCCACCGGGTGATCCTCGGGCTCAGCGCGCCAGAGGCCGTGCAGCGGGCCAAGGCCGCGTTCACCGTACGGCCGCTGCCGGAGCGCCTGGCGCGGGATGCCGCCGGCATGCTGGACCTGCTGCGCGAGGCCGGCGGCGTGGCGTTCGTGGTTGCCGGGGAAGGCGAGGCGCATCTGCTCACCGACCCCGACCCGCTGCAAGCGGAGGCGGCAATGCCCGGCCGGTCGGCGCGCTGGCGCGGGCTTTCCGCCTCGGTGCTGCAGGAACTGCTCCTCGGCCGGCTGTGGAGGATCCGGGACGACGAGAGCATCGTCCAGGTGCATCATGACGCGGCGCAGGCGCTGCGGGCGGCCGGCCGGCCACCGGGCGGGACCGCGGTGATCTGCCCGCCGCTCGCGGCGGCGGATATCCGCGCCATCGCCGCGGACGGTGAGCGAGTGCCGCGCAAATCGACGTCCTTCGCGCCCAAGCCGCGCTCGGGACTCGTACTGCGCTCGTTCGCCTACGGCTGACGGCCGCCAGCCAGACTGCCGGGCCTCTCACGACCGGTCACCGGGGGTGGCCAGCCTTGCGGACGTACAGCCAGTCGGGTCCCTGCGTGAGCGGCACGAAGTTCGCGAGGAAGTAGGCCTGCAGCCGCGGCGTCCAGGGAATCCGCCGGGTGTTGTCGCTGGTGAGCCACAGGTACTGGGCCGCGCGGAACGCCGACATCCACAGCTGTTCCACGGCCGGGACGTTGCCGGCGCCTGTCAGCCCGTTGCGGCCGCCGGAGAGCGCGTAGTCGCTGCCGACGCCGTCGACCATCGTCGAGCAGCCGGGGACGTCCGAGGCGAACCTGTCGATGGCGATCGTGTACGACATCTGGTCGCTGAGCACACAAGCGCCGGGCGGGATGACCCGTTCGGCCGCGCTGATCTCGCTGGCAGGGATGGCGGCGGCAAAGTGGCTCTCGGCGGCCGCTTGAAGTACCGCGAAGGCGGTGAGCGTCAGCACCGCTAGCAAGGCCGCTCCCCGCCGCAACAGCACCATCGGCCTTGCCCGGGCGCCGGCCACGGCGGGTGCCCCGAGCACGCGGGAGAGCGGCAGCGCGATGGCGAGCGCGAGGAAGGGCGCGAGGAACGCCGAGTAGTGGTTGTAGAAGTCGGAGGGCCACAGGAAGGCGACGACCACGAGCGCGAAGGTAGCGGTTGCGAACTTCTCCAGCGCGGGCGGCGCCTGGTGGGTGAGGCGCACCGCCAGCACCGACAGCCCGGCGATGATCACGATGACCGCGGCGGCGATCGCCACCAGCGCCGGCGTCGGCAGTTGCGGCGCGTGGGTGAGCCCGAGCATGTGCTGCAACCTGAAGCCGAGCGGCACCCGCGCGAGGTCCGCCCTCACCAGCTGCGCCAGGATCACGCTGCGGTAGAAGGTCCCCGGGGCGAGCAGCGCGAACGGCAGCACAGCTGCCAGGAAGCCGACCGCGACGCCGACGGCGAAGCGGGCGGCGTCGCGCGGGCGCCGGGCGGTCAGCGCAATGATCACCAGCACCGGCAGGATGGCCCATACCTTGACCGCGCCCGCGAACCCGAACGCGAGCCCTCCCCAGAGCAGGCGCCGCCCACCAGCCAGCCGGTCGCCGTCGAACACAGCGAGCGCCCCGAGCAGGCAGCCGAGCACAAGCCACGGCTCGAGCAGCACGGTCCTCGCGGCCAGCAGGCTGTCGGGGTAGACGGCGAGGATCCCGCAGGTCACAGTCACCGCGAGCAGCCCGCGGTGGCGGGTGAGCAGGCCACCCAGCGGCACGGCCGCAGCGCTAGCGAGCGCTGTGAGCACGCGCGCGGCCGCCATCCCGGAGACGGTGCCCAGCGTCTTGGTCGCCAGCGCGACCGGGGCCATCAGCAGCGTGATCCCCGGCGGCTGCACCATGATGAAGTCGCGGTACGGCAGCGCCCCGTGGACGAGCCGGACGGCGCTGCCGAAGTCGGTCCCGTCGTCGTATTCGGTGATTCCGAGCAGGTAGCCCGGGCGGCTCAGCTGATACAGCCGCAGCGCCAGGCCGGCCAGCGTCGCCACGATGATGACCGTGCCGAGTGCCCCGGGCAGCGCGACGCGGCGGCGCGCGCGCCGGCGCGCGGTGGCGGGCGGGGACCCGGTGCTGGACGCTGTCGCAGACGTTCTGCTCACGAGTGTGTGACTCCGCACGTTATGCGTGGGCGCGAAACAGGCGGCGACCGAGACCGTTGCCCGGCCCGGGCCGAAGACTCGCCCGCCGCAACGTACCCGGGATCTGGCCGCCCAAGAAATCCTACTCGCTCTCTCCCCCTGCCCGGGGATTGCTGCTGACCGCCATCGGCCGATAGCGATCGGTCTCATCCGCTTCTGGCACGATGACCCCATGAACCAGGCAGAACGCAGCCCTGTCGCCAATGGCGCCGCCGCGCTCGGGCATGAGGTGTTCGAGATCGACACCCGGATGGCCGGCCACGACAAGATCACCGCCGGCTACCTGATCCGGTCGGAGCGGCCGTGCCTGGTCGAGACGGGCACCGCGCCGTCCGCACCGGTGGTGAGGGACGCACTCGCCCGCCTGGGCATCGGGCCGGGGGACCTGGCCACGGTCGTGGTCACCCACATTCACCTGGACCACGCCGGCGGGGTGGGGGACATCGCCGCGATGTTCCCGGGAGCCGAGATCGTGGTCCACGAGAAGGGGGCCCGGCACCTGGCGGATCCTCGCCGGCTGATGGACAGCGCGCGCCGCGTCTACGGCGGGGCGCTGGACAGGCTGTTCGGCGAGCTCGCGCCCACGCCCGCCGACCGCATCACCGCGGTGGAGGAGCGGGGCTCGATCGACCTAGGCGGCGGGCGGCGCCTGGACAGCCACTACTCCCCCGGCCACGCCAAGCACCACGTCGGCCTTATCGACTCCGCCAGCGGCGACCTGTATGTGGGTGACGCCGCCGGGGTGTTCATCGAGGAGACGCAGGACCTGCGCCCGGCAACGCCCCCGCCCGACTTCGATCTCGCGCTGGCCCTGGGCTCGCTGCGGATGTTCGCGGCGCTCCGGCCGACGCGGTTGCTGTTCAGCCATTTCGGCCCGGTCGGCGACGTGGCGCGGACCCTGGAGCGGTCGGCGGAGGAACTGAACGTCTGGACGGAGCAGACCCGGCGGGCGAGCGACGCCGGGCTCGACCTCGACCACGCGGTGGCGATGGTGGTCGAGCAGACCAGGCAGCGGTACGCCGCTCTCGCTCCCGATGCCGACCCGGCGCTTGGCGCCAGGTTCGAACGCCAGAGCGGTGCGGCCACCAACGTGGCCGGCATCATGCACTGGCTGGAGAAGTCTGGCCAAGCCGGGGATCACCGGCAGGCCGCGGGGTGACCGGAGGGCCCCGGGTTAACCGGCGGGCCGTGTGTTCTGCGCGTCGGCCGCTGTGCCGCTGTCGCCGCCGCCTGTGCCGCTGTCGCTGTCTGCGGCGCCCTCGCCGCTGCCGGTGGCATCCTCGCCGCTGCCGGTGGCGGCGAGATCCTCGAACACGGCCGTGTCGAGGCTATCGAAGCGTTCGGCGGCGTCGGTTTCCTCGCCGGTATCGGCCGCCGCTGCCCGGCCGAACCAGTCATGCGCCTCTTCCAGGCGGCCTGCGTCGAGCAGCGCGTCGGCATAGGCGTAGAACAGGCGGGCCGACCACGGCCGCAGCCTCCCATCGGTGAGCTCGGGCACCTGCAACGCCACGACCGCGGCAGCGGGCCGGCCCTCGTCCCGGCGTATCCCCGATTCGACGATCCGGAGCTCGATCTGGACCTCCCGCTCAAGGTCGCGGACACCCGGATCGTTGATGATCGACAGTGCCCGGTCCGGCCGGCCAAGCGCCCGTTCGCAGTCCGCCATCAGCGGCAGGTAGCTGCCCCGTCCGGTCAGCCTGCGCGCGGTCCGCAGCTCGGTAAGCGCGTCGGCCCACCGGCCCGCGCGGTAAGCGGCGATAGCGCAGGCTTCGCGCACGACTCCCACCCGGGCTGCCAGGCGCCGTGCTGCCAGCGCGAACTCGTAAGCCTGCTCGGGATCCTCGGCCAGGTCGGCGGCCACCAGGCGGCGTGCCACCGCGTCGGCAAGGTCACTGGGCAGCGTGCGCAACTCGGCCCTGACCTGTGGATCCAATTGGTCTGCGGAGATGGTGTCCGGTATGTCCGGTCCGATGGCACCGTTCCGCGTGGGCCTGCCTGCGCTCCCGGACCTGTCGGCTCTGCCGGCTCTGTCGGCTCTCCCGGCCCCATCGGCTCTCCCGGCCCTGCCGGGCCGCCTGGTCGCACTCCCGCTCGCTGGCCCGGGTCGTTCCCTGCCGGCACGAGGTGGCCGCCCAGGCTCCGGCTGTGATCCGCGTTCCCGGCCGGCGCCGTAGCCGCGCGCGGGGCGCCTGTCGCCGCCTGTCCCGCCTGGCCGGGCTGGGCCCCGGGCACGTTCCGCCGTGTCCAGCCCTCTGCGCACTTGCCCGCGCCGTGCTGAGCCGCCCGGGCGTCCCGCCTCGTCAGTCCGGCCATTGACCCCACGGCGGCGACCGGGGCCACTGTCGCGTTCCGCACCACCGGCGCGAGAGCGCCCGTGCTCGGGACCACCGGACCGGGCTCGGCCCGTGTCACCTCCCC
>DASYQM010000063.1:0-18805 GCA_036005525.1 Streptosporangiaceae bacterium
CGGCCGCCGCGCGGCCGGGTCAGAACAGGCCCGGGGCGTACTGGCCGACGAGCAGGCGGCGCTGCGGCGGGTGGCGACGCTGGTCGCCCGCCAGCCCTCGCCCGCGGAGGTCTTCGCGGCGGTGACCGAGGAGGCCGCTAGGCTCCTTGACCTCGATAATGCCAACCTGATCGTCTACGAGCGGGATCAGACGGCGACGGTGGTCGGGGCCTGCCACCTGCGAGGGCCGTCGGTGCCGGTCGGCACGCGGGCACCGCTGGACGGGGACAACATCATCGGCCGCGTGTTCCGCACACAGCGGCCGGCCCGAATCGACCAGTACACCGACGCCTCAGGCCCAGCCGCCGAGTACGCCCGCTCCATTGGGGTTCGCGCGGCGGCCGGGGTTCCGGTTCTGGCCGGGGGACGGGTCTGGGGGGTTATGGCCGTCAGCTCCTCGCGGCCGCTGCCCGCGGAAACCGAGATGCGAATCGCAGCATTCACCGAGCTCGTCGCGACGGCGATCGCGAACACCGCGGCGCGCACAGAGCTGGAGCAGGTTGCCGCCGAGCAGGCGGCGCTCGGCCGCGTCGCGACACTGGTGGCCGAAGCCGTCCCGCCCGGCGACGTCTTCACCGCGGTCGCGCCGAGGTCGCTGGGCTGTTCGGCGTTCCGATGGTCGGGCTCTTCCGCTACGAGCAGGAAGGCGTTGCAACGGTGATCGCCGGGTCGGGCAAATTTTCACCCTACCTCGGCCGGCGCTGGCCCTGCCCGCCCGGTGACCTGGGCCTAATCGCCTCGCTGCAGCGGACCGCCCGGCCGGTCAGAATCGATGACTACACGCAGATCAGGAGCGTTACTACCGAGCCAGCGAAGGAGCTCGGCATCGGCATGGCGCTCGGCGTTCCCGTTCTCCTCAGCGGTCGTGTCTGGGGTGCGGTGGTGGTAGCGGCCGGCTACGAACACCCGCCGTTGCCCGCGGACACCCTGGACCGCTTGGCCGGCTTCACCGAACTCATGGCCACGGCGATCGCCAATAGTGAGGCACGGACCGAGATCGAGCGGCTGGCGGAGGAACAGGCGGCGCTTCGGCGCGTAGCCACCCTGGTAGCTAGGGGCGCGGACACGGGGGAGGTCTTCGCCGCCGTTGCCCGCGAGGTTGCTGAGGTGATGCGCCTGCCCATTGCCGCTGTTCAGCGTTATGAGGACGACGAGACGACAGCGGTGATCGCGGCTTGGAGTGACCGGCCGCATCCGTTCCAGCCGGGTACGCGCTGGCCGTTCCCCGGCTCAGGGCTGGCCGCACGGGTGCGGCAGACAGGCCGCGCGGGACGGGTGGAGGACTATTCACGCCGGCGCGGTGCCTTCGCCGCCAAGGCGCGCGAGCTCGGGCTCCATAGCGTCGCCGCCGCGCCGATCACCGTCGACGGCGCTGTCTGGGGGCTGGTGACGATCGCGTCCACCGATGGGCCCCTCCCCGATCGCACAGAGGACCGTCTCGCCGAGTTCACCGAGCTGCTGGGAACCGCCATCGCGAACACCCAGAGCCGCACCGAGCTGTCCGCTTCGCGCGCCCGGATCGTCGCCGCCGCGGACGAGACGCGACGGCGCCTCGAGCGTGACCTGCACGACGGTATTCAGCAGCGTCTCGTCTCGCTCGCGCTGAAAGCCGACACCATCGCGACGATGACACCCCAGCCGGTGGACAAGATCCAGGGCGAGCTGTCGCTGCTGGCTAATGGTCTCGGTACCGCCCTGGACGAACTGTGGGAGGTCTCGCACGGCATCCACCCGGCCATCTTGTCCGAGGCCGGGCTAGGCCCAGCTCTCGAGGCACTCGCCCGGCGCTCCGCGGTGCCGGTCGAACTCGACCTGAATCTCGGCCCGCGGCTCGGAGAGCACGTCGAGGCGGCCGGTTATTACATCGCATCGGAGGCAATCACCAACGTCGCCAAGCACGCACAGGCCTCGGTCATCGACATGCGCGCCGATGGCTGTGACGGCGCCCTCACCCTCTCGATCAGCGACGATGGCATAGGCGGCGCCGACCCGAGCCGCGGCTCAGGCATCATCGGCCTCAAAGACCGGGTCGAGGCCCTTGGCGGAACGATCCTGGTCCTGAGCCCGCCCGGCCACGGAACAGCACTGCACGTCCAGCTTCCGGCCGATCCAATGGCCGTGCCCACGTTGCCAGGCAGCACCCCATAGCGCCCGCCGGCCCGGGCCGGGCGGTGAGTCTCAGCGCGCGGGAGCGCCGGGTGGGCCGCCTGGCCCGCGGCCATCGACGATCCGGCGAATCGCATCCGCCGACAGCTCTCGCTTTGGCAGGAACCCCGCCGCCGGGCTTTCGGCGATAGGACCCGCGCAATCGGCCGCCGAGTAGGTCGAGATCAGGATCACGGCCGGCCCGCCATCCCGGTGATGTGCGGCCAGACGCCGGGCAAGCTCAAACCCGCTCTCACCCCCCAGCATGACGTCCACCAGGACAACCTCCGGCCGGAGCTCCTCTGCTCGCCGCAGCGCCTCAGCCGAGGTAGCGGCAACGCCGACGACACGCAGGCCCTCCCGTTCCAGGCGATCGCAGGCGGCCTGCAGAAAAAACCAGCTGTCGTCCACAATCAGGACACCGAGCGCTGCCATGTGAACAGCGTTCCAGCGTGTACGGTGCCGCGCATTGGGGCTAGCAGGAATCGGAAGAGTCGCGCTCTGACCGCAGATTCGGTGCCGGGGAAGGATAGCCCAGCGGCCGGCAAGGTCATGTCCGTGCTGCAGGCCAGGCGGACGGTACTACGAGCGGCTTGCTTTCAAACTATGGCCGGAGAGGCCATGCTGGGCGGAATCTGGACTGGGTGCGCCCGCACTCCGGCGGGTTGCTGGTGGCCGGCGAGATCGCGGGAGCGTCCGTCGTCGGAGAGCTGATTCCCCGCCGCGACAGCGTGCTCATCGTCCGGTGACCCGTCTGGTTCTGCCGGTGAGCTGTCGGCTACAAGGTCGGCCCGCCCACCAGGCGCGACACTGCGACGCGGGCGCCCGCGGGTCCACACATACAGCCGTCGCCCACTGACTCGATGCCCCTTTGGCCCGGTCGCGGTGGGCTGAGCCAACGGTCATCCGGGGCCATAGGGTGTCCCCATGACCACTCCAGGCATGGCAGCTTATGCCCTGGATGCGGGTGGCTCGCACACCCTGGTGCGTATCCGCCGGGAGGACGGCAGCGAGCGGACCTGGGAAGAGCCCTCAATCGCGATCGCGGCCCATGGCCAGGCGGAGGCCATCTACCAGCTACGCCGGATCCTGGAGATGGTCCGGTCCGAGCTGGCAGGTGCCACCGCGCTGCGGGGGTGCATTGCCTCATCGTCGTACCCGGTCGCAGCGGAGGCGCCAGCACCCAAGCCGCTGGTGCGGGTCATCATCGGATCGGGATGCACCGGGCGGGTCATGCTGGTGAATGACGTTGTGCCGTTGTTGTGGTCCGATCACTTGTCGGGCCACGGGGTGATCGTCAACAGTGGCACCGGCAGCTCCGTGATCGGCCGCACCCGCGCCGGCCGGCTGCTGAAGCTCGGTGGCCACGAGCACATCCTCAGCGATCAGGGCAGCGCCTACAGCATGGCCCGGGAAGGGCTGCGTGCCGCGACCCGGGCGGCCGACGGTCTGGGTTCCGCCACGACCCTGCTGGGCAGAGCCGAGGTGTTCTATGGGAGATCCGCGCCGTCGCTGGGCCGGTGGCTGGCCGAGCTGAGACGGGCCAGGTCCGAGGTAGCCAGGTTCGCCGCCGAGGTTCTGGCGGCGGACGAAGAGGGGGACTCTGTTGCCACCGCGATCGTGGTGGCCGAAGCCGAAGCCCTGAGCCGGGCGGCGCTGCTCGCTGTAGCCAGGCTTGGGCTTGGCGGCTCTCCTGCCATTGGGTTGTCCGGCGGGGTGATTTGCGGCAGCGAACGGTTCCGCGCGCTCGTCGTGGATGGCATTATCCGCGGTGAGCTGCGTCCGCGGACCGCGGTGCTGAACAGCACGGACGAGGCGCTGGCGTTCGTCGATCGCGCCGGGAACGTCCCCGGCTTGATGGCCGAGGTAGGCGGTCTCGATCTCACCATCGCATGACGTGCACCCTGCGGCGCCGCACCAAAGCTGATGGCGTGGCATCGCTCACTACGGCAAGACCTGGATCTTGCGGCCCTGGCCTGCGCGGAACAGTTCGAGGGCGTCGGCGTAACGCTCCAGCGGCATGCGGTGGCTGATAAAGATCTCCGGGTCGAGCACGCCGGCGGCGAACATCTCGGCGGCTCGCTCGAAGCTGTGCAGCACCGCCATGGACCCGGTGATGGTGATCTCCTTGTTGTAGATGCGGTACGGCTCGATGGTCACGCGTGCGGCCGGCGACGTGACGCCGAACTGGAGGAAGGTGCCGCCGGGCCGGACCCGGCCGATGCCGTCCTGGATGGCGGCCTCGTTGCCGGTCGCGTCGACGACGATCTCCCAGCCCTGCGGCCGGTCGAGCTGGTTGGCGCTCGCCGCGGCAGCCGTGCAGCCCAGGAGCTTGGCCGTTGAAAGCCGCTCGGGGTTCACGTCGACGACCTCAACGGACGTCGCGCCCGTGCGCTTGGCGAGCTGCAGCATGATCAGACCCATGGTCCCGGACCCGTAGATGAGAACGTGCGCTCCGAGCACCGACCCGAGCACGTCGTAGCCGCGAACGGCGCAGGAGAGTGGCTCGACGAGGGCGGCATCCTCGATCCGGACGTGCTCAGCCAGCGGCACACAGTTGGCGACCGGGGCGACCGCGTATTCTGCGGCACCGCCCGCGGTACTCACGCCGATGGCCGCCCATCTCTCACACAGGTTTTCCCGCCCGGCCCGGCAGTAATGGCACTCGTGGCAGTACAGCGAAGGGTCGACGGCAACGCGGGCGCCGACCGCGAGCTCGTCGACGGCCGAGCCGATCGCGGTGACCACACCGGCGAACTCGTGCCCGGGCACGACCGGCAGCGATGGCGCGAACTCGCCGTCCAGGATGTGCAGGTCCGTACCGCACAGGCCGCACGCCGCCACGGCCACGACGGCCTCCCGCGGTCCCGGGGCCGGATCCTCAACCGTCGCGACCTCCACCACGCCGGGCGAGCTGATCACGGCGGCTCTCACGCTGGTCGGCCCTCCCACCCGGCCGCGCACCGAAAGGTGGCGCGGCTCCTGCGCCTCATTTGACGGCGCCCATCGTCAGCCCGCGCACAAGTTTGTCCTGCGCGGCCCAGCCAGCGATGAGCACCGGCAGGCAGGCGAGCGTAGCGCCCGCGCACAGATGCGCCCAGAACTGGCCCTCACCGGTCTGGAAGCTCACGAGGTAGACCGGCACCGTGGCGGCATTGGTGGTCGTCAGGTTCACCGCCAGGAAGAACTCGTTCCAGGCGAAGATGAAGCAGATGAGCGCCGTCGCGGCCAAGCCGGGAGAAATCAGCGGCATGATCACGGAACGCATCGTTCTGAAGAACGGGGCGCCGTCTACCCGGGCCGCCTCGAGGATCCCGACGGGGATCTCGAGCAGGAACGACCGGATCATCCACACCGCGATGGGCAGGTTGAGCGCCGCGTACAAGATGATCAGGACCTCGAGCGTGTCCAGCAGATGAAGGTTCCGGGCGATGACGTAGATCGGGATGATCGCCCCCGCGACCGGCAGCATCTTGGTCGAGATGAAGAAGAAGAGCACATCCCGCCATTTGCGGACCGGCGCAATGGACAGCGCGTACGCGCAAGGAAGGGCCAGTGCGAGCACGATGAGGGTGGATACCACCGTGATTATCACCGAGTGGACCAGGTACGGGCCGGCCTTGCTGATGGCGGACTGGTAATTCGCGAGAGTCGGGCTGAACACGAAATGCGGCGGGGTGGTGGCGGCGTCGGGCTCCTGCTTGAAGCCGGTGAGCGCCATCCACAGCACGGGAAAGAAGAACACCAGGACGATGAACCAGGCCAGCACGCCGAGCGCAAGGGCGCCCAGGCCGCCACGCCGTCTCCTGCGGCGGCCCTGGCCGCCGCGGGTGCCTGCGGCGCGTGCCGGCCGCGTCATCGTCGGCGCGCTCATAGCCGTCCCTCCATTCCCTGCTCGCTGAACAGCCCGGAGATCGTGCGCAGGGCGAACGTGGCGATGACGATGGTAATCACCACGACCACTACGCCCATGGCCGACGCACGCCCGATATCGAAGCTGCGGAAGGCCGTTTCGTAAAGGTAGTAAGGGATGTTTGTGGTCTGCTGGCCCGGGCCACCCGACGTGATCATGAAGATCGCATCGAATGCCTGGACGATGTAGATGGAGCCGAGGACGACGCCCAGCTCCATGTACTGCCGGAGGTGCGGCAGTGTCATCCGCCGGAATATCTGCCATCCTCCCGCGCCGTCGACCCTCGCTGCCTCGAGCACGTCGCCGGACTGGCTCTGCAGCCCCGCCAGCAGGATGAGCATCATGAACGGGGTCCACTGCCAGGTGAGCACCGTGATGATCGTTTCCTTCGCGTGGTTGTTGATCCAGTCGGTGTGGTTCACGCCGAACGGGCTGAGCACCCAGTTGATCAGCCCGAACTGGGTGTCAAGCAGGGTGAACTTCCACACGAGCGCGGCGGCGGCCGGCATGACCAGGAACGGGCTGACGATCAGCGTGCGCAGCAGGCCGCGCCCGAGGACCTTCCGGTCGAGCAGCAGCGCGATCCCGAGGCCGAGCAGCAGCGACAGCAGCACGGGAACCACCGTGAGGATCACGGTGTTGACCAGCGCGGTCCGGAAGATCGGGTCAGTGAAGATGAGGGTGTAGTTGTGCAGCCCGGCGAAGTGACGGGCGAACGGGTTGTACAGGTTGTAGGACTGCAGGCTGTAGTAGATCGTCAGCACGAACGGGATCTGCGTGACCACGATGGTGAACACGAGCGCGGGCAGCAGCGGTATCCGCCGGATCCGGTTGCGCCGGCGGTCTCGTGCCCGCGCCGATGCAGCGGCCGCATCACCGCGACGGTCGGCGAGAACTGCCATGACTACCCCTTAACGGATGCGCGTGCCTCGTCCTGCCTTCCCCGCTCGTCGTCGGCTGCTGGCGGCTGTTCACCCTGACTTATGGGCCTGCCCGACCGGCACGGCGTAGCTCTGCGCCTTGCTCAGTGCCTGAGCCACGGTTTCCTGGCCGGCGATCGCCGCCGTGATCTCCTGGGAGACCCTGGTGCCGAGATCCTCGAATTCGGGGATGCCGACGTACTGCACACCCACGTACGGCTGCGGACTCACGCCCGGATGGCTGACGTTGACGCCGTTGATCTCATTGAGGGTGGGCGTGGCGAAGGCGCCGGCGGCCTTCTTGTAGCTGGGGTTGGAATAGGTCGAGTAGCGGCTGCCCGGTGGCACGCTCGCCCAGCCGAGCTGCTTGCCCGCGTACTGGATGTACTGCTTCGACGTCGCCCAGCTGATGTAGGTCCACGCCGCGTCCTTGTGCTTGGACGATGACTCGATCGCGAGCGCCCACGACCACAGCCAGCCGGAGTTCTTCGTCAGCTCGACGGGTGCGGGCGCGTAGCCAAGCTTGCCCGCGATCGGCGACCCGGGGGCATCGATCACCGAAGCGCCCACGGTCGCGTCGTACCACATGGCGGCCTTCTGCTGCATCATCGCGTTGGCGCACTCGTTGAAGCTGAAGTTCCCGGCACCGGGCTCCCCGGCGGCCTTGATTAGGTTCACGTAGAAGTTGGTGGCCTTCTCGAACGCGGGGCTGGTCAGGCGCGCATTCCAGCTCATGTCGTACCACTGGCCGCCGAAGGTGTTGACCACCGTGTCGAGCGGTGCCAGGTTCTCGCCCCACCCGGTCTTGCCGCGCAGGCAGATGCCCGCCATCCCCTTGCTCGGGTCATTGAGCTTTTTCGCCATGGCCGCGACCTGGTCCCACGTCGGATGAGCCGGCATCGTCAGGCCGGTCTTGGCCAGCAGGTCCTTGCGGTACATGAGGAAGGACGACTCCCCGTAGAACGGCGAGGCGTAGAGCTTTCCGCCGACGCTCAGGCTGTCCCTGATCGGCTTGATGAGGTCGTTCACGTCATACGCGGCGTCTTTCGCCGCGAATGACGACAGGTCGTCGATCCAGTGGTTCTTGGCCCAGGTCGGCACCTCGTACGGCCCGATCATGACGACGTCGAATTGGCCGCCCCCCGCGGCGACGTCCTTCGTGACCTGGTCGCGCAGCGTGTTCTCGTCCAGGGTTACGTACTTCACCTTGATGTTCGGGTGCGAAGCCGAAAAGCCCTTGGGCGTCAGCTTCTGGATATCGATCATCTGAGGGTTGTTGACGACGGCGACCGTGATGGTCTGCTGGCCGCTTGCCTGGCCCGAGCTGCTGCTTGACGAGCACGCGGCCAGGCCGGCCACGGTCACGGCGGCCGCGGCGGCGGCCATCAGCCATCTTCCTCGCCTGATCCGTTGGCCGTGCACAGTAGCCTCCTCTTCATGATCGCTCATATGAGCAGTACTATGCTCGGAAGAGCAAGATCAGTGCACCGCAGATCGCATCGGCCGTCAAGGGTGCGTGGCGGAGTTGTTACTGATTGGATACTCGTTTACCGAGCTGTGACCCGCGGCAGGAGACGATGGCACCCGAGCCTCGCGAGGGCTTCGCCGGCCTCGCACCGGCCGAGCTTGTCCGCGCCGCGAGCATCGCCAGGCGGTTCTTCATCGACGGGTGTTCCAAGAGCGATATCGCAGGGGAGTTCGGCCTGAGCCGGTTCAAGGTGGCACGGATCCTCGAGGAGGCACGGGCGGCCGGCATCGTGCGCATCGAAATCCGCCTGCCCGCCTCGCTCGACGCGTCGCTGGCGCGCCGGCTGCAGGTGGCGTTCGGCCTGCGGCATGCGATCGTCGTCGATACCCCGCAGGAGACCGAGGCGCACATGCGCCAGCAGCTGGCACACGCGGCGGCGGCGCTGCTGAGGGAGATCGTCACTGCGGAGGACGTCGTCGGCGTCGGCTATGGGCGCACGCTCACCTTGATGGCCGAGGAGATCGACGGCCTCGCCGCCTGCCCGGTCGTTCAGCTCACCGGTGCGCTGCGCGGCGTCAACCCGAGCGAGAACAGCGTGGAGCTTGTCCGGCGGATCTCGGCGCGCACCGGCGGCCCGTGCTTCTCCATCTACGCCCCGCAGGTGCTGCCGGACGCCAAGACGGCTGAGTCCCTGCGCCAGCAGCCCGAGGTCAGCGAGGCACACCGGCGCTTCGGCACCGTCACCAAGGCGGTTGTCGCGGTGGGCTCCTGGGTCCCGCCGCTGTCGCAGCTCTACGATTCATTGCCCCCACGCCAGCAGGCTTCCCTTCTGCGGGGCGGCGTGATGGCGGAGATCTGCGCCGTGCTTCTGGATCGGGACGGCACCCAGGTAGCGGAGGACTTCACCGAGCGCTGCATCTCGATCGGCGGCCCCCAGCTACATGCGATCAGGGAGGTCATCGCGGTCGCCGGCGCCGCGGCCAAGGCCGACGCGCTCCGGGCCGTTCTCGCGGGGGGTTACGCCAACAGCCTGGTCGTGGACAGCTCGCTCGCGACCGCTTTGCTTGCCGGCTCATCATGACGCCGGCTGCCCGTGTGATCACGGTCGTCGGAGAGTCGCTGGTCGACATGATCGTCCGGGAAGGATGGGGCGGACCCGCGCTCCACCCGGGCGGGAGCCCGGCCAACGTCGCCATCGCGCTCAGCCGGCTCGGGCAGCATGCGGCCCTAGTGACCAGATCGGGACCGACGCCTGCGGCGCCCTGCTGCGGGCACACCTCGAGGCGAATGGCGCGCGGCTGGTCCTCGCCGGGCCTGTCAATCTCCTGTCAACCGAAACGCTGGCAGAGTGCACAACGTCCGGTGGAGAGGTCCTGCACCGGTTCGCCCATCAGGCGATGGCTGCTGCGGCGCTGACCTGTGCGCGCCTGGGGCCGACCCGCCGACGGCCAGGAGCTCCGGCGTTTCCAGGCGGGCCGTCGTTCGTCCGGCTGACGGCCGCGTCGCCTATGCCGCGGCGGGATAACCGATGGCTAGGCCGTCGTCGGGATCGAAGAAATGCAGGCTACTGGTGTCCAGCGCCAGATCAAGCCGCTGCCCAGGCTTGACGTGACTGCGCGCCGCGACGCGCGCCGTCCACTGCGACTCGCCGCCGGCCAGGGCGATGGCCGAGTCGTCATCTTCGTCGGAGATCGCCTGGCTGAGACTTGCATGCTGGACGATCGGCGCATCGATCGTGAAGATGACGTGGATCTCGCTGCCGAGTTCCTCAGTCACGCGGGCTTCCACGGGCATTGTGGCCCAGCTGGGATCGGCCAGTGCGGCGTCCTCGAAGTCGGACGGCCGGACGCCAAGGATCAGCTCCCGGCCGAAGAACCGCTCCAGGCCCGGCCTGGCCTCCACGACCGCCGCGGGGATCGGCAGCCGGTGGCCGGCGAAGACCACGGCAGGACCGTCATCGCGCACGGCCTTGGCGGTGACGAAGTTCATGGCCGGCGAGCCGATGAAGCCGGCGACGAACAGATTCACCGGTTCGTCGAAAAGCCGCTGCGGGCTGTCCACCTGCTGCAGCTTGCCATCCCGCAGGACGCAGACGCGCCTGCCGAGCGTCATCGCCTCCACCTGGTCATGTGTGACGTAGACCGTCGTAACGCCGAGCCGTTCGTGCAGTTGCGACAGGGAGGCGCGCATCGATACGCGCAGCTTGGCGTCCAAGTTAGAGAGCGGCTCGTCCATCAGAAAGGCCTGCGGCTCACGGACGATGGCCCGGCCCATGGCGACCCGCTGCCGCTGCCCGCCGGACAGGGCCGAGGGCTTGCGATTGAGAAACTCCTCAAGGCCGAGCATCTTCGCCACCGCGAGCACCCGGCGGCGTATCTCGTCCCTGGGTGTCTTGCGCTGCTGCAGTCCGAACGCCAGGTTCTGCTCCACCGTCATGTGCGGGTAAAGGGCGTAATTCTGGAACACCATGGCGATGTCGCGATCCTTGGGCGGCAGGTCATTGACCACCCGGTCACCGATGGAGATCGAGCCCGAGGTGATCTCCTCCAGGCCGGCGATGGACCGAAGAGCGGTCGACTTGCCGCAGCCAGACGGGCCGACCAGCACCATGAACTCGCCATCGGCGATGTCCAGGCTGAGGCCGTCGATCCCTTTGACGCCGCCCGGGTAAAGCTTGTCCACCTCATCGAGGACGATCTGCGCCATCGTTTGCACCTCCATGGCCCGTCGGCTCCGTCAGAGACCATCGTGATGAGCGTAACTCCTGCCACCCGATTCTCATCGTCCTGATTTCATCGTGCGTGTCCGGCGTCGGCCTGCTGGCGGCTCTGACGGGATCGGCAGCCCGCGTCGAACGCCGATCTTGCCGAGCCGTGTCGGCTGCTGGCTGATGATGCCGGTCCAGGGCGGAGAGGCGTTCCGGTGGTTGTGCATCGCGCCGGGCGGGAGGATGCCTGTCAGAAGCCGCCCGGCTGCCGGATGAGGACGATGTGGATGCGGCCGGGCAGCTGCGCCCAGACCCTCACACAGAACCGGCGGATATGGTCGTCCCAGTAGCGCTAGCGCGGCTAACTGGCAGCCGCGCCCAGTCGGCGATCTGGCGTCACGCACATCGACCGGCTTGGGCCGGGGGCGGGGGGCCGGCCGCGGGCGGGCCCGGGCTGCGGCGGGGATGCCATGGAGCCGCGGCGATGAGGAGTCAGCCGTCGTGGCCGGCCAGACGCTGGTACACGGGGGGGAGCACGTCGGCCAGGTCCCGGCCGCGGACGGCGATCGCGGGCGGCTCGAAGGAGCGGAGCAGCAGGTCGGGGGCAGTCACCGGGGCGGCGGGCATGGCCCGCAGCCGGGCCGGGCTCAGCCCGGGTGACCAGAAGTCGTCCAGGCACTCGGCCAGCGGCCGGTCGGTCACGTTGATCACCGGGCCCGGCGGCTCGGGCTGCCCGGCGTTGATCCGGCGCAGCGAGGCGAGCAGCTCCTCCCGGCCCCGCCCGCGCCAGGCCAGCATGCCGAACGGGTCGTCGTCGAATGCCTCGGCCAGGACGTAGCAGACCGCGGCCAGGTGCTTGCACGGCACTTCCCAGTCCGGGCAGGAACAGGACATCTCCATGTCCCTGGCCGACCGCGGGAACAGCGGCGTGCCGCACTCCGCGAACACATCCTCGATCTCGTGCGGCATCTCGCCGGCCAGCAGCTTGGCCCGGAACAGCGCCTGCGCGGCCAGGGCCTGTTCGGCCCGCTCCCACTGCCTGGCGGTGAGCGGCATTACCTGGATGCGCACCCGGTACGGTCTGGGCCGCGATCCCTGCACCTGCGCGGTCACGTAGCCGGTGGTCAGCTCGAACCCGAGCACCTGCCCGGCGCGGGCGTAGTTGCGGCCGCGGGCCAGCCTGCCGCTCATGCCCAGCGACTCCAGCACGTCGATGAACCGCCGCGACCACCACTGCTCGCCGATCGCGCCGCGCTTGCTGCGGGCCCGTACGCCGCCCTCGACCCGGCGCGGCCGGGACCGTTCCGGCCAGGGCCCTTGCCATTCACTCATTCCGACACCGCCTCCGGCGACAGCTCGATCAGCTTGCGCAGCTCGGCCACCGAAAGCTCGGTCAGCCAGCCTTCCCCGGTGCCCACGATCCGTTCGGCCAGGGCCTTCTTCTCCTCGATCATGGCGTCGATCCGCTCCTCCAGCGTGCCGACGCAGACGAACTTGCGCACCTGGACGTCCCGGCGCTGGCCGATGCGGAACGCCCGGTCGGTGGCCTGGTCTTCCACCGCCGGGTTCCACCACCGGTCCACGTGGATGACATGGCTGGCGGCGGTGAGGTTCAGCCCGGTGCCGCCGGCCTTGAGCGACAGCAGGAACACCGCAGGCTCGGTCACTTCCTGGAATCCGGCCACCATGGCGTCGCGCTGCTTCTTCGGCGTGCCGCCGTGCAGGTACAGCACCGGGCAGCCCAGCCGCGCGGCCAGGTATGGCTGGAGCATCGAGCCGAACTCCGCGTACTGGGTGAAGCAGAGCGCCTTGTCTCCCTCGGCGATGACCTCGTCGCAGATCTCCTCCAGCCGGGCCAGCTTGCCGGACCGGCCGGGCAGCCGCGAGCCGTCGCCGAGCAGATGGGCCGGGTGGTTGCAGACCTGCTTGAGCTTGGCCATCGTGGCCAGTACCAGGCCGCGGCGCTCGATCCCCTCCTCGGCCGCCTCGATCCTGGCCAGCATGTCGGTGACCGTCGCCTCGTACAGCGACGCCTGCTCGGCGGTGAGATTGCACCAGACCTTCATCTCCAGCTTGTCCGGCAGATCGGAGATGATCGACTTGTCGGTCTTGAGTCGGCGCAGGATGAACGGCCCGGTGATCCGCCGCAGCCGGGCGGTCGCCTCCTCGTCGGCGGCGCGCTCGATCGGGATCGCGTACCGCTGCCGGAACTTCTCGGCCGGCCCGAGCAGGCCGGGGCTGGTGAACTCCATGATCGACCACAGGTCGCTGAGCCGGTTCTCCACGGGGGTGCCGGTGAGCGCGATCCTGGACGCGGCCGGCAGGCCGCGGACCGCCTGAGCCTGCCGGGTCGCGTGGTTCTTGATGTTCTGCGCCTCGTCGCACACCACCCGCGCCCACCGGACCCGGGCGAGCTCCTCCCGGTCCCTGGCCGCAATGCCGTAGCTGGTGATCACCAGATCGGTTCCGATCAGTTCTCGGGCGAGCTCGTCGCCGCGGAGCCGGTCCGCGCCATGGTGCACGTGCACCTTCAGCTCCGGGGTGAACCTGGCCGCCTCACGCTGCCAGTTGCCGACCACGGACATCGGGCACACCACCAGCGTGGGCGCCGGCCGAGCAGCCTGGCCCGGCGCCGGAGATCTGGTCTCCACATCGTTCATGACCAGGCACAACGTCTCCGCGGTCTTGCCGAGCCCCATATCATCGGCGAGGACGCACCCAAGGCCGAGACGGCCGAGGAAGGACAGCCACGCCACCCCGCGCTCTTGATAGGGGCGCAACTCGCCGTCGAAGCCGGCCGGCGTCTTGACCGGTTCGAGGCGGCGGTCGGCCCGGCCGGAGAGCAGGTCGCCGAGCCAGCCGTCGGCGTCCACCTCGACCAGTGGCAGATCGTCGTCGGCTCCGTCCAGGCCGGCCAACAGCGCGTCCGAAGCCCGCATCGTCCCGGACTGGCTGCGCTCCAGGAACCGCAACGCCGCGCGGAGGTGCCGGTCGTCGAGTTCCACCCACTGGCCGCGCAGCCGGACCAGCGGGACCTTGAGCCTGGCCAGCTCGGCCAGCTCCCCGGGGTCCAGCTCCTGGTCGCCGACCGCCAGGTCGTAGCGGAAGTCGACCAGGTCGCTGAGGCCGAACTTCGGGTCGGTCACCGATCCGCTCGAGGCCCGCCTGGACCTGGTGGTGAGCTTGAGTCCGAGCCGGGACCGGCGCACCCAGTCCGGCAGCAGTACGCCGAACCCGGCGCCGGATAGCAGCGGCGCTGCCTGCCGGAGGAAGCCGAACGCCTCCTCGGTGTCCAGTGTTACCTCGGCCGGCGCAGGGCTGCGCAGCGCCCGGTCCAGCTTGGGGAAGAGCCTGGCGGCCCGGCCCAGCCCGGCCAGCAACTCCTCCTCCGGGTGCTTGATCCCAGCGGCCAGGCCGGCCGTGGAAGCGCCCGCCCAGACGTCGGCGGCCGGCATCATCAGGCTCGGGTCGTCGGTGGACTGGAGCGCGAACTCGACCCGCCAGTCCCCGGGGACCTCGTCCGGCGTCCCGCCGCTGCCGCTGGCATCCGCGGAGTTCTTGGCGGCACCTAGCCCGGCCTCCTCCTCCCCCAGCTCCGGCTCGACCAGCCGGAAGCAGGTGCGCACCGGGCCGGCCGGGAGCTGCGCGGCGGAGTGCCAGGCGTCAAGTTGGGCGACAAGCTCCGCTGCCTCCTGCTCGTCTTCGGTTGTGGTGACCTCGACCTGGCCGCCGGCCGACGTGAGCGCCACGATCCAGCGCTCGGCCACCGGGATGCGGGCCGACCGACGCCCGCGGCGGGCTGGAAACAGCGGCTGCCCGGCGAGCCGGGCCCGGACGGCGGCGTCGGTGAGGGCATCCAGCGCGCCGGTCAGGATCACCGCCGACGACCGATCGTCGGCGTCGGCCGCGCGGCACATCGCCGGCATCCCGGCGGCGAGCTCACGCGCGCGTTCGGCGTCGGCGCCCGACAGCACCGGGCGCCATCTCGGCGTCGGCCCGCTGTCCTCGGCGCGCAGCGCCGGCAGCACCCGTCCCCGGGCCGCAAGATCAGCGCTCAGCCGCGCCACCGCGGCCAGGTAACGCGCGCTGCCGCCGCCGATCACCTCACCCGAGAGCGCGCCGGGCTCGCCGAGCACGGTGAGCAAGTCGACGGCGGGGGCAGGCGCGAAAGCCAGAGCGGGGACCCGCCAGGGTGCCAGCGACACCCGGCGCCCGCCCGGCCAGCTGGCCCCCGCTCCGTCCTGACCGGGCGGGCGGACCAGCTCAGGCGACGCGAGCGGCCCGTCCGGGCCGGATGGCAGCCGCAGCGTCAGTTCGTCGTCGACCGCCTGACCGGCCAGGCCGGCGGCCGGTTCGGGCAGCTGGGCGAGCGCGCGCGCCAGGCCCGACGCCTGCAGGGCGAACGGATGCGGCCTGGGAGCACGGGACGGCTTGCCCGGCCGCGCCGGTGCCGCCGCGGGCAGCGCGGAATCCTCAGCCCACAGATAGGACGCCCCGTAGGCCCACAGCCCGTGGATAACCAGCATGCGCACGACTCCCGGCAAACGACCCCGGGAATCAAGCTTGGCAGAACGCCGGCCGCGGAGCGCTCAGGACACCCCACCCCGTTAACGCGAAGACGTTTGGTAGCGCCATAGCAGGCCTAAGTCTTCGCGTTGACGGATGAGCGGCGGGCGCCATCCGGGCCGACACGCAGCGCCTGCGTGGTGGCTGTCGCGCCGTGCGGATTTGCCCGGGCGAGCGGAATTCGCCCTCGCTGGCATTCGCTGTCAGGTTGCTGGCCGGTGAGGTGGCGAGGCTGTCGCGTCGGCGTGCAGTGCAGCACCCTCAGCTGGCTGGGGCTGAGCTCTTCCGTTTGCGGCGACGGGTGCTGGTCTTTGGCCGCCGGGGATGAGTCGTGCAGGATGTCGAGAATGTCGGCGAGCAGCGCCGCGTGCGCGGTGTCATGCCGCGGCAGCGCCTTCAGCAACTCGGCTGAGCCAGTCATCGCGAACGGCAGGACCAGCCGGTCAGACTCCGCCAGGGCCAGCGCCCGTTCGGCCACCCGGTTCGCCGCGCGCTGGTCCCCGAGCTCACGGTGGGCGAGCCCGGCCAGCAGGTGCGCCTCCACGACCGTGACGTAACCGATGACCGGTGCCGTGCCGTCCAGAACATCCCTTACCGCGCCGAGCGCTCGGGCCGGATCGCCTTCCGCGAGGCAGATCACCGCGCGGGCATTACGGATTTCGCCTGCGCTGACCCGCTCGTCATCGAGCGCCGCGAGGCAGGCGGGCGCTTCGCCGGGCCACCCGACACGCGCTTGCGCAGCCAGCATCCAGCCGGTCACCTGGCTCGCCAGCGCGTGCGATCCCTCCAGCGCGTTCTGGCATTTTCCCTGGCCTCGATCAGCTGATCGCCAGATCGTCGTGATCGGGCGGGCGGCATCGGGACGGCGCGTCGGCGCCCCGGGGTTGCCTATGGAGTAGCGTTGGTGATGAGAGGCTCGGTGGTCCGGGTCCGGAAGGGCGTTGAGTCCAGTCCCTGCTGGCGCTTTGCTCGGGCGAAGGAGGCAGCAGGTGGGCGGTCGTGATCTGGTTCTGTGCAGGACGCCGGGCTGTTGCCCGGGATCGTGTCGCTGATATGCCAGGCGACAGGCTGCACCGGATTGTGGCCGCGTTCTCTGCCGGCGGAGACGTGTGGTCTTCAGCCTGGCTGTGCGGGGTGTGCCCGGGGATCGCCGGGGTGACGGGCGCCGGTGTCATGCTCATGTCGGGTGACATACCGCGGGGGTCGTTGTGCACCAGCAACGAGGTGAGCCACCTGATCGAGGAGCTGCAGTACACTCTCGGCGAGGGCCCGTGCGTCGACGCCTACCAGCAGGACCGGGTGGTGGCCGAGCCCGACCTGGCGGATCCGGTGACCCGCCGGTGGCCTGCCTTCACCCCGCCGGCGCTGCAGGCGGGCGCGCGGGCGGTGTTCGGGTTCCCGCTGCGGGTCGGCACGGTACGCCTCGGGGCGCTCAACCTCTACCGGGACTGCCCCGGCCCTTTGAGCGGCGATCAGCACGCTGACGCGCTGGTCGTCGCCGACGTGGCCGCCCGCTGGGTACTGGAGGCCCAGGCCGGAGCGCCTTTCGGCGCGGTGGCCGAGGAGCTGGAGGCCGGCGCCGACTTCCACTTCGCGGTGCACAACGCGGCCGGCATGGTCTCGGTCCAGGAGGACATCAGCGTGACCGAGGCGCTGATCCGGCTGCGGGCGTACGCGTTCAGCAGCGATCGGCTGCTCGCCGATGTCGCCCAGGATGTCATCGCCCGCAGGCTGCGGCTGCGATGACCGCGCACGCCCGGCCCGCTGGCGCGGGGACAGGCCGCCACTACGATGGACGCCACGGCCCGGGCTCTGATCCGGCGCCCGTCGGCTGCGACGGGCCGCTGGGCGCTCAGGAGGGGAGTGGGGATGACCCGAGAAGCCGACGTGGTCCGGTCACTGGTCGAGATGGCCGACACCCTCGTCGACGACTATGACATCGTCGACATGCTGACCGGGGTCGCGGACCGGTGCGTCGATCTGCTCGGCGTCTCCGCCGCCGGGGTGATGCTGGCTTCTCCCGCGGGCAACCTGGGGCTGGTGGCCTCCTCTAGCGAGGCGATGCGCCTGCTGGAGCTGTTCGAGCTCCAGGCCCAGGAAGGGCCCTGCCTGGATGCCTTCCGCACCGGCGAGCGCGTGCAGCACGTGAACCTGGATGCCGGGTCCGGCCGCTGGCCGTCGTTTTCCGCCGCCGCCCGCAAGGCCGGCTTCGCCTCGGCGTCCGCCGTGCCGCTGCGGCTGCGGGAGGTGACCCTCGGCGCCCTGAACCTGCTCAGCGTCACCCGCGCCCCGATGACCGAAGCGGACCTCATCGTCGCCCGGGCCTTCGCTGACCTCGCGACCCTCAGCATCGCCCAGCATCGCGCCAGCGCCGAGGCCCAGCGCCTGAACGAGCAGCTGTCCGGCGCCCTGACCAGCCGGGTGGTGATCGAGCAGGCCAAGGGCGTGATCTCCGAACGCGCCGGCGTCGACCTGGCCCAGGCTTTCTCCCGGCTGCGGGCCTACGCCCGCAGCAACAACCTTCGCCTCACCGATGTCGCCCGGGCCGCCATCGACGGCACCCTCGACCCGCAGGCCTGGACCGCCATATAACACCGGCTCTGTGTCCCCGTCGATGGCGAGTTCGCCCGGCCGAGGGGCGCGCTGCCGTGGTGATCGAACATGACCACCGCGCTGGCGTTCGGGCTCGAGTTCGAGTTCGTGCCCGAACGCGGCCCCCTCGCCGCGCACCGAGATCACTGTCGACCGGGACGCCACCGCCTCGGCGGGCACGGTGATCACTGTCGCCTCCGCGAAGGACGCATAAGCGCGGGCACTGACCCGGTCGGCGGGCACGCAGGCGCTGCCGAGCTGGCGATGCCCCCGTTCGGCACGGAAGCAGCGACCACGGTGACCTTGCACTCGCGCAGGACCGTATCGCCCCGCAGCCGCCGCAGCGGCGTGAACCGCCACTCCTCCTCGCGCCCGGCAGGCACCGGGAAGTCCGCGGGGTGTAGGACTGCTACTCGTGCAGCCGGGACACGGGGGGCGCCGGACTCGAGCGCCCC
>DASYQM010000064.1:0-3023 GCA_036005525.1 Streptosporangiaceae bacterium
TCACCTGAAGGCGTTCGCGGGCGAATTGCGTGAGGCGGTCGCCGCTGAGTCGCCCGAGCGGGTAAAGCGCGTTCTGGATGACTGGCAGGCCGTCGCCGAGGTTCGCGCCGGAGAGCGCCCAACGTGAGCGGAAGGCCAGGCGCCTGCAGGCCCTGTGACCGCGCCGATGGCTCCCGCCGCGTGGCCTGCGCCTCATCGCGGATCTGACGGCTCTGGTCTGCACCAGGTAGTCAAACACCACCGGCCGCTGCTGCGGACCCTGGCCCTGGGCCCCCCGCCGACTGGGTGCCGCCGGCCGGGACCCCGGCCCGCCCGCACCCTAACGGTGGCATCGCGATGGGTGGCAGGCACCTCTGCGCCGGCTCGGGCGCGCGGGACCGGGAGCAACCCCGATGGCGGTGCCCACCCCGCCGGACGCTCCAGCTGTCCTGGCCCCTGACACCCGGATTCTTGGCCGAGCCAGGCAGCCCTGCAACTGACCAATGACCAGAGCCGCGCGGCAGAACGTCCCGATCTGCGTCGCATGCGCAGCCCCCACCACCTCGGCAAAGCCGCCCAGAACGAGTCCTCTTTGCTGTCGGTGTCAAGTGGTTGTCTGGGGTTTCTTCGAAGCGGTCGCGAGGTGCCCGGCCGGGCGCTGACGGGCTCGGTTCGGCTGACTTGGGGCGCGACCTGCGGTGGCACCGGGCCGTATGGTGGTGGCAGGCCCGGGAGTGGCTTGCCCGAAGAGCCGGTGTGCGGGGTGTGAACCGGCCGCCCTGGAGACAGAGAGGTTCCCCGGTTGCCCTCCCGGGCCCTTGGTGCCGGCAGCCGCCGCCTGCCGGGCGTCGGCCACCAGCGCCGCGTAGATCGCGTCGCTGATCCGCCGTTTGAGGGCCCGCAGCGCTTCCTTGTGGGTCTTGCCCTCGGCCAGCTTCTTGTCGTAGTAGGCCCGGCCCTGGCTGTGCCGGTAGCGGATCTGGGTGATCGCGGCCATATGGATCGCATGGTTGAGCCTGCGGTTGCCGCGCAGCGACAGCCGGTGGACCTTCCGGCCGCCGGAGGACACCTCGACCGGGGCGGTGCCGTTGCAGGCGGCGAAGTGGTCCCGGCTGGGGAACCGGAACACCTGGCGCACGTCGCCGATCACGGTGCCGGCGATGACCGGGCCGACGCCGAACAGACCGGTCAGGCTGGTGCCCGAGGCCCGGACCGCTGCGGCCAGCTTCTTGTTGGTGTCGCGCAGCTGGGCGTCCAGGCGGCGGATGTCGGTGAGGAACTCGGCGGCGAGCTCGCAGCGAGCCCGGGCAGCCGCGCCGGAGGGGGTGACACGCTCGAGGATGCGGGCGGCCTGGGCCGCGGAGATCTCCCTCGGGTGACCGCCAGGGACCAGGCCGCAGCACCGCGTGCAGCCGGCAGGCGGCCTGGTTGCGGGCCCGGGCCAGGTCACGATGCCTCTTCGCCCACACCTTCAGCACGGCGGCATGATCCTCGGCGAGCACCGGGCGCCTGGCCGGGGAGCGCAGCGCCGCGACCGCCACCGAGAAGGCGTCGTTGGGATCGTTCTGATTCGTGTCACCGGCCTGCAGCAGCCGCACCCGGGCGGCCAGCTTGGGCGGCACATCCAGCACCTGCTCCCCGGCGGTAACCAGCTGCTGGGCCAGCAAGTGCCCCAGCCCGCCCGCGCCCTCCACCGCCCAGGCCCGCTCCGGCCACCCCGCCGCCCACGCCAGCAGCTGCTCCGCCTGGGACGGGCAAGCATCTACCCGCAGCTCGCCCAGCGGCTCCTCGCCCACGCTGATCGCTACCGCCGTGTGCGAGCTCTTGTGGGGGCCGGTCCCGATCATCACTTCCGCCATCAGCACACTCCCGGCCGTTGTCACCGAACCGAAGGCCCGCGGCGGGCATGCCTAATTCCAGTGCTGGCGCTCGCGCCTCTAATGAGAGTTAACGGGCCGGCCATCGGGCAGACTCGGTTCGGTAGCCGCTGGCAGGTGAGCACTCGCGCCTCTTGGATCCCTTCCGGGGAGTCCTGTCGAAAGACCGTGCCCCCGCCGGCTGGCCGGGAGAGTTGATCGCTGATGGGATGTCGTGCCCGCCGTATGCGGCGTGAGCACTGAGTCATTAGGTCGCTGATGGTTCTCCCGCAGGCTGCTGGTACTGTCCGGATCGCGAGGCGGGAGCACCGTTGAGATTGTTTATTGGGGACGACTGGGCCGAGGACCATCACGACGTCGAGCTGATGGACGCCGCGGGCCGCCGGCTGGCGAAGGCCCGGCTGCCCGAAGGTGTGGCCGGGATGGCCCGGCTGCACGCGATGGCCGGTGAGGCACTCGGCGATGACGCGGAGGACGGCGACCGGGGCCAGGTGGTGGTCGGGACCGAGACTGACCGGGGCCCGTGGGTGGCCGCGCTGATCGCCGCCGGGTACACCGTGTATGCGATCAACCCGCTGCAGGCATCCCAGTACCGCAAGCGGCATGGTGTGTCCGGCGCCAAGAGCGACGCCGCGGACGCTCATGTCCTGGCCGACATGGTGCGCACCGACTCCCACCAGCTGCGTGCCGTGGCTGGTGACAGCGCGCAGGCGGCCGCGGTCAAGGTCCTCACCCGGGCGCACAAGACGCTGATCTGGGAACGCACCCGGCACACGTTGCGGCTGCGGCAGGCGCTGCGCGAGTTCTTCCCCGCGGCCCTGGCCGCCTTCGACGACCTGGCCGCCGCGGACACCCTGGAACTGTTGGGCATCGCCCCCGATCCGGCCTCGGCGGCTCGGCTCACCACGGCGCGGATCACCGCCGCGCTGAAACGGGCGCGCCGGCGCGACGTCGCGGCCAAGGCGGCGAAGCTGCAGGCGGTGCTGCGCGCCCGGCAGCTGGGCCAGCCGTCCGTGGTGACCGCAGCGTATGCGGCCACGGTCGGCGCCCACGTCGCGGTCCTGACCACGCTGCAGACGCAGATCAAGGCGATGCAGAAGCAGGTCGAGGCGCATTTTGGGCAGCACCCGGACGCTGAGATCTACCTCAGCCAGCCCGGCCTGGGCC
>DASYQM010000065.1:0-22823 GCA_036005525.1 Streptosporangiaceae bacterium
CAAGGCTGACAAACAGCAGCACGAGCGCGCCGCTGACCGCCAGCCGGGGAAAGCTGGCGGTGCGGCTGCCGCCCGAAACGCCGACCGTGTACAGCCCAGCCGCGCTGTAGGCGAAGGTCGCCACAAACACGCTGAGCACGACCTGATTCGGCCGGTCCCGCAGAAAGTTCCGCAACAGCCGGGGCGAGAACTGGGTCGACGACAGCTGCAGCGCCACCACCGCCAGGCCCAGCAGCAGCGCGATGACCGTCACCATCGTCCCGGCAATCCCGATCAGCAAGGCCCGGGCATCATCAGACGTCCCCTGAAAGGCCAGCGGCGAGTGCGGACCGATGCTGACCAGCGACAGCAGCGCCCCAGCGGCCAGGGCGGCCAGCACAGACAGCGTGGGCAGCACCCACAGCGACCCGCGGACATACTCTGCCAGCGCATCACGACGGATCATCTCCAGCTCCTCCCACACGTCGATGTCCCCCACGCCAGCACAGCCGCGGCTCAATCGCCCCCCGAAGGGCGGTCGGCGAACCGGCCGCGCCGGGCTGCGCGTGGATGGTTCCATCTTTCAGGCAGGTGTCCCGGGCGCGGGGTTTGATCCTGGTCGCCCGCCACTTCGCCGGCTTTGCCCGCAGCCGATGTCCGCGTGCTCAATCCCTTCGACCGCCCGGACGCGCCAGGTGATCCAGGTGCGACCGGACCTTGCCGGGAAACGCTGGGCGGCCCCGCACGATGATGCCTGGTCGCTGGAGGGGCCTTCAGCTTGCCGAATGCTAACCAGCTTGCACGGGCGGGGCAGCGAGGCGGGACAGCCGGGCGGAACGGGGCAGTCGTCCGGGGTTCGCCCTGGGCGATCCGGCACAGGTGAATTGGAGGTGAACTACCTGCCAGATCCCTGTGTCGCGTTTGACCTGATCCAAGGCTTCAGACCAGGATGGGGCGGCAAACCCTCAGAAGGCAGCGGCCGGCCATGCACGACATTGACGTTCGCGATCGGCTCAGCCCGACGCACCGGACAGTCGGCCCAGCGTTCGACCTCACCGTGTCAAAGCTGCTGCGCCCGCTGGTGCGGCCGGGGACCATCCGCCGTTCGCTGCTGCTCGGCCACCTGGAGAACGAAGGCTCGCACCGGATCGTCTCGGTGGTCGCGCCAGCTGGTTACGGCAAGACGACGCTGCTGTCGCAGTGGGCGGAGCGCAGCGGCCGGGCCTGCGCGTGGGTGTCGGTCGATGACCGGGACAACGATCCGAAGGTCCTGCTCGCTTACATCGCGGAAGCACTCGACGCTGTCGAGGCCGGTGGGCGGGCGCGTATTCGACGCGCTGGCTTCCCCGGCGAGTTCAGTGCCTGGCTCCGTGGTGCCGCGGCTGGCGGCGGCGTTCGCGGCAAGGACCGTGCCGATGGTGCTGGTGCTGGATGACGTGCACCTACTGCGCAACCGGGTGTGCCGGGACGCGCTATCGGTGCTGGCCGAGCACGTGCCCGACGGCTCCCGGCTAGTGCTCGCCGGGCGGACCGAGCCGCCGCTGCGGATCGCGCGGCTGCGCGCGGAGGGCCGGATCCTGGAGATCGGCCCGGCTGACCTGTCGCTCACCCCGGACGAGGCGGCCCGGCTGCTGCGTGATGCTGGCCCGGTGCTCGGTGCGGATGAGGTGGCGGCGCTGCACAGGCGGACCGAGGGATGGCCAGCCGGGCTGTATTTGGCGGCGCTGTATCTGCAGGAGGGCGGGTCGCTGCCGGGCGCGGCGGTTTCCTTCGGTGGCGACGACCGGCTGGTTAGCGAGTACATGGAGTCGGAGTTCCTGGCCCGGATCGCCCGGCGGCAGCGAGAGTTCCTGACCCGGACCGCGGTGCTGGAGCGGATGTGTGGGCCGTTGTGCGAGGCGGTGCTGGAACTGCCCGGTTCGGCCGCGGCCCTGGCCGGGCTGGCCCGGTCGAACATGCTGCTGGTGCCACTGGACCGGCGGGGCCAGTGGTACCGCTACCATCACCTGTTCCGCGACATGCTGCTGGCCGAGCTGGAACGCCAGGAGCCCGGGCTGATCGCTGTCTTCCATCGGCGGGCCGCGGAGTGGTTCGAGCGCAACGGCCTGCCCGAGGACTCGCTGGAGCATTTGATGGCGGCCGGGGATGTCGACCGGGCCGCCGGGCTGGTGGAGCGGCTCTGGCTGCCGACCTACCGGCAAGCCCGGGTTACCACCGTCGAGCGATGGCTCCGGTGGCTGGAGGACCGGGGCGGGATGGAAAGGCACCCGATGGTCGCCGTGCTCGCTCTGTTCCTCGCCACACAGGTGGGGCGGCCGGCCGAGGCCGAGCGGTGGGCTGATGCGGTCGATCGCTGGCAACACGGGGACCCGGGCCAGCCCCGTGACCGTTATGCCGAGGCGTGGGCCGCCCTGCTGCGGGCCATCATGTGCCGGCGCGGTGTCGGGCAGATGCGTGCGGACGCCGATCAGGCCGCGCGAAGGTTTGCCGAGGAGCACATCGTGGAGTCGGCGCCCGCGCTCTTTCAAGGGCTCGCCCGGGTTCTGGCCGGGGACCTCGACGATGGCGACGCGTTCTTCGAACAGGTGCTCAGCGCCCGGGAGGAAACCAGCACACCTGAGACTGTCGCGGTCGCGCTGGGCGAACGGTCGCTACTAGCGATGGCGCGCGGTGACTGGAGCCGCGCCGAGATCCTGGCCGGGCAGGCAGGCGCCGTATTGCGCCGGGCCAAGTTCGAGGGCACCCTCGCCTACGCGGTGCAGGCCCGCACCGCCCTGCACCGGGGAGATATCCCGGGTGCGCGTCAGCACCTCGCCGATGCTCAGCGGGTGCGGCCGACACTGACCTACGCGCTGCCCCACCTCGCCATTCAGGCCCGGATCGAGCTGGCCCACGTCCACCTCGGGCTCGCCGACATTGCGGGTGCCAGGACGCTCATGCGGGAAATCGATGAGGTGCTCCGGCGCCGGCCCGCTCTGGGGAACCTGGTCGGTGAGGCTCGCGCGCTCCGAGCCCGGCTCGCCAGCGAGCGCGGGTCAGCCACCCCTGCGGCATCCGCCCTGACCGCCGCCGAGCTCCGCCTGCTGCCACTGCTCCTCACGCACCTGTCGTTCCCCGAGATCGCTGCCGAGTTGTTCCTCTCCCCGCACACCATCAAGTCGCAGGCGAACTCGGTCTACCGGAAGCTGGGGGCATCCTCACGGAGCCAGGCAGTGGCCCTGGCCCAGGAGCTGGCGCTGCTGGAGGGATGAGGGGTTTCATGCCAGCAGAGGATGAAGCTCGCCCTGCCACAAGGTGGAATGATGCTTCGGCGGCCACTCACAAGGGCGGGCAGCTATGAGGAAGATGGCAGCAGAGCAGGATCGGCCGTACGCGACGGCGCGAGCACCCGGGGGCAAGGCAGGGCACGACTCCCTTCAGCGCATCGGACGCCCGGGCGGTTGGTCGGATTCAGCGATGCCGTCTTCGCCATCACCGTTACCCTGCTCGTCCTGGAGATCAGGCCCCCGACGGACTACACAAACCTGCTGCAGGCGAGGATGTAGGCGCCGACAGCCAATGGCACGAACGGCCCGTTGAGCTTGGGGCTTGGCCAGACTTCACGTCAGGCCTTGCCGGGGTCCGATGGCACATCGGCTGAGCCGGGGCGGGTCAGCGCGAGCGGGTCGACCACCCGGTCGAACAGTTCCCCACTGACGCCGTTGGCCAGCGCGGCCTGCTTGAGGGTCAGGTCGTGCTCGATGGCGTAGTAGGCGATGGCCGCGGCCTTGTCATAGCCGATCACGGGCGCCAGGGCGGTCACCATCATCACCGAGTGCTCGATGTTGTCGGCCAGCTTGGCCTCATTCAGCTTGGTGCCCTCGACCATGAACTCGCGGAAGTGGTCGCACATATCGGCCATGATCAGCGCCGAGTGCAGGTAGTTGCTGATCAGGAGCGGACGGAACGTGTTCAGCTCGAAGTTGCCTTCGGCGCCGCCCATGGTCACCGCCACGTCGGACGCTATGACCTGGATGGCTACCATCAGCATGGCCTCGGCCTGGGTCGGGTTGACCTTGCCGGGCATGATCGACGACCCCGGCTCGTTCGACGGGAAGATCAGCTCGCCGATGCCGGTCCGCGGCCCGGATCCGAGCCAGCGCAGGTCATTGGCGATCTTGAACAGGGTCACGGCCGCTGCCTTCAGACCGCCGTGCGCACGCACCAGGCGGTCCATGGTGGCCTGGGCGGTGAACTTGTTCGGCGCCGTCACGAAGGGAGCGCCGGTCATGGAAGCGATCTCCGCCGCCACCTCGTCATCGAAGCCGGGCGGGGCGTTCAGTCCGGTGCCGACGGCGGTGCCGCCCATGGCCAGTTCCAGCAGGCCCCGGGTGGCGTGCTCGACCTCGGCGATGACGTCATCGAGACCGCCAACGTAGCCCGACCATTCCTGGCCGACGGTCAGTGGCGTGGCGTCCTCCAGGTGGGTGCGGCCGATCTTGACGACGGCGGCCCATTTCCGCGCGTTGCGCTCGAGGGCATCGCGGAGCCGCGTGAGTGCCGGGATCGTCTTCTCCGTTGCCATTGTGTAAGCAGCGATGTGCATGGCCGTGGGGAAGGTGTCGTTGCTCGACTGCCCCATGTTCACGTGATCGTTTGGGTGAACCGGTTCCTGCGAGCCGAGCGTGCCGCCCACCAGCTGGATGCACCGGTTGGCGATGACCTCGTTCACGTTCATGTTCGACTGCGTTCCCGAGCCGGCCTGCCAGACATACAGCGGGAACTCCTCATCGAGCGCTCCGCTGATCACCTCGTCACACACCCGCTCGATCAGCCCGCCCTTCCACTCCGGCAGCCGGCCCGCCCGGGTGTTCACCACCGCCGCCGCTTTCTTCACATACCCGTAGGCGTGGTACACCTCCTTCGGCATCCGGTCCTGGCCGATGCTGAAATGCTCCAGGCTGCGCTGGGTCTGCGCGCCCCAGTACCGGTTCGCCGGCACCTCGACCTCGCCGAGGCTGTCGAACTCCAGCCGCATCCCGGTAGCATCCAGGCCGATCGGCAAATCGAGGATCTTCGGCGCCTGCTCGTTCGCATCCGTCATGACACGCACCTTCCGACACTGATACGCGGGCCGCCGGACCAGGCCCAACAGCGCGGGCTTCGGCGACGGCCATACTCCACATGCTCATGTCAAGACTCATTAGTGGCACGAAGGACACACTTCGGCTACCTCGTCTATGGTGGCCGGCTCTTTGGCGCTGACGGCAATCCGGTCGAAGCCGCGCAGTGGGGCAGGTCTCACTGCTGCTGCTCGCCGGGCTTCCTCCCGGCCCGCTAGCTCGTGAATCGTGCGGTGGGCGGCGTCCGCTCCGCACGGCGGCTCTCCGCAAGAATTCTCCCTGGCATTTCGTGAGAACCCCCGGGCCGCCGCGTCGCCTCGGCGAGCGGCGCCGGCCGCCCGTCCGCGGCCTCGTCGTGACCACCTACCGCCGAGCCCGTGCCTCCTCGAAGAAGCACGGCGCCCAGCGCTGCCGCCACCGCTGCGAAGAGGGCGCCTACGAGGAAGGCGGTGTGGTAGCCGCCTGCCAGAGCGGCGAGCTGGCCCTCGCCGGACGCCAGCAGCGAGTCGGTCCGGGCGGCGGCGAGGCTGGCGAGGATCGCCAGGCCGAGCGCACCTCCCATCATGAACGACGTGTTGACGACGCCCGACGCGAGTCCGGCCTCGCTTGCCTCGACGTCGCTCATCGCGGCGAGCAGCAGCGGATTGAGGGCCATACCGGCGCCCAGGCCGAGCAGGATCATGTTCGGGAGCACGTCCACGATGAAAGCGCCGTCGACCGGCGCCCGCGCGAAGAGCGCCAGCCCGGCCGCCGCGAGGAGCAGCCCGGCCGCGAGCGGTGCCCTGGTGCCGAAGCGCATCACGAGCTTCGCGGACAGGCCGAGCGAGAGCACGGCCATGATCAGATTGCCGGGCAGGAAGGCGAGGCCGACCTGCAGCGGGCTGTAGCCGAGCACGAGCTGGAGGTAGAGGGCGGAGAGGAAGAACCATGCGAACATCGCGGCTGCCCACAGGACACCGGCGAGGTTCGCGGTCGAGACGTTTCGTAGCCGGAAGAGGCTGAGCGGCACGAGTGGCGCCGGCGTCCTCGCCTCGATCGCGAGAAACGATCCAAGGAGCACACCGGCGGTGGCCAGCAGTCCGAGCGTCCGAGCGGAGGTCCAGCCGACCTCGTTACCGTTCACGATCGCGTAGACCGCGAGCATCAGCGAGGCGGTCACGGTAGCCGCACCCGCAACGTCGAGCCGCCGCGACGCGGGCGCGGCCTGGGCTCCGGGGAGCATGAGCCTCGCCAGGACGAGGACGGTGACGCCGATCGGGACGTTGACGAGGAAGATCCAGTGCCAGCTGAGGGCGCCCGTCAGAATGCCGCCCAGCAGGACGCCGATCGTCCCGCCGCCCGCGGCGACGAACCCGAAGACGCCCATCGCCTTCGCCCGCTCCACCGGCTCGGTGAAGAGGGTGACGATCAGCGAAAGCGCGGCCGCCGAAGCGATGGCGCCGGCGAGACCCTGCACCGCCCGAAAGCCGACCAGCTGCGCCTGCGAGGCGGCGAGCCCGGCGCCGAGTGAAGCCAGCGTGAAGAGCGTGATCCCGATCAGGAACAGACGCCGGTGGCCGAAGAGGTCGCCCAGCCGGCCCGCCAGGAGCAGGAACCCGCCGAACGTGAGCAGGTATGCGTTCGCGACCCACGCAAGCGAGCTCTCCGAGAACCCGAGATCCTCCCGGATCGACGGCAGTGCGACCCCCACGATCGTCACGTCAAGAACGATCATCAGGTACCCCAGGCAGACAATGATCAGCGCGAGCCAACGGCTCTTGTTTGTCATCGGTTCAGGCATGTCCCTTGACTCCTACGTCGTTGTGTCTACAGAGGAGTCGGAGCGCGCCTTCGGATCTCGACATGTCGAGAGCGGGCCGTCTGTCCGTACGCCTCTGCGACCGTCGCCACCGATGACTTCCGGCCGGCAGGCGGGTCACTCAGTCAAACGAGCCACGGAGGAAACTGGAGACGACGCGGCGGTATCGGCGATGGGGACGAAGACCCGAAGATGCCGGGGAGCGACGGTGCGCGAGGCCGTCAGGGGAAGTGATGTCGAAACCGGGTCACGTGATCCGACCTCCCCATGACAGACCTAGATTGCAGGCAGAGGAGCAAGCCATGAAGTACGTCGCCCTGGTCTACAACAACCCGGGGGCATTCGAGGCCCTGTCGCAAACCGACCGCGACGAGCTGATGAGCGAGGCCGACGCCTACCTCAAGGAGTTCACCGAGTCCGGAGAGCTCCTCGGCGGGGGAGCCGCGCTCGCCGACCCCTCGACGGGCAGAACCGTGCGGGTGCGAAACGGCCTCCCGGCCGTCACCGACGGCCCATTCGCGGAGGCGAAAGAACAGCTGGCGGGCTACTACCTGCTCGACACTGAGAGCCTCGAACGGGCCACGGAGATCGTCACGCACGACCCGGCCGCCCGGTTCTGGGCAGTCGAGGTAAGGCCAATCATGGACATGGCCGGCCCGGAGATGTGACCACGCAGGAAGCGCGAGGTACCGAGGACCTGCTGCGACTACTGGCGCCGCGGGTCCTCGGCGTGCTCGTCCGTCGCTACGACAACTTCGACCTCTCCGAGGACGCAGTACAGGAAGCGCTGCTCGCAGCGGCCGTCCAATGGCCCGATCAGGGCATCCCGGAGAATCCCCGGGGCTGGCTGATCACCGTCGCCTCTCGCCGCTTCGCCGACGAGGTGCGTAGCGATCAGGCCCGACGGCGACGCGAGGAGCGAGCGGCCGCACAAGCGCCCTCCGACGAGTTCATCTCACCGCCCCCCGGCGACGAGCGCCTGCCGACCGGGGAGGACGACACCCTGACCCTGTTGTTCCTTTCCTCGCATCCCTCCCTTTCACCGGCATCTCAGCTCGCACTCACCCTGCGCGCGGTCGGCGGCCTGACGACGGCGGAGATCGCGCGGGCCTTCCTCGTCCCGGAGGCCACGATCGCCCAGCGGATCAGCCGCGCCAAGCAGAGCATCAAGGCGAGCGGCATCCCGTTCAGCCTCCCACCGGAGCACGAGCGCGGCGCTCGGCTGCAGGTCGTTCTGCACGTGCTCTACCTGATCTTCAACGAGGGCTACACGGCGACAACCGGCCCTGACCTGCAGCGCAGGGAGCTGACCTCCGAGGCGATCCGCCTCACCCGCGAGGTCCGGCGTTTGCTGCCAGAGGATGGCGAGGTAACCGGCCTCCTGGCGCTGATGCTGCTGACCGACGCAAGACGGGCAGCGCGTACCCGCGCAGACGGCAGCCTTGTTCCGCTCGCTGAACAGGACCGGCAGCTCTGGAACCAGAGCTACATCGCAGAGGGCCTCACGCTCATTGCCGATGCGTTGTCCCGAACCCCGCTCGGCCCGTACCAACTGCAGGCAGCCATCGCGGCGGTCCACGACGAAGCGGCCCGCGCGCAGGACACCGACTGGCCCCAGATCCTTGCTCTCTACGAGCTCCTCGAGCGCATCTCGCCGAACCCGATGGTCACTCTGAACCACGCCGTCGCGCTTGCGATGGTCCGCGGCGCGCAAGCTGGACTCGAGCTTCTGCGCAGGCTTGACGACAACGATCGCATCTCCAACCACCATCGCCTCGATGCCGTCCGTGCGCATCTGCTGGAGATGGCTGGTGACAGAACGGCCGCCAGCGCGAGCTACCGGAGCGCGGCACGCCGGACGACCAGCCTTCCCGAGCGGCGCTACCTCGAGGCCCAGGCAGAGCGGCTCAGAGACGACGGCCGGTGACCGTCGGCCGTGTCCGCCAGCAGGGAAGGCGGCAGCCCTTCCCCGGGCGGCAGATCGGGGCGGGCTTCGCTGACGATGCCCGCCAGGCACGCAGATCCCGTTCGCTGGCCATCACCGCAGCTACATAACCGTCCCCGAAACCCGCGCTACCCGGTCGCAGCGTCCTGGGATATCCGCAGAACATCGGATGGTGGACGAGCCGCGGGGCCTGCCCACCAGTGGACGTGACCGACGCCGCTGAGCGCGGGTATCGGGGTCAGGGGGTACCGCGTGGTGCCTCCGTATGCTTGCTCAATGCGGGTCCGCAGCGATGAGGGTGTCCTGATCACCGGGGTCTATGGCTCGGGGAAGAGCACGGTCGCCGCGGAGATCGCCTACCTTCTGGAGCAGCGCCGTCAGCCGTACGCTCTGCTGGACCTTGACTTCCTGGGCTGGGGCGTTGACTACTCCGACGGCGGCGCGGCCGGGTTCGGCCTGATGCTGCGCAACTTGGCGGCCGTGATATCGAACTACCGCGAGGCGGGGATCAGCGTTTTCGTCATGGCCTACTTCGTCTCCGGCCACGACGAGCTGCGCGGCATTCGGGAGGTAGTGGGAGTGCCGCTGCGGGTAGTTCGCCTGTCGGTGCCGCTGCCCGATATCGAACAGCGCTTGGCGGCCGACGTGACCACCGAACGGAAAGAGGAGCGGCGGGAAGCGGCCCGGCAGATAGCGGCCGGTGAGGGCGTCGGGGTCGAGGACGTGGTGCTGGGCAACGACCGTCCGGTCGGGATCGTTGCGCAGCAGGTAATGACCTGGCTTGGCTGGGCGTGAACGGATCCTGGTCACCGAGAAGCCTGGGGCAGTGACACCCGGCTGGGGTGATCTGCCGGTCAGGTCACAGCCTCGGGCGGATCATGGGCGGTCGCGGACCTTCTTCACCTCATCTGAGCTCAGCCGGGCGATAACCGCTGCCCGGGTAACCGGATCCAGGGCATCGAGCTGTTCCTGGATGTTCTCCGCGGTTAGCTCGGCCGTCTGGCGTTTGTCACGCAATTGTGCAGCCGCGGCGGCCAAGACAGCGGCGGCCGCCACCAGCAGCGCCACCCGGATGGTTCGCGTCGACGAGGTCATGTCCTACGTCCTTCCAAGTGGCACTGATCGCCATCAAGGCGGACCCGCTCGGTGCGAGAAAGGCCTTGTGGCTGGCATTAAGACCACAACGTGGTCGACCTTCTCCAGGTTGACGGCATCCGCCTGCCCGGCCTCATCAACCGCCATAGCCCCTCCGTCAGTCAGGTCCACATGGTGCTCGGCGGCGGCGTCCGGGACCCGGGCGTCTTTTGCGAGCATTGGGTCGTGCGGCCAAGAGTGCAGCCGAGGCCCGCGACGATCCCGGACCGCCGGGCACAGCCGCACACGCAGCCCTCTGGACACTGACTTAGCCGCTAGCGGATGTCCGCAAACTTGTCGACGGCAGGACTGTCCGGCAACCGGGTTCGACCGGCTGCTGAAGCGAAGCCCAGCCAGGTGTGGCGGTTGCCGGCCCAGCACCACCCGACCTTCGGCGCATTGCGGTTCTCACGGCCATCACGGCCGGTGCCGTTGCTGATCCACAGCGCGGGGGTCCGCGCGTCGGGCAAGCCGTCGGCCCTGCGCAGCCTCGACCCGATCGTCATGAAGCAGTGATTCCGCTCGAGCACCTCAGGTTGCTGGAGCAGCCAGTGAATGCCTTCACCGAGCGTGAGAGGCGTCCGTCCGGCGGCAATGATCGCTGGCAGGGCCTCGTCGGGACTCCAATTGGCCATGTGGTCGCCTCGGTCGGGGTCCACGGTCACGTACACGGGCCCCGTTGGCAGTTCGACGGACTCGATCGGGGCGAAGTCATCGGCGTCGGGCATGTCCGCCACAACGAACCCGCGCTTGCCGGCGTGCTCGACCAAGGTTGCGAGCTTCGACGCAGAGGCACGGCCCGGGTGCATGACCAGAAGCCCACGATCGGTGGGGGCCCGGCCCACCTCCTCGCGAAGTTGCGCGGCGGAGAGACCGCCGATCTCATGAGCGCCGAGCGCGATCAGCCGCTCGGCTTGCTCGGCCAGCGCGGGCAGGTGTTGTAGCGCGGTTGGCACGCCGGAACCTCCGGAAAGGGTTCGGCCAAACGGACCCTCGTACAACGCGGCGCAGTACAACACGGTTCCATGCGGCCCATCAGGAGAGGCGGCGGCGCCGGATCCACCAGACGCAGAACCCGGCGAGGGCCAGGGCGAGTGCGAGGAAGATCGTCGTCTCATACCACTGGAAGGTCCAGTAGCGGACTGCGGGCTGGTAGGTCACTAGCTGCCGAAGGTGAAGACTGCCGATGTGGGCGTTGCACTGCTGGATAGAGCCTGTGGTGCAGGCCTTCGTGGCCGGGCCGGTGAATACGTGGCCGCTCGCGGTGATGCTCTGGTTCGACAGGACCCAGGCGGCGCCGGGCAGGTGCACGGCTGCGGTCACGGTCATCGGGCTGCCGCTCCCCGTCCCGGACGTCACGCCTTCGATGTTGGAGGCATTGAGCGCTGAGATTGCGTGCAGGGGCGTGATCAGGTGCGGCCGGACCCACAGGGACATGGTGATCAGCACGCCGATGAAGGCGGCCAGGGTGCCCGCCATGGCGGGCACGGTGCGGCGGATGAGCACTCCGATGGTGACGCCGAGGGCGAAGGCGAACGCGGCGTAGCCGAGGGGAGTGATGCCACGGGCGCCGAACAGCAGCGGGGCGAAGCGGTTGATGCCGCTGGTCCCGTTGCGGCCCTGGGGGAGTGCGAGGGCGTGATCGACCGGGCTGGCCCACCAGCCGATCATGAGGCTGAGCAGCCCGGCGGTGGCCACGGTAGCCAGGCCGATCAGGCCGAGCTTGACCGCCAGCCAGCGGGTCCGGGTGACGCTCTGGTTCCAGGCCAGCCGGAAGGTGCCTGCCTCGATCTCGCGGGTGACCAGCGGCGCGCCCCAGAAGACCCCGATGATGGCGGGTACGGCGTAGAGGATCGCCACACCGCCGTCGTATAGGGCCTTGTAGGTGGGGCTTGCCTTCACCTGGTTCATGAAGCTGTTGGTGAGCGTCCCGCAGTCGCTGTGCGCCTGGCAGGCCGCGATCCCGCTGATGTCATACAGGTGTGCCAGGTGCGTGCCGGTGATGGCCAGGGCGATCGCGATCACGGCCAGGGCGGCGGCCGCCACGATGGCTTGGGCACGGAACTGGCGCCAGGTCAGCCAGATCATCGTTGTACCTCCAGTGCGGGCGCGCCATTGGACGCGGGGTCGGGGGTGTGGCTCATGTAGGCCAGGACCAGGTCTTCCAGGCCGATCTGCTCGATGGCCCAGGCGGAATCGTGGATGGGGCTGCCAGTGCGGACCAGCAGGGTAGTCTGCCGGTCGGTGTGGCTGGCCGAGATGACCTGCCAGCCGGGAGGCCAGACGGCGGGGTGGCGGCGCGGCCCGGTGAGCAGGTGATGGGTAGCGAGCAGGTCCTCGACTTCCCCGGCTACCCGCACCCGGGAGGCGACCAGCACGATCAGGTAATCGCAGACCCGTTCCAGGTCGGCCATCAGATGCGAGGACATCACCACGCTGACCTGGCCCCCGGCTGTGAACTCCATCAGGGACTGCAAGAACTCGCGGCGGGCCAGCGGGTCGAGGCTGGCGATCGGCTCGTCCAGGATCAGCAGCTCGGGCCGCTTAGCGATGGCCAAGGTCAAAGCGAGCTGGGCACGCTGCCCACCGGACAGCTTTCCGGCCCGCTGGGCGGGATCAAGGCCCAGCCGATCGATCCGGTCACGCGCAAGGCCAGCGTCCCAGCCCGGGTTGAGATAGGCGCCCAGCCGCAGGTGGTCGGCCACCGACAGGCCGGCGTAGGTGGGCGTGTCCTGGGCGACGAAACCCACCCTGGCCAGCTGCGCCGGGCTGGCCGCAGGCGTGCCGCCGAGGACCTTGATCGTCCCGGTGGTCGGTGCCAGCAGACCGGTGGCCAGGTTCAGCAGGGTGGTCTTCCCGGCACCGTTCGGGCCCACGAGCCCGACGACATGCCCGGCAGGGACGCTCAGCGTGCAGTCGGTCAGCGCCTGCCGCTGCCGGTACCGCTTGCCCAGTCCCCGCGATTCCAAGACGGCGGTCATCGCGCTTCCTCCTTAGCGGCGGCCCGGAAGGTGTCCCGGTACAGCGCCTCGATGCTGTCGTCGTCCAAGCCCGCCTGCCGGGCCTTGGCCAGCCAGCGCTCCAAGTCGCGGCGGAGCGGCCCGAAGGCGGCCAGCGAGCCGTCGCTCAGCGTCGCCGTCACGAAGGTCCCGACCCCGGGCCGGGCCGCCGCCAGGCCCTCATACTCCAGCTCCCGGTAGGCCTTGAGCACCGTGTTCGGGTTGATCGCCAGCGCCGCCACCACGTCCTTGACCGTGGGGAGCTGGTCACCCACACTCAGCGTGCCCAGCCGCAGCGCCTGCCGGACCTGCTGGATGATCTGCAGGTACGGCGCCACGCCCGAGTGGGCATCCAGGTGGAACTCGATCACCATGTCTCGATTCATCTAGGTAACTAGTACAATAGCAACCCAGCATGCTGAGATGTCAAGGGAGCGATGCCGGTTAGTGTGGCCAGATGGAGATGGAACCGCGCCCGGAGCGGCCGTCCGCCCCCGTCGCGGAGTCCGACCGTAGAGCAGCCACCCCAGCTGGTGGAGCTGGCTGCATCCCAGCCGGTGGTAGCGCCGTAGCGCGGTCGGCTGCATCATTAACGGACTCTCGCGTACGCCACCGGCGCGGAGAATGAGCCAAGGGACTGATGATTTTCTCCGGTATCGAGCCACAAGTCGGCGTCACCACGGAGGAGCCTTATGCGAACAGGCAGCGGTCAAGCAGACGATCGGCCAGCAGTCGCGCAGCAGGCCGGGCCGCCCGCTGACGCTCCGTCCACCGCCACCCGGTTGGTCACCTGGCACGGCGACCTCCTGGTCTGGGTCGACCAGCTCGGCTGGCTCCGCAGCCTGAACGACTGGCTGGCCGCCGTCCTGGTGCCGTTCCGCGAACGGCACCAGGACAATCTTGCCCTTGAGGTGCTGCATGGCGGCCGGTGGGCCGGGCACCCGCTGCACCCGGCACTGAGCGACCTGCCCATCGGGCTGTGGACCGGCGCCACGCTGCTGGACGCCGTGGACCGCGGCCGGGCTCCGCGCGGAATCGACGCCGCGGGCGTGCTCAGCGCGGCCGGCATCGTCGCCGCGGGCGCTACCGCCCTGACCGGGCTCAGCGACTGGACCGTCAGCAACGAACAGGACCGCCGGGTCGGCCTGTTTCACGGGCTTCTCAACACGGTGGCCCTGGGGCTGCAATGTGCCTCCCTGGGGACCCGGGTGGCTGGCCACCGCGGCACGGCACGCGCGCTGGGAGCCGCCGGCCTCACGGTCACGGTCGCGGCCGGCTACCTCGGCGGTCATCTCGTGTTCACCAAGGGTGTGATGGTCAGCCGGGTGGCGTGGACCATCGGGCCACGGCGGTGGGTCCGCGCCATTCCGGAGGCCGACGTGCCCGACGATTCGCCGGTCGCCGTCGAGGCGGAGGGCCGGCAGGTCATGCTGTACCGTCACCGCGGCAACCTGTACGCGCTCGATAACATCTGCAGTCACGCGGGCGGCCTGCTGAGCCGCGGCACCGTCGCGGACCTGACCGTGACCTGCCCGCTGCATGGGTCCCGTTTCACCCTCAGCGACGGCTGCATCGTCCGTGGCCCGGCTAGCCAGCCGCAACCCGTGCTACGTACCCGGATCCGCAACGGCTGGATCGAGGTGCGCGGTGGCCAGCCGGCACCCCGGCGAACCGCAAACGAAAGGACAAAGCCATGACGTTCGTTGTCGTCGCGAACCTCGACGATCTAGAGGTCGGTGACACCATGCTCGTTGACGAGCTGCGCGAACCGATCTGCCTCATCCGCCTCGATGATGACGACGTCAGGGCGATCCACAACACCTGCACCCACCAGCAGCAACCCCTGCACGAGGGCACCCTCCAGGACGATGACACGCTGGTCTGTGCCGCCCACGCGTCACGCTACGACCTGACCACCGGCGAGGCCGTCGGCCCGTTTGCCGCCGGCCCCATCCCGGTTTACGCATGCAAGATCGAAGACGGCGCCGTTCTCGTCGACATTGGCGAGCAGCTGAACGACGCACCCCTCCCCCGTCCTCCCGCACCCGGGTCGCTGGGCGCGCGCTAACGCGGGCAGGCCAACGACGAGGATGGGCCCGCCAGCGCCGGCGCTCGCGTCGCGGATCGGCCGGGCGGGCCTGCGAGGCGGTCAGTCGGGGAGCGGCAGCGTCGCCCGCATGGTGATGCATTCGGAGCGGGTGATGAAACCGAGACGGGTGTTGAGCGCCCGCATGCCGTCGTTACCGCGCTGGGTCCACGTATAGACCTCGGTGAACCCATGTCCCGCCGCCCAGCCGAGTGCTGTGCGCTTGAGCGCGCTGGCAACCCCGCGCCGGCGCCAGTCCCGGCGCACGGCGGTCAGCGCATGCTCGGCCCGCCGTGGGTGGTCCGGATCGGGCAGCAAGCCCGCACAGCCGATCACCTCGCCATCGGCCAGGGCGACGAACATCGCGTCCGGGTCGGTGATCCAGTCCCGTTCCCACTGTTCCAGCGTGACCTCCAGCGCGGAGATCGTGGCCATGTCCTGGAACGCCTGCGCGCCCACGGATTCGTAGGCGGCCCGCCACAATGGCGGCTGCGCGCTCACCGCGACGATGATGACCCCCTCCGGTGCCTGGGGCGGCGGCTCGGCACCAATGACCCGGACCTGCTGAACCTGCCGGTCCACCTCGCGGAAGCCGTACCTTTCGGCGAAACACGCCGAGCCCGGGTCCTCGACGATGCCGCCCGCGACACCGAAGCCCATCGCGACGGTCTGCTCCGCCAGCAGCCGCAGGATCGCCGACCCGATACCCCGGCGCCGGCAGGCAGGCAGTACCCGCGGCGCGACGAAGGCCGAGCCGGCCAGATCAGACCTGCCGACCGCTCCGGAGCCGGCCAGCCTGCCGTCCAGCTCGGCCACGAAGAACCGCTGCTGAGGCCCGGCCTGGGCCCGCAACTCGCCGGCCGTGGGCGCCCGCTCACCCGGCTCCACCGTCAGCAGGACCTGCCGCCAGGCGGCATAGTCCTCCCCGGACCCGACCGGGCGGATCGTGATCCCCACCCCGCCGACCGTAGCCGGGCTTCCCGGCCCGGCTCCACCCAATTGCCGCGGCCAGGGCTTCCGGGTAGTCCGGTCAGCCCGGCGCCGGCCCGGGAACGTCCGCGCCCGGCATACTGCCATCGGCCGTCCAGGCCGACGGCAGCCGCTAGCTCAGCGCGCTGCCTGCCTCTGGTGCCCGTGGTTGCGGGCCCACCAGGTACTGCCGGGCCCGTCGTAGCTCTTCCCCTCGCTCCACGCGAGGTAGCTGACGCCGTGGCCATCCACCGTCATGCCGAAGTAGTCGCCATAGGGGAACCGGAAGCCCGCCTTTGTCTTGTAGGGCGCACCGGACCCGCGATTGGAGACGCGGGCGGCCGGGCTCCACGAGGCTCCCCGGTTCACCGTCGCGCGGTACCAGACGTTCCATGCCCTGCGCCCGTTGCCGTCGTCTTCCCAGGCGACCCGGAAGTCGCCGGGCCGCGGCCCGGCCGCGACCGCCGGGAAGTCGGCCCCCACCTTGGTGCCGTGGGCACCCAGATCAGTGGGCGCGCTCCAGGACACGCCGTCGGCCGACGTGATCGCATAGAGCCTCATCGGCGCCCTGGCCGTGGCGTTCGCGACATAGGCGGCGAGGATGGTCCCGGCGCGGTCGACGGCGAGCGAGATCTGCGCGCCGTAGAAGTCGTTCGGGCAGTCCGCGGTCGGGCAGCGGGGCTGTTGCTGGCTGAGTGCGACATAGGTGGTCGTCCATGAGGCGCCACCGTCCGCGGAGGAGATCACCGCCAGCCGCACCGTGCCCTTGGCGTTCTGGTGCTCGGCGCTCTCGGCGAAGTACACGCGACCGTCCGGCGAGATCGCGATCCATGGCTTATCGGTGAACGATGCCCCCAGAGCCCGCCGGAAGTCGTGGAAACCCGTCCACGTCCGGCCGTGATCGCCGGACCGCATGAACACCACGTCCCAGTTGTTCATCCACGCTGCATAGATGACGCCGGATGCCGAGACGGCCAGCACCGGGTCGTTCTGCCAGATCGCGCTCCGGCATGCCAGGCGCGGAGGGCACCTCCACCTGTTCATGACGATGCTCGTGTGCCAGGTCATGCCCCGGTCCGGCGACGACCGGAACCGGATGCAGTGCTCCATGTGCCGGCGGCACACCGAGGGGCCGCCGTACCGGGTGGTCATCTGATACAGCCACGATGACGAGGGATCCGCCGCGATGTTCGGCTCCCAGTCGTTCTTCGGGCTCCACCGCTGTTCGGTGGTCCAGCCGCCGCCGTGCCGATGGCCCACGGTCACGGCCGCGGCCGGGGACGCGGCCCACAACAGGCCGAAGAGCAGCGGCATGACCGTCAGCGCCACGGACCTTGGCCTCATCTGCCCTCCCAGGAGTGCCCGGCGGTCCCGGGACGCTACCACGCCCATTCGACGTTGCCCATCGCCGTCAAGGGCCCAAGACCGTGCCGGCCCGTCACGCCCGAATGCGGGCCAGGGCAGGTGGCCGCTGCGGCCAGGCTCTGGCCCTCGCGCCATCCGAAGGTAAGGCGCGCACGCGGTGGTGAGCCAGCGGCGACGCTGTGTGTGCGGCCGAGCGCTTCGGGCCGTGCACGAACGCGAGGCAGACGCCAAGGCCGATCACGGCGAGGACGGCGTCCACGCGGAATGCCACCTTGATCCCGTCGGCCAGGGAGGCAGCGGCCAGCACGATCGCCGTATTGAGCCCGAGGCCGATGGCGCCGCCCGCGACCTGGCACATGTAGACGATCCCGCCGGCAAGGCTGGACCGCGACGGGTCAAGCGCGGTCACCGCGGCAGTGGTGATGGAGGAATAGAAGAGCCCCACGCCCACGCCGAGCACGATCATCCCAGCCACCAGCGACGAGTAGGTCGAGCTGCGGCTGAGGTCAGAGAGCAGGAATATGCCGGCGGCAAGGAAGGCAACCCCGCCCGACACAACGATCTTCGGGCCGAGACGGTTATAAAGCGGGCCGGCCGCGAACGACGTAAGGGCGAAGGCGCCCATCAGCGGCAGCAGGCCGGCCCCCGATGCCAGCGCCGAGAACCCGAGCAGCTTCTCCATGAACTGCGGCAGGTACAGCAGCACGGAGAAGAATATTGCCGACATGAACAGGACGGTCACACACGCCGCGGAAAAAACCCGGTTACGCAGAACGTCCGCAGGGAGCAGCGCCGTGTCCCCCTGGCGTCGTTCGATCACCAAGAACAAGCCGAGCAGCGCCAGCCCGAGCACGATCAGGCCGAGGACGGCCGGCCGGCCGAACCCGCCGTCCGTGCCCAGGTCGAGCCCGAGCAGCACGGCGACCGCCCCAGCGGACAGGAGCGCGATTCCCCGGTAGTCGATGCCCCGTTCGGCTGTCGGCGTGGCGCTCTCCGGGACCTCGCGCCAGGTCACCAGCATCGCGAACGCGGTGATCGGCACGTTGATGAAGAACACCAGGCGCCAGGTGGCGGCATCGGTGAGCCAGCCGCCGAGCAGCGGGCCGACCGCGTTCCCGAGCCCGGCCACGCCCAGGATCAGCCCGCCGGCCAGCGCCTTCTTTGATGGCGGCAAAATGGCGTAGGTCAGGCCGAGCACGGCTGGCCACATGACGGCGCCGCCGATACCCATCAGCGCACGGCAGATGATCAGCAGAACGACGGTCGGCATGAGCCCGGACAAGAGCGAGAAGAAGGCAAAGACCGAAGCCCCCGCTATGAACGCCCGCTTGCGCCCGTACAGGTCAGCCAGCCGGCCGCCGGTGACGATCAGCACGCCGAACACCAGGGCATAGCCGTTGATCACCCACTGTGCCCTGCTCACGGTGGTATGCAGCTGTGCCTCGATGCGCGGAATCGCCACGCTCAGCGCGGTGAAGTCGTTGGCGATCACGAAAACGCCAAGCGCCATGGCAGCCAGTGCCAGCCAGGTGCTCTTGTTTAGTCTCTCTTCCGCCGTCCGATCAGACACCTGAAGCATCTGCCCCCGTCAGCCGATGCGGTCAACGCCGAACCGGCCCCCAGCCCTCACAGATATCACGCGAAATCCTAGCCCGCGGCGATGATCTCGCGATATCGGTCCAGCAGCGCCGGGACCTCATCCCGGTCCACGCGGCCCATGCCGCACTCGGTGCAGATGCCCCAGGCGCGGCTGCCGCCTGGGCTGGCCGCGAGCGCCGCGTCGATGAGCCGCACCTGCTCAGCGGTGGTGCCCGGTGCCTGATCAGCGGGGTGATAGGGCACGAGCGCGAAATTGAGCTCGGTGGCCGGGTCTGCGGCCAGCTCGCCCAGCGGCGCGAAGTAGGCCTCCTCGCGCTGGTACTGCGGCACGGTGAAGGAGGCGAAGCTCACCGTACGCCTGGCCGCGCCGGTGACCGCGTTCAGCACCCGGACCTGCAGCGCCAGTGACTCCGGCTGCATGAAGTGCTGGTGGCCGTAGTCCCCGTAACACAGATGCAGCCCCACCGGGACGTCGGCGGGGACCTGGTCCACGCACCGCGCCAGGCCTGCGATGATCGCATCGAAGGCCTGCGCGCCGCCGGGTGCGAAGGCCTCTTCCAGGACGGCGAACTCCACCGCCACATCCCACTGCACGGCCACCTCGTCGTGCGGGATCGCCTCGAGCAGCCGGTCCAGGTCAGCGAACATCGCCCGCTCGTAGGAGCCCAGCAGCGCCTGCTGCTGCTCGGGGACGATGTAGGCGCCGATCGAGGCGAGCGGCGTCGGGTACTGAACCTGGAAACGGACGCCGTCCGGAATCGCACCCTGCCCGCGCAGCGCCGCGAAGGTCGCATACGACCCGAGGTAGGCATCGGCGTAGCCCAGATCCGGCCAGCTCATCTGCGCCGGATCCACGCCGTCGGCCAGCCGCAACTGCGGAATCTCCTCGTAGTCCCCCGGCGTGACCTCCAGCGGACCCGCCGGAACCAGCGAGGGCGACTGCAGGAACTTCTGCATCTGGAAGAAGATCCAGTTGCCCCGGTCCCCGGTCTCCCCGTCCGGCACGCGCCGCAGGCCGGACGGGACCCGCGAGACGATCTCGCGCATCACCGACTCGGCATCGGCCAGGTTGACGCTGCCATTGAAATGAACATAAGCCGGCGGCATAGCACATCCCCTCCCGTGGCTACATCGAGTATCCAGCAAACCAGCCTGACACCGCGCGGCCGGGCCAGCACCACCGGTCCCGCGCCGCACAACTGCACCCGGATCACCCTCTTCGGGCCCGGCGCACGCGGCAGATCAGCGCCTCGAAAGCTCGGGGGGTGCCCACCCCAGCGCACCGCCTCCCGCGATGGCGGCACCACGCGCGCCTGCCATGTCCAGATCTGGCACGAGCGCGAACGTGACGTGGGGAAGCTGCTCGGCTCGCAGGTCGGTATGCTCGCGGACCGTGGCGAGGAACCAGTCGCGGAAGCTGGGCACCGCCTCGACCACGCCGCCGCCGATGAAATACGCGTGCGGGTCGATGAGGGTCGCCGCGATGGTGAAGAGCCTGCCGAGTGCGATCGCTTGCTGCCGGAAGATCTCCAAAGCCATCGGGTCCGAGGCGCTGGCGTAGCCCCGCACCAGGGGAGCTGCCTGCTGCGCCGAACCCACCATGTGCAGCTCGTGGCCGGGGAAGCGGGTCAGCCAGTAGGGCAGCAGGTTCTTCGCAATACCGGTCAGGGAAGCGACGCTCTCGCCGTCTCCGGCCAGCCCGCAATTGCATACGGGCGTCGGCTGCCCCTCGGCCAGCAGCCCGTCCATCGGGATCTGGATGTGCCCGAACTCGCCGGCCATCCCGGCGGCGCCGCGTACCACCCTGCCGTCCTCGATCACGCCACCACCGAGCCCGGTGCCCACGATCAGGGAAACCGACGAGCGGTGTGCGGCTGCGCGCCCAAAGTGGACGTGATGCGCGTAGAGCGATGCCGCGTTCGCGTCATTGTTGTAGATCACGGGCAGGCCCAGCCGGGCCTCCAGAGCGCCGCGAACGTCGAAGCCGCGCCAGGCCGGATCGGCGAAATTCACCGCACCCCGCGACGAGATCACCCCGTCCGCGCTGGCCGGCCCCGGCGTGTCCAAGCCCACCGCCTGCACCGAATCACGCGAGATCCCCGTCAAGCCGAGCACGCCCGCGAACGCCCCGGCGAGCGCCTCGATGGCCACCCCCGGGCCTTCGGCAACCCGGCTGGGGGCCTCCACGAGGCGGTCCACCAGGAACCGTCCCCAGGAATCGAGTACGGTTGCGTTGATCGCGGTCCCGCCATTGTCGAGGCCCACCACGACCTCCCGGCTCTGACCCGGGTTCATGGCGCCGGGGAACACGCTCACCTGGGCATCTTATCTGGATGATCACTTAGGCCCGCGGCGGAAGATCGCGTGGGACCCAGCCCTGTGAGGCGGCACAGGGCAGCCAGCCCATCCGGGGTGCCGGGCCAGTGGCGCTCAAGCGCCTGCACCCCGGCATGGCGCACCACCGACCGCAGCACGGCGGCAACGATGATCGCATCGTCGGCGTAGCCCACGACCGGGATGAAGTCGGGCACGAGGTCGATGGGGGATGCCAGGTAAGCCAGCAGCAGTGCCAGCCTGACCCGCACGCCGCGCGGCAGGCTGCGATCGGCGGCCAGGCGTGGCAGCAGCCGCAGCACATCCGGCAGCAGCCGCAGCGCCTGACGCATCAGCCCGCCGCGCGGCCGCATGACCACCAGTGCCGCGATCAGTACCGCCCAGGCCAGCAGCAGCCCAACGGCGATCCCGAGCAGCAGATCCCACCACCACGATCCCGTCATACCGGCGTCTCTACCACAGGCCGCGGGCTCGCTGGTGACCTGCTTCTAAGCGGCCGGCGCGGAGCCCTCGGCGGCCGGCGCGGAGCCCTCGGCGGCCTGACGCTGATTGGCCACCTGCAGCGGCCGGCCGTCGACCTCGCGTGTGCTGGCGGGCATGTCCTCCAGGCTGCGCCCGGCGGGCTCGGGCAGGACCAGCGTGAGGGCGAAGCCGAGCACGGACACCCCGGCAGTGAGCAGGAGCGTGCCGCGCAGGCCCAGCGAGCCCTCGAGGATCGGGAACAGGAAGACCCCGATGAACGCGCCGAACTTGCCGATGCCGGCCGAGATCCCGTGCCCGGTCGCGCGCATGCTGACCGGGTAGATCTCGCTGGGCATGACGAACGTGGTCATGTTCGGCCCGAACTCGGTGAAGAAGTAGCTCACCCCGTACACCAACAGGAACGGGACCACCATGGTGGTCATGCCCGGTATCACCGCGATGACCAGGAAGCACAGCCCCATCATCGCGAAACCGAGCAGCTGCAGCCGCCGGTGCCCGATCCGGTCCAGCCGGGCGATCGCCAGCACATAGCCAGGCACCGCCGCCACCACGAAGATCGCCAGCTGGAGGGCGATCTTCGTCATCGTGGAGGCGTTCGGTGAGATCAGGCCCAGGATCTGGGGGGTCGAGATGGTGTTCCCGTAGTAGGCGTAGTCAAGCAGGAACCAGGTGCCGGCCGTGCCGGCCAGCAAGATCAGCCACCGGCGGTTGGTGAGGAAGGCCCGCAGCCCCAGCTCGTGCCGCTGCCCACCGGACCCGTCGCCGTTGACCTGCCCGCCGGTGAAGTCGGAGATCTGGCTCGCCGCCTGCTCCGCCTTCCCCTGCACCAGGACTTGGTAGCGCGGCGACTCGGGCATCTTGCGGCGCAGGTAGATCACCGCGGCCGCGGGCACCGCGCCCAGGCCGAGCAGGATCCGCCACGCCAGATCGTCGCTGGCCCCGGCGCCCAGCAGCGCCAGGGCGACCAGCGGCCCGACGATCAGCCCGAGCGCCTGGGTCCCGAACACCATCCCGACGAGCTTGCCGCGGT
>DASYQM010000066.1:0-7713 GCA_036005525.1 Streptosporangiaceae bacterium
TCACTCTCCGGGGACGGCCTGACCCGATAATCGGCTGCCGCACCCGTGCTGGCCTGCGAACGATTCGCCGGCCGTCCCCGGACCCCACCTGACCTGCTGCGCGTGACCTAATAAGAGCTTGCCCTCCACCATGAGCGGCCCTCCCTGTCCTGTCCGCAACCCAGCAGCCCCAGCCTGTAAACCATTCCCTGCAGATCCCAGAAATGAGGTCACCGAAAATGTCGCCCGAGCCCTTGACAGGGCATAGGAGCATCGATCTGTCGCCTGTACATTCCAGGCGTCCGCCTCCGCCTTCACTCAACGTAGTGAACGCTGGGTGCACCTGGTGCCTTTGACCGTCTCCCGATGGGCCGCGGTCAAAAGGCACGCGCGGCCAAGCACCGGAGTCGGCGGCAAGAGGCCGCGAGCAACGGCCGATGCAGGGGGGTCGGATGGCGCTAGCTTCCTGTTTCCTCTGATGCCGGCCGCTGCGGACCGTGAGGGCGTTGTGCGCTGATGAGCTGGTGCAGTTCGGTCAGGGCGAGCGCCCAGGGGAAGGTGTCGATCTGCTCGCCGCCGGTGCCGGGCGGGCATTCCGCGGCTAGCTGGCAAGGAAGGCAGTGGGCGGTGCCCGGCCTGCAACCGGACGGTTCTTCTTCGGCGTGATGGGCTGGTCATCAGCCACAAGGCCGGTGACGTCCGGTGCCCCGGTTCAGGCCAGGAGCCCGCTGAGAACTTGCCGATTGCCTCCTGGCTTCCGCTTCGTGCTGGCCTGACACCGCACGGCCTGCGACACGGGCATCAAACATGGCTGGACGATCTGGGTGTTCGTTACGTCCTGCAGTCTGAGCGCATGGGCCACGAAGTGCCTGGTATGCGCGGCGTCTACAGCCACATCACACCGGGGATGCGGGAAGTCCTCACGGCTGGTTTGCAGGCACTTTGGGAGGCTTCTCTCTATGAGCGGGCGCGCATTGCCACGCGGTCGCCAGTCCGGGTCCTGGACGCGCCCCTGGACCAGTTCCGGGAGAACACGAACAAGATCGGCTCCCAATCCGCTCCCAAAACTGGACACTGAACGCCAGAAGGCCCGGCCGCCGCCCGGGGCCGGACCTCCTGACCTGCAATTTCCGTGGGGTGAGCGAGGGGACTCGAACCCCCGACACCCAGGACCACAACCTGGTGCTCTAACCAACTGAGCTACGCCCACCATCGGCCCGGCTGCCCGGGCTGGATGAAGCATAGCGGCACATGGTCACTGGGCCGAACCGGATTCGGCCGCCTCCTGGGCGTCGGGCTCCCGGGTCGCCGGCGCGGTTCCGGTCGCGTAGCGCGCGGCGATCTGCCGTGCTCTCACCGAGTCGGGGCCGGGCGGAGGCACGAACACCGCGTCGCGGTAGTAGCGCAGCTCCTGGATGCTCTCCCTGACATCGGCGAGCGCCCGGTGCCCGCCGTGCTTGGGCGGGCTGGCGAAGTACACGCGCGGGTACCAGCGCCGGGCCAGTTCCTTGATGCTGGAGACATCCACCATGCGGTAGTGCAGATAGGCGTCGAGCATGGGCATGTCCCGGGCGATGAACGAACGGTCCGTGGCGATGGAGTTGCCGCACAGCGGCACCTTCCTCGGCTCGGCTACGTGCCCGCGCACGTAGCCGAGCACCTGGTCCTGAGCCTCGGCCAGGGTCACGCCGGACGCCAGCTCGTCGAGCAGGCCCGAGGCGGTGTGCATTTCCCTGACCACGTCCAGCATGTGGTCGAGCGCCTCCGCGGGCGGCTTGATGACCAGGTCAATGCCCTCGTCAAGCACCGTCAAGTCGCCGTCGGTGACCAGGCAGGCGATCTCGATCAGAGCGTCGCGTGCGAGGTCGAGCCCGGTCATTTCGCAATCGATCCACACGAGCCGGTCGGTCATCATGCCAGCCTAGAGGCTTGACGGAGGGCTCAGCCACAGTCACCGATCCTCCGGCCGCGGCGGCGGCCTGCGCCAGCGACGGGCGGACCGTGCTAGCCGGTACGGCGCCCGCTGCCCAGCCCGGCGATGTGGTCCGGCACCGGCGTGCCCGGGCGCAGGGCCGCGTCCGGCTCCGGCTCGCCGAACGTCACCGCGATGGGCACCACGCCGGCCCACACGCCGGCCTCGAGGTCGGCGGGGTCGTCGGCCGGCGGGCCGGTGCGAACCTTGACGGATGCTTCCGCGAGCGGCAGAGCCAGCACTGCGGTGGCGGCGAGTTCCTTGCGTGACGGCTCCCGCAAGCAGTCCCACCGGCCGGGGATCAGCTGCTGGGTAACGGCCCGCAGTGCCGCCAGTCGTTCGGCATGATCTGTGATGAGGGTGGCGACGCCGAACACAACGGCGCTGCGGTAGTTGACGGAATGGCTGAACGCCGCCCGGGCGCAGACCAGCCCGTCGAGGTGCGTGACGGCGACGCAGACCTGCTGGCCGTCGGCGGCCATGATGCTCCGGTTGGCCGACGATCCGTGCAGGTAGAGGGTGTCACCGCGGCGGCCGTAGGCGGTGGGCAGCACCACCGGCGAGCCGCCCATCACGACTGAGAAGTGGCAGATCATCCCGGCGTCGAGCACGTCGTAAAGCTCGGCCCGGTCGGTCCTGGCCCGCTCGGAGTGGCGGCGTATCCGGCTGCGCTCGGTCACGGACAGGGGAGAGGCGGCGTTCATGCTGGCCAGGCTACCGGCAAAGTGGTCTGATAGGAGTAGCCACTTTGCCGGAAGAATGGAAGACCACTTTGGCTACCTTGAGGCGCGCAGGCGTGGACCTGCCGCTCGCCGCGGAGCGGGCGGCAGCGGCGCCGCTCACCGTCCAGATCGTGGGCCAGTTGCGGACCGCGATGTCCGATGGCCGGCTGGCGGCGGGCGAGCGGCTGCCGTCCACCCGCGCGCTCGCGACCACCCTCGGGGTCAGCCGGACGGTCGTGACCGGTGCGTACGCCCAGCTGTTCGCGGAGGGGTGGATCGAGGGCCGGCATGGCTCGGGCACCTATGTCGCCGACGGCGCGAGCCGGGCGGGCATGGGAGACGGGAGGGAGGGGCGGACGGCCGGTGCCTGGGCCGGCCGGCCACGGGCGGGGGAGACGGCCGGCCCGGCTGGCCCGGTGATCGAGCTGCGGCCGGGCATCCCTTGGGTGGCCGGCATCGACCGCGCGGCGTGGCGGAGGGCCTGGCGCAGCGCCGGCACCGAGGCGCCCATGGCCGCCGCGGAGCCGCAGGGCAGCCCCGCCCTCCGCGCGGCACTCACTGGTTACCTGCGGCGCAGCCGGGCCGTCCGCTGCGCGCCTGAGCAGATCATGGCCACCCGTGGCGTGGCCGGCAGCCTCGGGCTGATCGCGACCGCGCTGCTGCGGCCAGGTGACAAGGTGGGGGTGGAGGAGCCCGGCTACCCGGCCGCGCGGGCGGTGTTCGCGGCCCACGGGGCCAGCCTGATCCCCTGCCCGGTGGATGCCGACGGCCTGATCACCAGCGCGCTCCCGGCCGGGCTGCGGATGATCTACATCACTCCCGCCCACCAGTACCCGCTCGGCGGCCGGCTTCCGGTTCCGCGCCGGCGGGCGCTGATCGCCTGGGCGCGCGCGACCGGGGCGCTGATCGTCGAGGACGACTACGACGGTGAGTTCCGGTATGACGTCGGCCCGCTGCCGGCCCTGTTCGGGATGGACCCCGGCGTCGTGGTGTACCTGGGCACGACCACCAAGATCCTCACGCCGGCGCTGCGGGTCGGCTGGCTCGTGGCCGGGCCGGAGCTGGTGGCCCGGCTCGTGGAGGTGGCGGCGGGGCTGGGGGAGTGGGGCGGCGGCCCTGCTCAGCGTGCGGTTCTCCACATGATCGGGGCCGGTGATCTGGAGCGGCACATCCGGCGGATGCGGCACGAGTACGCCCGCCGCCGGGCGGCCATGACCGGCGTCCTCGGCGGCGGCGCCGCTGGGCGGCTGCTCGGCGACGAGGCAGGCATGCATATGGTCTTGCGGACGGCCTGGGACGCGGAAGAGATCGCCGCCGCGGCGTGGCGGCGGGGGGTGGCGGTGGCCACGCTCGCCCGCTATTTCGCCGGGCCGGTGACCACGAACGGGCTGGTGCTCGGCTACGGCGGCGCCAGCGGCGGCGAGATCACCCGGGCCTGCCGGATACTGGTTAACCTCGCCAATGCCGGCTTACCAGGACACGGACGGGAGTGAGGGCGATGGCCAAGGGCGGCGTGCCCGGTGTCGAAGACGTCGCCAGGCTCGGCAGGTGGCTGGCGCGCAACGGCGTTACCGGCGGTGACGAGCCTCCCGTGGTGCGGCTCATCGGTGGCGGGCGGTCCAACCTGACCTACCGGCTCGATGTCGGCGCCGCGGACGGACCTGGCCGCAGCCGGCTGGTCCTGCGCCGCCCGCCGCTCGGTCACGTGCTGCCCACGGCACACGACATGGCCAGGGAGTACCGGGTGCTCACCGCCCTGGCCGGCACCGCGGTCCCGGTACCCCGCCCGGTCGCGTTCTGCGAGGATCCATCGGTCGTTGGCGCCCCGTTCTACCTGATGGACTACGTGGACGGCGCGGTGCTGCGAACCCGCGAGGACGCGGACGTGCTCACGCCTGCCCAGGCGGGCCTGCTGTCCCAGCGTTTCGTGGAGATGCTGGCGAGCATCCACGGGCTGGACGTCGGGGCCGTCGGGCTGGCCGGGTTCGGCAGGCCGGAGGGTTACCTGGCCCGGCAGCTTGCCCGCTGGCAGCGGCAATGGGAGCTGTCCGTGACCCGGGAGATGCCCGGTTATGACGACCTGGCCCGCCGCCTCGCCGCCGGGCTGCCGGCCGTCAGCGGCGCGGCAACGCCCGGCACGCTTGTTCACGGTGACTACCGGGTCGACAACATGCTGATCGTCCCGGGGGATGAGCCGCGCATCTCGGCGGTCGTGGACTGGGAGATGTCCACGCTCGGCGATCCCCTTGCCGACCTGGGCCTGGCCCTCGTCTACTGGATCGATCCCGGCGAGCTGGACTGGCTGTCGCTGGGCGCGGCTGCCTCGGTGACCACCGCCCCCGGCTTCGCCACCAGGGAACAGCTTGCCGGCCGGTACGCGCGGATCACCGGCCGGGACCTGTCCAGGATCGGCTACTACATGGCGTTCGGGTGCTTCAAGCTGGCGGTCGTGCTGGAGGGCATCCACGCCCGGTTCCTTCAGCACAAGACGGTGGGTGAGGGGTTCGAGCGTGAGGGCCAGATGGTGCCCGTGCTGATCGAGCGGGCCCACCGGATGCTCGACGATGCCGGGTGACGTCCCTTTCGGCGGACATGCTATGAGGGCCCGGCGCCCCGCTTTCGCCGGACCCTCATCCCCACCGGATCAAGGATCCGGCGGGAGCTGTCATGAGGCCCGGCGCCCCGCTTTCGCCGGGCCTCATCCCCCCCGGATCAAGGATCCGGCAGGAGCCTTATGAGGGCCCGGCGCCCCGCTCTCGCCGGGCCCTCACCCCGCCGGGCCGGTGGCCCGGCGGGAGCTTTTCATGAGGCCCGGCGCCCCGCTCTCGCCGGGCCTCGTAAGCAAGACGCGCGACTCGAAGATGAGGTTGACAACCTTGGCCCGGGATTTCTGCACGACTTTTCCGCCGGCTCCGGCCGCCGGCCCGGTCTGTGCCGCAGGCCGGGGCCACGCCCGCATCAGGCCAGCTAACCGGTGCAGGACGGCTGGCAGAGCGCGTGGCTGATCGTCCGGAAGATGACCTGGCCAAGCCGGGAGTAGCGCGTGATAGTACTGGCCTGCCCGCTCGTGGTGGCGGCGATCTGCCGCAGCGCGCGCAGGTCGCCCTCCCGGCCCAGCATGATCGCGACGATCTTGACCGGGCGCTTGGGGTCGTACAGCACCTGGAGCTCGCGTACCAGCGTGACGGCGGAGATGTCGCCGGGGTCGCGGTCCACGCCCGCGGTCACGACCAGCACGGCGTTGGCGTGGCGGGGCTGGTAGGTGGCGAGCATCTGCTGGTAGGCGTTCAGGATGGTGGTGTAGAGGGGAGCCGAGGCCCCCGGCACGGGCTGGCTTGACTGCGCCAGGCGCTGGATCCGCTGCCTGCGGGTGACCGGCCCCAGGACGTTGGACAGCGGGCCGATCGGCACCAGCTCCTGGTAAGAGAGGCCGTCCACGATCCGGCTGGGAAACGTCCACAGACCCATCTGGGTGCTGTCGGGGAACAGCGCCAGGCCGGATCCGGCGCCGCGATACAGCACCCGTTCCAGATCCGGCCCGCCGGGCCTGGCCCGGATGGCCATTGCCGAGGAGATGTCGATCAGGGCGAGGTCGCGAGAGCCCAGGCTGAGACGTTGCCAGGTGCGGAGGGCCGTTTCTGCCTGCGGCGGCGTCGGCGGCCGCAGCAGGTGCGGGCCACCCCTGGTCAGCCCGAACGAAGCGGGCCAGCTGCCGGCCACGCCGTTGCCCGAGCGGAAGCCCGCATAACGCACGTACGAGGCGGCGTAGGCCGATCGCAGCAGTGCGCCGAACTTGCCGGCCGCCGCCACGGTGAGCGGGTTGGTGGTGGTGAGCACATAGGGGTAGCTGAGTTCCTGGCTGCCCTCGGCCGGGTAGCGCACGGCGAGTGGCCGGCGGGGGTGCGCGCGGTCGAACTGGACCACCGCCTGCTCGGTGGTGATGGTCACCGGCGCGGAGGTGGCACCGGCCCTGGGCAGCGGTGCCCAGGTGGCCAGCGGCGCGAGCGGGGGGTGGCCGTCGGCCGGCTCGACCTGGACATGCACGGCGAACCCAGCGAGCGCCGCCCGCGCGGCAGCCCCCCGGCCGGAGAGCCGCCGGAGTTCGGTGAGCGCCACGAGGCCCGTTGCGCTGGTGGCGGGGTCGGGGAACTCGACGTGCAGCCCCAGCGCGGACGCCGGGCCACCGGCGCTCTGGGGGAGCAGGAACTTCCAGCTGACCGAGCTGCCGAAGACGGGCGCCAGGGCGGCGGCCGGCCGCGGCATCACGATGACCAGCGCCGTTCTGGCGAGTGTGATGCCGGTTGGCCGGGCACGCCCGGCGCCGGCCGCTGCCCGGCTGGCGAGCCCAGCCCACAGGCTCGAATCGGGAACCCAGGCGTCCGGCTGCGGTCCGTGCCGGGGGACTGTTCCCGCGAGCTGCGCCGCCACCGTCCCCGGCGGCCCGGTGGTGATCACGACCTGAACGCAGCGGCCGCTCACCTGCCGGTGCAGGCCGTTGAAGTACCGGCCGAGGTGGCGGACGACCGGGCCGATGTCGCTGGAGGTGGTCACGTGCACGACCACCGGATGGCTGGTGCAGGCGGCGCGCGCGACGACGGCCCGGGCGCCGAGCGCGAGCAGGAAGGCGACGGCGATGGCAGCCGCGAGGCCGGTCAGCGCGGCTGTGCGCGTCCGGCGCTTGCGCTCCGGGCGGTAGTTGCGGCCCCGTGTGCTCCGTCCAGCGTTCACGGCATCTCTTAGAGAAAGGGCCGCGGCGCACCGGCAACAGACCGCGGCTCCCCGTTGCGGGAGCCCCGCAAGCCCGGCGGTGTCGTCGCGGGCGCCGCGCCTGCTGGGTCTTCGCGGGCACGACTGTAGCGGACCGGGGGTGTGGTTTGACGCCGATTGCCCTTTTTGGCCGCGGGATGCTCCGCCCGGCCGGCGCCACCGCTCCGCCCGGCCTGGCGCCGCGGCTCCGCCTGGCCGGACGCGGCTCGCGAGCCGGCCAGACTGGGCGGGTGACCGACGTCATCCGGGTGGACGACCCTGGAGATCCGCGGC
>DASYQM010000067.1:0-7817 GCA_036005525.1 Streptosporangiaceae bacterium
GCGCGCTTCAGTTCGGGGTCCAGCCGCACCGACTCGACTGAGGCCGCCGCCGAACCCAGCGGAGGTCGCCCGCCCCGCCTGCGCCGCAGCAGCGTGTCCAAGTCGTAGCCACGCTCGGCCTCATCGGCCATCGCCTCGATGTCGGTATCGGTGATCGGCGTGCCGTCCTTGTGCTGGCCATGGTTCATGTCTGTTCTCGCCTGCCCTTCGGCAGCAGTCGCCGGCAGGTGGCCCGCATTGGCATGGCGTGTATAGCCGCCGGGCCGGCGTGGCGGTCCATCACCACCAGTTCGAGCAGGTTCCCGGCCCGGTCCGGCCCAAGGACCAGCCAGCGGACCGGGTCATCGCCCACTTCGTCGAGGGCGACGGCCTTGATGATGGCGTGGTGGATATCTTCGCTCGCGATGCCGTGACGCAGGGCCGAGCGGAGAACCTCACCGAGGAATCGTACTACGAAACTGCCAGGACTGCCCACAAGGCCAGTATGTGATCACGGGCCGGTGGATAGCCGAGTGGACAGCCATCACAGGGTGACTGGCAGGCACTTACAGGCACCGGTGCACTATCTTCGCAGCTAGATGCTTCTAATGCCCTGGCAGGCGGGTTGCTTGACATGCATGGCATGCAAGAGGCCAGGGTTTCGAGTCCCCCTAGCTGCACCTTAGCTCCATCAGGCAACTACGCACTTTATGATCTTGATGGCCGCCAGTTGCAGCCAAGCTCTGTCGCAGTGCGGCACGTGCCGTCCTCCGATTGGCAGCCATGTGCGCGGCGGACCCGGCTGAGACGCCCCGGTCCGGCGACGACGGCTCGAGCACACGTCCGCCTGCCACTGCTGCCCGATCATGAAGATCACGGCCCTTGACTGGGGATACTTGGGAACGGCGTGACGGCGGGAGCACGCCTCATCTGGTCTTTCCAGCTGTCCGGGTTGGGCCGGTAAAGTGCCAGGAGATGGGCCGGCGGTCTGGGCGCGGTGCTATCGGGTGGAGCATCCAGGGGGCCTGGGAGGGTGTATGACGGCGGCTGGCGCCCTCGATCGGGGCCGGGAGTCCTTCGGCCACCGGGCCTGGGGGGATGCCTTCGCCCTGCTGTCGGCCGCCGACCGGGAGTCTCCGCTTGAGGCGGAGGACTTGGAGCTGCTGGCGACGGCCGCGTACCTGACCGGGAGGGATGAGGCCTGCGTCGACGTCGGGGCGCGTGCGCATCATGAGTTCTTGCGCCGGGGCAGCGTGGAGCGAGCTGTTCGAGGCGCGTTCTGGCTGGCCTTTAACTTCTTTAACCGGGGCGAGGTGGCCCGTGGTAGCGGCTGGGTCGCCCGGGCCAACCGGCTGCTCGATGGCCTCCCGCAAGACTGTGTCGAACGGGGCTACCTGCTGTTCCCGGCCGGGCTGCAGCAGATGGCCGAGGGCGACGCCGCGGCGGCCGCTGCCACCTTCGGCCAGGCGGCCAAGATCGGCGAACGCTTCGGCGACCCGGACCTGATCGCGCTCGCCCGGCTCGGTCTTGGTGGGTCCATGATCCCGCTGGGTGAGACGGCCGCAGGCGTGGCGCTGCTGGATGAGGTCATGGTCGCCGTTGAGGCCGGCGAAGTGTCGCCGGTCGTGGCGGGGATCGTCTACTGCGCCGTGATCGAGACGTGCCAGGAGATCTTCGATCTGCGCCGGGCCCGCCAGTGGACGGCAGCGCTGACGCACTGGTGTGCGTCCCAGCCGGATCTGGTCCCCTTCCGTGGCCAGTGCCTGGTACACCGTGCCGAGATCATGCAGCTGCATGGCGCCTGGCCGGACGCCATCGAGGAGGCGGAGCGGGCGTGCGAGCGGCTCTCCGAGTCGCCTGGTCAGCCGGCGGCCGGGATGGCCTTCTACCAGCAGGCTGAGCTCCACCGGCTGCGCGGCGAGTTTGTCAAGGCCGAGGAGTCCTACCGCCGGGCCAGCCAGCTCGGACGGGAGCCGCAGCCGGGCCTGGCCGAGCTGCGTTTGGCGCAGGGGCAGGTCGATGCCGCGGCTGCGGCGATCCGCCGGGTCTTGGACGAGGCGCAGGACCGTGTGGCCCGGTCCAAGCTGCTCGCCGCCTACGTCGAGATCGTCCTCGCTGCGGGCGACGTTCACGCGGCCCGCGCCGCGGCCGACGAGCTGGCGCAGTTGGCGGACGATCTGGCCGCGCCGCTGCTGGGGGCGGTGGCCGCGCATGCCCGGGGGGCCGTTTTCCTCGGCGAGGGCGATGCGCGAGCTGCTCTGCAGCATCTGCGCCGTGCGTGGGCGGCCTGGCAGGACCTGGATGTGCCGTACGAGGCGGCGCGAGTCAGGGTGCTGATCGGGCTGGCCTGCCACCATCTCGGTGACGAGGACGGCGCGGAGATGGAACTCGATGCCGCGTGCTGGGTGTTCCGGCAGCTTGGGGCCGCGGCGGACCTGGCCAGGGTGGATGCGCTGACTCAGAAGCCGGCCGGCAGGGCGGCGGGGGTGTTGACCCAGCGTGAGCTGCAGGTGCTGCGCCTGGTAGCGGCTGGCCAGACCAACCGTTCGATCGCCGCTGACCTGTTCCTCAGCGAGCGGACAGTGGACCGGCACGTGAGCAACACGTTCATAAAGCTGGGCGTGTCGTCGCGTGCTGCGGCGACGGCCTACGCCTACCAGCACCAGCTCATCTGACGACCCCGGCGGGAACCACCTACGTGGCCAACTGCCCGAAGTTGGGTAGTTTCGCCGATGCGTCTCTTCCGGTCAGGTCGCATTGTCGCAATACCGGCGCACAACAGCTGCGTGGAGGAGCAAGCGATGATCACGACCCGCGGCCATGAAGAGGCAAGGACGAACCGGCAGCGCGACGAGAAGGCCCGCACCCCGCGCTCCGGCGGGGAGGCCGCCCGCGAACGCCTGCTGACCGGGATTCCGGTCGCCGAGCGGCGGCTGGAGCTGGCCGGCGTCTCGACCGCGGTGCTGGAGGGTGGCGACGGCCCGCCCGTCCTGCTGCTGCACGGCGCCGCCGAGTTCGCGGCCTGCTGGATGCGGGTGACCCCGGACCTGGTGCGGACCCACAGGGTGGTTGTGCCCGACCTGCCTGGGCACGGCGCCTCGGTGGTGGCCGGCGACCCGCCGGACACCGGGCGGGTGGCAGCCTGGCTCGGCGAGCTGATCGAGCGGACCTGCCCGTCGCCGCCGGCGCTGGTCGGGCATGGGCTGGGCGGCGCCATTGCGGCCCGCTTCGCCGCCGGCCACGATGACCGGGTCGCCCGGCTGGTGCTTGCGGACAGCTTGGGGCTGGGCCGGTTCCGGCCGGCGCCCAGGTTCGCGTTCGCCATGATCGGCGTCATGGTGCGACAGACCGAGCGCACCCAGGAGCGTCTCTTCCGCCAGTGCATGGCCGACCTGGACGGGTACCGCGAGCAGCTGGGGGAGCGGGGGGCGCTGCTGGAAGCGTACGCCCTGGACCGTGCCCGCAGCCCGGGCCAGAAGGCCTCGCTCCGCAGCCTGATGCCGCAGCTCGGGCTGCGGTTGATCCCACCGGCGGAGCTGGCGCGGATCACCGTGCCCACGACCCTGGTCTGGGGACGGCACGACCGGCAGGTGCGCCTCGGGGTCGCCGAGGCCGCGAGCGCCCGCTATGGCTGGCCGCTGCACGTGATCGAGGACGCCGCCGACGACCCCGCCGCCGAACAGCCCGAAGCGTTCCTGCGCGCGCTGAGCGCCGCCCTCGCCCCGGTCTCGTCGAGCCCGAGGCGGCAGCCATGAACCGGCAAGCCGCTGACCAGAAACGCGACCTGCGGACAGCCCCGGCCACGGACCCGGAGCGGTTCGAGACGGTCATCGTCGGCGGCGGCCAGGCGGGCCTGGCGGTGGGCTACCACCTGGCCAGGCGAGGGCGGCGGTTCGTGATCCTGGACGCCAGCCAGCGGACCGGCGATGCCTGGCGCCAGCGCTGGGACTCGCTGCACCTGTTCACCCCGGCCCGCTACGACGGGCTGCCGGGGATGCCCTTCCCCGCACCCGCCTTCTCCTACCCCACCAAAGATCAGGTCGCCGACTACCTGGAGGCCTACGCGACCCAGTTCGGCCTGCCGGTGCGCACCGGCGTCCGCGTGGACCGGCTCTCCAGGGACGGGGACCGGTACATGGTGGCCGCGGGCGACCGCCGGCTCCTGGCCGACCACGTGGTGGTGGCGTCGGGCGCCTACCAGAAGCCCCGGGTTCCCGCCTTCGCCGGCGAGCTGGACCCGGGCATCCTGCAGCTGGACCCCATCCGTTACCGGAACCCGTCCCAGCTCCCCGCAGGCGCCGTGCTGGTGGTGGGCGCCGGCAACTCCGGAGCCGAGATCGCCGTCGAACTCTCCGGCACCCACCGCACGTGGCTATCGGGCCCGGCCACCGGCCACCTCCCCGTCCGCACCGGCAGCAGATGGGACCAGCTGCTCACCCCCCCATTCTGGTGGTTCGCCTCCCGGGTGCTGACCGTGCAGACCCCGATCGGCCGCAAGGTACGGCCCAAGGCCCTGATCACCACCGCGCCGCTGGAACGGGTGCGGCCCAAGGAGCTCGCCGCCGCGGGGGTCGAGCGGGTGCCGAGGACGGTCGGCGTCCAGGACGGCTTCCCGGTACTGGAGGACGGTCGCGTCATGGACGTGACGACGGTGCTGTGGTGCACCGGGTTCCGGCCCGACTTCGCCTGGGTCGACCTCCCTGTCTTCGACCAACACGGCGCCCCGGTACACCACCGCGGCGTCGTCGGATCCCAGCCTGGCCTGTACTTCCTGGGGCTGTGGTTCCTGTCGGCGTTCACCTCCTCGCTGCTCGGCGGGGTTGGCAGTGACGCCGAGCACATCGCCGAGCAGATCGTCGCCCGCTCGCCGCAGATTCAGATGCCTGGAGGACAAGATGGGCAACCCGCGGGTGCTCGTGACGGGCGGCGGGATCGCCGGTCTGGCCACCGCCCGGGCACTGCTCCGGCGGGGCTTCGAGCGTGACGCGGTCGATCGCGCCGCGGCTCGGTCACATCCGGATGCGGGGATGTCCCTGTCGGCCGGGAAGAACTAATCGCCGGCAGCCCACGTCCCCGTGCCTAGATCCGGGCGCCGGAATCGCCGGGGTCCCGGTGCCGCACGGGCCTGGCCTGGGTGGCGTGGGGCCTGGTGGAGGTGGCCGTGGCCGGGCTCTTGGTGGTGAGGCGGGGCGGCGGGGCGTTGCTGCGCGCCTGCAGCTCGATGGCGATGGGAGATGCGGTGAACATCGAGGAGTAGGTACCCACGGCGATGCCGATGAGCAGGGCGACGGCGAAGTCGGTCAGCGAGTCGCCGCCGAGCAGCGCGAGCGCGGAAAGGATGAACACGGCACCGAGGCCGGTGTTCACGGTGCGGGGCACCGTCTGCAGCACAGCCCGGTTGATCACCTGCGCGAACGGCATCCTCCGCGCGGCAGCGGCCCACATTTCCCGCACCCGGTCGAAGACCACCACGGTGTCGTTGACCGAGTACCCGATGACGGTGAGCAGCGCTGCCAGGAACACCCCGTCGATCGGCTTGCCGAGCCAGGCGAAGATGCCAACCAGGATGATCACGTCGTGGGCCATCGCGATGACCGCGGCCGCGCCGAAGGTCCAGCGGAACCGGGCCGCGAGGTACAGCAGCTGCGCGGCCAGCGCCACGCCCAGCGCGATCAGCGCTTTCTGCCGCAGCTCGTCGCCGAGGCTGGGGCCGATCAGCTCGTCGCGGATCTTCGTGGTCTGGCCGCCCAGCCCGGCGACGGCCGCCCGGATCTTGGTTTCCTCGTCGTTGGACAGGTTCTGGGCCCGGACGGTGAGGTCGTCGTTTCCAGACGACTGCACCACGGCGCGGGGGAACCCGAGGCCGGCGACGGCCGCCCGAGCCTGCTGCGGGTCCACGGGGGTGCTGGTTGAGTACTCCATCAGCCGTCCGCCGGTGAATTCCACGCCGAAGTTGAGCCCGCGCGCCACGATGCCGGAGACCGCGACCACGACGGCGATCGCGGAGATGGCCAGCCAGCGGCGCCCGTGCCGCATCAGGTCCGGGTTCCGCGCGGCGAGCCAGCTGCGGACCCGGCCAAGGTTCGCCATCCCGCTGACCTGCGGGTGGCGCCGCACCGACCGCCGATTGACCGCCCACTCGGCGAGGACGCGGGTGACGACCAGGGCGCTGAGCATGGAGGCGAGCACCCCGATCGAGAGGGTGACACCGAACCCGCGGACCGGGCCGGACGCGAGGAAGAACAGCAGCCCGGCGGCGAGCAGCGTGGTGATGTTGGAGTCGGCGATCGCGCTGAGCGCGTTGCGGAAGCCGGCCGCCAGCGCGGCGCGAAGGTTTCTGCCGCCGCTGGCGGCGTACTCCTCCCGGGCGCGCTCGAACACCAGCACGTTGGCGTCCACGGCAATGCCGAGGGCGAGCACGAAGCCGGCGAGACCGGGCAGGGTCAATGTGGCGCCGAGGGCGAGCAGCGACGCGTAGGAGATGAGCCCGTACCCGGCCAGCGCGACGACGGCGATCGCGCCCAGCAGCCGGTATACGAGGAGGATGAACAGCCCGGTCAGGATCACCCCGATCGCCGCGGCCTTGGCGCTGGCGTCGATCGCGGCCTGCCCGAGCGTTGGGCCGACGGTGCGCTGCTCGATGATCTCCACCGGCACCGGCAGGGCGCCGCCGCGGATGAGCAGCGCCAGGTTACGAGCCTCGGCCGCGGTGAACCGGCCCGTGATCTGGGTGGACCCACCGGCGATTCCCACGTTGCAGGCGACCTGAGGATCGACTTGCGGGGAAGAGATGATCTCGTTGTCCAGCACGATGGCGACCCGCCTGGCCGGGTCACCCGCCGGGGAGCAGGCCGCCTTTCCCGTCAGCTGCGCCCAGGCCCGCTCGCCTGAGCCGCGGAAGTCGATGGTGACGAACCAGCCGCCGACGCCCTGAGGGTCGGTCTGGGCATCCGCCCCTTCCACGCCCTCGCCGGTCAGCCCGGCCGGGCCCAGGCGCAGCGGCTGACCACCCTCGTCCGCCAGAACCAGCTCCCCCCGGCGATCAATCGGGCTTTCTGCGCTAGGTGGGGAGGGCGCGGCGCCCGGCGAGCTTGCCTGCGGCCCCTGTGGCGACGGCGCCGCGGGTGCTGAGGAAGCTGAGCCGGTGCGGGCTCGTTCGGTGGTGGGTGACGGTGCCCCAGAGATGCCGAGCACCGGGTGGAAGGCGAGCTGCGCGGTCCGGCCCAGGACCGCGGCGGCCCGCCTCGGGTCCTGAACCCCCGGCAGCTCGACGATGATCCGGCGCTCACCGGACCGGGCGATGGACGGTTCCGAAACGCCGAGCGCGTCGACACGCCGGCGCAGCACCTCCAGGGTCCGTTCGGTGGACTCCTGGCCCGCCTTCACGGTCGGTGAGTCGCGGGTCTCGAGCACGATCTGCGTACCGCCGCGCAGATCCAGGCCCAGGCGCGGTGGCTTGGTCAAGACGTAGAAGGCGGACAGCGCGAGGACAATCAGCGCCAGCACCGCCCGCACCGCGGCTGCGCGGCTCACGGGCCGCCCTCGGCAGATCCGCGGCGGCCGGCCCGGGCCCTTGCCTGACCGCAGCAGCTAGCCGCGGCCAATGCTGCCGCCTTGGCCCGCGGATGCCGGCAGCGGGCTGATGATCGTCGTGATGCACGCCTGGGCGCGTATCCAGCGGCTTCGTAGCTCATCCGAATCTGGTCATAGCCCGCCGGCGCGAAGCGGTGATGTGTAGGCGGTGGAGGACGGGTGGAGAAACCTGCACCAATAATCTTTCCGGGCCTGACAAGCGGACGCGCAAAAAAGAGAACGCGACATGTTGGCTGCGGCCCGGC
>DASYQM010000068.1:0-24521 GCA_036005525.1 Streptosporangiaceae bacterium
CGGGGAACAGCAGCCGATCGACCCACTCCGCCGTGTACCACGCACCGCGATGCCAGCCCATCTGCACCAGCCAGGGCCAGATCCGTTCCGGCGGAGCCCCGATCGTGATGGCGTGAGTCGTCACGGCCATCGGGTCAGGTATCAGATCATCGCCTGGCAGGCGGCGCCGGCGCTCGGCCCTCGTGGCGCCGTAGTTGCGCCCGAGCCACTGCAGGCTCAGGTAGCCAGCAACGGCACCAGCGGCAATGATGCCGCTGCTCGGCACGGCTCGCCTGCGCCGACCTTGACCTTCCGGGTACCCAGGCATCGGGCTCCTCCAACTGCGCTTCCATCCTGCGCTCCTCGCCTGCCCGCACCCAGAGTCCTTGGTCACTTGTGGGCGCGATTCCTCCAGGACCAAAGGCCGCCTTGCCCTGCCCGAATGCCCCTGGGGATGGGCATGCCGCCAGCCCGATCCTGAAACCGGAGCTTCCGGCTGCCCGGCCGGACATCCCCAACCGGAAGGAGCTGGCAATGCCTGGAATCACCGTGGGCATCGACGGATCGCATGACGCTCACCGGGCGCTGGAATGGTCGATGCGCGAGGCGGCGGCCCGCCATGTCCCGCTCACCGTGCTGACCGTTCACGATGTCCCGGTCAGCGGCTGGACAGGCGCCCCTGTCATTCTTCCCGCGGACGAGCCCGTGCTGGAAAAGCTCCGCCAGGCAGCGGAGGAGGCGGTGGCGAAGGCCGCCGCCCAGCTGGGCGGGTCCAAGCCCGCTTCGGTGAGGGTCCGGGCGGTGAACGGCTTCCCCGCCCAGGAGCTCATCGAGGCCTCGCGCGATGCTGACCTGCTGGTGGTGGGCTCCCGAGGCGGCGGCGGGTTCACGCGGCTGCTGCTGGGCTCCATCAGCGATCACCTGGCGCACCACGCCCACTGCCCGGTCGTCGTCGTGCCTGGGCAAGGTCGCGGCTGAGGGACGCTGACCACGTAAGCAGGCAGGTGAGGACCATGACGGGGCTATAGCCCCGCAGGCGCTGCCCGGTGCCCGGCTGCCTGGGGCGGTGCGCTGGGTCGCTGGAGACTCGGGGACGCGGGCGAACCCGCCGTTATCGCGCGAGAGACCCCGTCCCGCCTGGCGCCCCTCCGCCGTTCCCTGCGGATCTCCCGCAGGTACGCGAGGAAGTCGACCTGGATGGTGTCCCTGGCGGAGCGGGCGTACCGCTTGGCGGTCATCGCGCGATACCTGGCGATCTCGGTGTACATCTGCGGTTCGGGGGGCAGGATCGCGCGGCCCTGGAGCAGGTCTGCCACCCATTCCGACTGGGTCGCGGCTACCGGCATGACCGCGCCGATCGGCTGGACGAGCCCGATGAAGTACAGCCCGGCCAGCTTCGGCGGGACGACGCGGCGGTACAGGGGGATCTGGTCGCCGTCGGCGCCGATCAGGGCTTCATCGAGGAACGGAAAGCTGATCTTGTATCCGGTGCAGTAGATCACCGCGTCGACCTGCTCGGCGCTGCCGTCGGTGAACCAGATGCCATCCCCGTCGAACCGGTCGATGTTGGGCCTGACGACGATGTCGCCGTGGTCCAGCCTGCTGAGCAGGCTGTCCGACACCGTGGGCGGAGCGCACAGCAGCCGGCGGTCCGGCCTGGGCAACCCGTACTTCGTCACCGGGCCCTGGGCGATACGCATCAGCAGCGTCACCGCCGACCCCTGCAGCCGGAGCGGCACCGACGTGCCCAGGCGCATGAGCGTCAGATGATCGGTGGGCATGCCGAACAGGTGTTTCGGCACTATATGGGCGCCCCGCCGCATGGCAAGCAGCGTCCGCGCGGCGACCCGAGAGCAATCGACTGCGATATCGCACGCGGAGTTGCCGATGCCGAGTACGAGAACGCGCTTGCCGGCGAATGGCTCGGGGGTCCGGTAATGGTGGGAATGGATCTGCTCACCGGTGAACGTGCCAGCGCCGGGAAAGGCTGGCTCGGGATACTGCGGATCCCAGTGGTGACCGTTAGCGACCAGCACGGCACCATACCGCTCGGTCCGCACTGCCCCGCTGTCCCGCTGCCGGACCGAGACGTCCCAGCCACCTTCGGTTGCCGGCGCCACCCTGGTCACCTCGGTCCGGAACTGAATCTTGCTGCGGAATCCGAAATGATCCACGAAATCGTCGAGGTACTTCGCGATCAGCCTGTGGCTGGGATAGTTCGGATAGCCATCCGGCATGGGGAACGCCGTGTACTGCATGCCCCGCCGGGATGACTCGGCGTGCAGTGAGCGGTACGCGGACGACATGCCGCTGTCATTGTCATACCGCCAGTTGCCGCCAACTTCCGAGCCCGCCTCGAAGCAGTCGAAAGGAATGCCGCGCGCGTGCAGGACCTGGCACGATGCGATCCCCGACGATCCAGCCCCGATGACGCACGCGCGGCCCATGAGTGGCGTCCCTAGCGGCCGCACTAGGCGTGCGCCGGTGGCGGCATGGGTACTGGCGGCGCTCCCCCGGCGGACACCGACGTCGAGCTGAAGCCGATCACCTCGTGACCGCGCAACGCCTCCAGGAACGGCTGAAAACTGCCGCACACCAGGCACCGCAGGGTGGAACCGTGAACCTCGACGTCGCTGACACCGGAGGCGCGCTCGACCGGCCAGGCCGGTGCGGCGCCGACGAAACTGACCTCTACTCGGTGGAGCGGCGGTCCGTCAGCCATGCCCGTTACGTTAGGAGCGCGTCGGCGCCGGCCGCATCGGCGGAATTACCGATGGGGTACCCATCCGGCGCCGGTGGCGGCACCGTATATATACCGTCATGGCCAGGCCCGCCCGGCGCCCGGGCAACCTTCCAGCCGAGGCGACCAGCTTCATTGGCCGCCGCCGCGAGGTTGCGGAGGTCAGGAAGAAGCTCGCCGAGGCCCGCCTGGTCAGCCTCGTCGGGCCGGGCGGCGTGGGCAAGACACGTCTGGCGATCCGCGCCGCGGCAGACCTCCGTCGTGGCTACCGCGACGGCGGATGGCTTGTCGAGCTCGCTGAAATCCGGGACCCGGCACTCGTGAGCAACACGGCCATGGCGGCGCTGGACCTGCGTGACCAGGCCGCAACCGACCCCTTGAACCTGCTGCTCTCTTACCTGCAGGACAAGGAGCTGCTACTGGTCGTGGACAACTGCGAGCATCTGCTCGGGGCGGTCGGTCAGGTCGTGACCGACGTCCTGAGAGCCGCGCCGGGCGTCCGTGTGATCGCCACCAGCCGCGAGCCGCTCTCGGTCGCCGGCGAGCACGTAGTCCCGGTGCCGCCCCTCGAACTGCCCTCCGCGCGAGCGGCCGAGCCTCTCGCCCGGCTGCAGCAGAACGAGGCGGTCGCGCTCTTCACGGAGAGGGCGGCGGCGGCGTCGGGCTCGTTCGGGCTGACCGCCGCCAACCAGGCGGCGGTCATCGACCTGTGCCGACGGCTCGATGGGCTCCCGCTGGCGATCGAGCTGGCGGCGGTCAGGACGCGCGTCCTCACCGTGGAGCAGATCCTCGATCGCCTCGCCGACCGGTTCGGTCTGCTGACGGGAGGAAGCCGCGCCGCCCTGCCGCGCCATCAAACGCTCCGGACCACCATCGAATGGAGCCACGACCTGCTGGCCGACGGTGAGCGCGCGGTCCTGAGGCGGTCCTGCACGTTCGCGGGCAGGTTCACGCTGGAAGACGTCGAGGCGGTTTGCACATCGGGGGACGTGCCGGCGGCACAGGCCTTGGACCTGCTGTCATCGCTCGTGGACAAGTCCCTCGTGACGAAGGAGGACGCAAAGGGCTTCGCCTGCTACCGCCTGCACGAGACGATGCGCGAGTTCGCGGCGATCAAGCTGCGGGAATCCGGCGAGGAGGAACCGGTCGAGCTGCAGTGTGCCGAGTACTACCGGTCGAGGTTCTGGCCTTCTGCGCTGGAAAGCCGGTATCGACTTCTCGAGTGGCTCGACTGGGCGGACCTGGAGATCGACAACGTCCGGGCGGTCCTTCAGCGGTGCCTGATCCGCGCTGACGCCGCACGCGGAATCGAACTCGCCGCCTCTCTGGGCTGGTACTGGATCACGCGCGCGACCACCGAAGGCAGGCGGTGGCTGGGTGAGGTCCTCGCCATTGGGAATGGCGATCCGCAGGCGCGTGCCTGGGCTTGGTTCCTGCACGGGTTCCTGGCCTTGCTGAAGGCCGATACGGCGGCAGCCCGGCCAGCGCTTCAAACGGCGGTGGCGGCTGCCCGGCGGGGGGGACAGCAGGATCTGCTGTCGGAAGCGCTATCGATGGCATCAATCGCGGAGATGCTGGCCGGTGATCGGGCATCCGCGAGGCGCTTGCTCGGCGAGGCGCACCTCACGAGCTTGCGCATTGATTACCCCGCCGGCACGATCGCGGTCCTCCAGGCCAGGGCTCTCAACGCCTTCTTCGAGGCCGATCTCACTACGGTCCGATCCGCCGCCTCAGAAGGAGCGCGCCAGGCGAGAAGGGCGGGTGACCTCTACAGCCTTGAAATGATGCTCCTCAACCTGGCGTCAGCTGCGCTGAACGTCGGCGATCTCGAAGAGTCAAGGCCACTGCTCGCAGAGGCGCTGCGGATCGCTCACCAGATCGATGACCGGGTGGCGCTGTTTTATCTGCTTGACGCCTCTGGCTGCCACGCCGCACTTTCTGGCCAGCCGCGGCTCGCGGCGCAGCTGCTCGGGGCCGCGGATACGGTGCGAAGGGAAGCTGGCGCCGACGTCATGCCATTCCTTGCCCCCTTGCTGGCCCAGGCCGAAGAGTCGGTGGTCGCGGCACTCGGGACGACCAGGTTCGCGGCCGAGTTCACGGCCGGAAAATGCCTGGGCCGCGATACGGCGACGGGGCTCGCGCTTGGCAGGCCCGCTCATCTTGCCGCCGTGGCCTCAGACGATGCGGCGGGGCCGCTCGGGAAGCGCGAGGCCGACGTCGCACGGCTGGTCGCCGACGGCCTGACCAACAAGCAGATCGGAACGCGCCTGTTCATTTCCGAGCGGACCGTCGACAGCCACGTCCGCAGCATCCTGAACAAGCTCGGCTTCAACTCGCGGGCCCAGATCGCCGCCTGGATGGCCTCGCCGAACCCCCCAACCTAGGCATTCCTCCCGCCAACCTAGGTACCTTCCCGGCCAAGCCGGGCATTTCTCCCGATTCATCCGCTGACCTGGGCGGCTTACGGTCGTTGCGACATTCCCGACGACCGGAAAGGGAGGCCGACAGTGCCGCTTTTCATGGATGTTCACGAGATCGCCGGAGGCGTGGCGATGGATGACGTGGCCAAGGCCCATCTCGCCGACCTGCGGACGCAGCCCGCCCACGACGTGCGGTACCTGCGGTACTGGGTCGATGAGCGAGAGGGACGGGTGTTCTGCCTGGTCGAGGCCCCGTCGGCGGGGGCCGCGGCCGACGTCCACCGGGAGGCTCACGGCCTGGTCGCCGAGCACATCTACCAGGTCCAAGAGGGGTCCTAGGAGAGGAGAAGGCAGATGCGAACCATGCGCATGGCGCGGCTCGGCGCCATCGCCGCGGTGATCGTGGCGGTCACCATGTGGATGGCGCCGGCCTGGGGACAGTCTCAGCTGTTCCCCGTCCCGGGCGGAGTTACCAGCAGCCCGGTAGGTGCGGGTGACCCGAAAATGGGCGGCGACCCCAAAATGGCCGACCCGCAAATGGCCGGTGACCTGGCGGGGACGACGCTTACCGGGCAGCTCGCGGCGGCGCGGCTGGCGACCGCGAAGTACGCCACGAACCTGGGCAGGGCCAAGGCCGACGGCTACCAGATCATCACCATGATGATGCCGAACATGGGGTTCCACTTCATGAACCCCCACGTCCAGGGGTTCAACGTGCGCAAGCCGCAGATCCTGGTCTACGAGCACCATGGGAACACGTGGCAGCTCGGTGCCCTGGAATGGGTGTTCCCGAAGATCCCGAAGACGCCACCGCTGCCGAACGCGACGTTCGGGCTCTTCCCCGCTGCCTGTCACTACGCCGACGGCACTTTCATCCCGGACAAGAACTCGAATACGTGCCCGAAGACGGCCCCGCACACGGGAGCCAAGTTCACGTTCTGGCACCCCGACCTCACCACGATGCACGTGTGGGTCTGGTACCCGAACCCTGCTGGGCTGTACTCGAGCACCAACCCGCTGGTGGCCCCGTTCAACGGCGGCTGAGCATCCGGCTGCTGTCGAAGGGCGGGCCGCTTCTGCGGCCCGCCCTTGACGCGTGACGACGCACGCCACGTGCGGGTGTATCTGGATCGGCACGCCGCGCTCCGTAGTGACACAACCGGGATGCGCCGGACGGGGGTCCGGATCGGGCCACGGGGGAAGCACATGCGGATTCTGCTGATATCGAGCGCCTACAACAGCATGACCCAGCGCGCACACGTCGAGCTCGCCGACCGCGGCCACGAGGTGTCGGTCGAGCTCGCGCTGGGGGACGACGTCATGCGGGACGCGGTACGCCGCTGCGACCCGCATCTGGTCATCGCACCGATGCTCACCACGGCGATTCCCGCCGACGTCTGGTCGGCCCGGCCCTGTTTCATCGTCCACCCCGGGCCCAGGGGTGACCGCGGTCCCTCCTCGCTCGACTGGGCGATCATGGAGGGTGCCGGCCGCTGGGGGGTCACGGTGCTCCAGGCGAACGCGGAGATGGACGCCGGCGACATCTGGGCCAGCGTGGAGTTCCCGATGCCCCGCTGCTCGAAAAGCTCGGTGTACCGCACCGAGGTGGCGGACGCGGCGATGGACGCATTGCTGCTGGCGGTCACGCGGTTCGAGGGTGGCAGCTACCGGCCCGAGCCGCTGGACTACAGCCGTCCCGGAGTCACCGGCGGGCTGCTCCCGCCGTGCCGGCAGGAGCACCGCAAGATCAACTGGCGGGCCGAGCCCACATACTCGGTCCTGGCAAAGCTGCGGGCGGCCGACTCCAGGCCCGGTGTCCTCGACGTGATCGCCGGGACCGAGTACTTCCTGTTCGGCGGGCACGAGGAAGATCATCTGCGGGGTGAGCCAGGGGCGATTGTGGCGCGCCGCGGCGGGGCGATCTGCCGGGCGACCGTGGACGGCGCGGTCTGGATCCCGCAGTTGCGCCGCCGCCCGGTCCCCGGCGGGCCGGTCACCATCAAGCTGCCGGCGACGCTGGCGCTCGGCGAAGCAGCCGCCGGTGTGCCGGAGGTCGACGCGCCACTGGCAATGCCGGCAGGCCGGCACACGTACCAGGAGATCACCTACCGCGAGTCCGGCGGCGTAGGCTACCTGGAGTTCTCCTTCCCCGGCGGCGCCATGAGCACCGCCCAGTGCCGTCGGCTGCTCGCCACTTACCGGTACGCTCAGCGCCGCCCCGTCCGCGTGATCGTGCTCGGCGGGCAGAGAGATGTCTTCGGCAACGGCATCCACCTGAACGTGATCGAGGCCGCCGACGATCCCGCGGCGGAGTCCTGGCGGAACATCAACGCCATCAACGACCTGGTGGAGGCGATCTTGACCACCACCGACCGGCTCACGGTCGCCGCGCTCGCGGGGAACGCCGCGGCCGGGGGCCTCATGCTCGCGCTCGCCGCCGACGAGGTCTGGTGCCGTGCGGGCGCGGTGCTCAATCCCCACTACCGCCTGATGGGCCTGCACGGTTCCGAGTACTGGACCTACACCCTGCCCCGCCGGGTCGGCGCGGAAGAGGCGGCCCGGCTCACCGACGCGTGCCTGCCGGTCAGCCCCGCGTCGGCGTTGCGGTGCGGCCTGGTCGACCGGGTGATCGGCGGCGGGGCTGCCGCCTACCGCGCTCAGGTGGCCGCCAGGGCACAGCAGCTGGCCAGCAGCCCGGACTATCCATCGCGGCTGGCCGCCAAGGCGCAGCAGCTGGCCGCCGCCGCCGCGGTTCAGCCGCTCGACGTCTACCGCCAGACGGAACTGGCCGAGATGTACCGGAACTTCTACGACCCGCGCGAGCCATACGCCGAGCTGCGCCATGCCTTTGTCCACAAGCAGCGGCCAGCGCGGACCCCGCCGCACCTCTCCCGCCCCCAAGCCCGGCCCGGCCCCCTCTGTTCGGGGCGATCCCGCGAGCAGCGAACAGCCGCCGCCGCTGGGTGGTGAGGACCGGGTCCGGCTCCGGTACCGGCCGCCTCACCCGGGAAGCTCGCGCCGGCGGTCCTCGAGCTGGCGGAAGATCTCGCTGTAGCTGCTGCCCTGCATGTCCTGCGGCACCCGCCAGACGTCGACGGTCCCGGCGAGGCCGAGCACGCGCACATGGACGGTCGGGGCGTCAGGGCGGCCGGAGTCGCGGCCCCAGTCCCGGTGATGCCCGAAGATCGTGATCCCGCCGACGTCGACGTTGACGCCTTCCGGCACGTAGACATCGGCGTTGCCGAACGCCGCCAGGACGGTCACCGCCGTCTCCCGGTGGTCGATGGTGGCTTCCCGCAGGTCGAAGTCGAGATCGCCGAAGACGCTGGCGGCGACGGCCCGCCCGCGCAGCCTTAGCCGGCCGCGCCGCACGGCACGGCCGAACAACGCCGCCGTGAACCGTGCGGGCCTGCGGCGCGAACCGGCTGCCTCCGGGACAACGGCGGGCAGATCCTCCTGGACACGCGCCAGCTCCCCGCCCACCCGGGCCGTCAGCGCGGCCTCAACCCGCTCGGAGAACTCCGCGAGCGTCAGGCGCCCCGCGAGCAGGTGCTCGCGAAGCGCGGCGATGGCCTGCTCGCGGTCGGCGTCCGAGACGCGCAGCGACGCATCGTCCATGACGGACACGTTAAACGACGGCAAGTCCCACGGCTAGCGTCGGCCGGCGCGGCCACCTGCGGCTTCGCAGTGCCGTACGTTGTGAGGATGACAGCGGACCAACGGGGGGCAGCGGCGCCGCGCACAAGCTCGGTCATCACGGCCGGTGTCATCGGCGGCGTGGCCGGGGCCGCCCTCGCCGGTCACCGGGGCGCGCGGGCCGCCGCCCTGGGGGCGGCCGCCGGCGCGGCCGGGCTGGCGGTGGCAGACGCGGTGGCCCGCGCCCGGCAGCGTCCCGGCGAGATCCCGCCGCTGTGGTCACGGATCGCGGCCAGCGCCGCGCTGGTCGCCCCGCTCGGATGGGCGGCCGGGCGCCTGACCGGCGCCGGGCCGGTCGCGGTGGGATCGGCGACCGGGGCTCTGGGCGGCCTGCTCGGGATCCGCCCGCAGAAGGTGCTGCTCGGGCCGCTGTTCGGAGCCGGGGTGGGCTGGGCGCTCGGGGCGCGCCAGCGCCCGGTGCCGGCGTCGGTGGTCGCCAGCACCACGATGGTGGCGTACCGGGTGGCGTCGGCGCTGGTCTTCCGCGACGCGCAGGTGAGCCTGCTCGCCGAGCGGGTCCGGGCGGAGGACCTGCCGTTCATCGTGCCGCGGGAAGCCCGGTCCCGGTACGTCGGCACCGGCTACGTCCACGAGCTGGCCGGCGTGCTCGGCGGCCGCTACGTCGCCGACGCACCCGACGTCGGCATCGTCGCCTCGGTGGACGAGCTGGCCGGCCCGGAGTTCGACCCGGCGGGCATCGACCCGCTGGTCCGCGAGTTCTACGAGCACACCACCCGGTTCACCCTCGACATCGCGCCGCAGTGGCGGCTGTGGGTGCGGCCCGGCTACCTGCTCTACCGGAACGTGGTCGCCCGCCCCCTGGGCCAGGCGAACGTGCCGATGAACCAGCGCGAGACACAGCGGGGCATCCGCAGCCGGATCGACACCATCACGCCGGCCGATAGCGGCGCCGTGGCGATCCGCGGCTGGATCCGGTCGTTCACCGATACCGACGAGCCGATCTACGTCGGCATCTACACCACCTACCGGCACGGTGGCCGCGGGTACGTCAGCGTCGGCTTCCCGCTGCCGCAGGCCAGCTTCACCGCCACCCTGCTGCCGCGCGCCCGCCCCGGTCGCGGCCTCGTCCTGACCAGCCGCGGCGAGGACGACCAGCCCGGCCACTACCTCGCCTACATCGACCCGGCCACCAGGGACCTTACGGTGCTGGCGGTTCACGGCTTCGCCGAACGGCTCGACGTCTATACGCGCGACGGCGAACTGCGGGCCGAGCACGCCTTCTCCGTCTTCGGCCTGCCCTTCCTCGTCCTCCACTACCGCATGCACCGCAAGCCCGCCAGCCCAGCGGCATAACGATTCGGGCGGCCTCGGGCCGCGGCCACCGCCGGCCTCAACGCAACGAAGGGGCGGCTGCCCAGGCAGCCGCCCCTTCACGTTCGGTGACCGGATTCTAGTGGAACCCCCTCACCCGGCACGGGTTCTTCATGTCGCCGCTGTTGAAGTTGTTGATTAGCGTCACGGTCGTGGGGCCTGAGGCGCTCGCGGCCGGATAGACCGTCCTCAGGAGCGGGCCGTACTCAGTGGTAGAACTCCCTCCGAAATCGTTGATGGTCCCCGGAATGAAGGCGCCGCCCTCCTGCCACGTGCACGTGCCGTTGGCCATTCTCGTCGAGTAGAACGGGTAGAAATTCGCACCGTTCGGCGGGTTGACGCAGTTCGCGCCGGTGGTCCTGTCGCAGAACGGCGGATTGTCCTGCGAGTCCGAGGCCTCGTTCCTGGGCAGGTCGGTCTCAAAGGCGACGGTCGAATAGTTCCTTGTCCCATGCCTCGTCAGCGGGCTGGTGAACAGGACGGAGGTGGGGTGCAGCCTCCGGTCCCTGGCGGGGTTGGGGTTGGTGCCTGGCCAGTCCTTCTGGTACGACTGGCCGTCCCAGTCGCCGTCCGCCGAGAAGCAGCCGTTGATGTGGACAAGGGTGGAATCGGACCCCGGGACACAGAAGCCGTTGTCGTCATCCGGGTCCAGCCCACTGCCCGCGTCCTGCGCGCCGGGGACGGCGCAGTTGAAGTTCGCGTCGATCTGGATGCAGTTCTCGAAGTGGCCGATCTCATCGGAGAAGGCCACGTTGTAGGTGTGCGCGGACCACGTGTTCCCCCGCGTGTTCGCGGTGCTGTACGCGGGGTGGAACGCGTACGGCGCCATATGGCAGGTCGACGAGTTCGGCTGGTACAGAATGTGCCCGAACCCGTTGCCTTTCGAGGCGGTCATCGAGCCGTGCTGGCCCGTGGTGCGGTCGAAGAGGTCGATGCGGAAGCCGGCCCGGGTGTCGTGCATGTGGATACGGACGCGGTCCCCGGGGCTCATCAGCAGGTCCTTGGTGAGGTCCGGGTTCACCGCGGCGAAGTTCGGCGCCGAGAAGGTCCCGGTGAACAGCGGATTCGCCGGGGCCTGCGAGTGGCCGCTCTTCGTGATGTAGGCCCAGTTGATCGGCTCCTGCCCGCCGAGGATGTAGGTGTTGCAGTCGCTGTTGTTAAAGACGCCGGTGTTCTGGTCGAGCGTCCGGCTGTCAATGGTCATCGCGGCGCAGTACACCCGGGCTGCGCAGCCGAAGCCCTCGAATTGCGGGACATAGCCGGGGCCGTAGAACTGCAGTTCCATGAACGCGGTCCCGGGGTGCTTCCCGATGTAGTCCGGCGCGGCCGGGTTCGTCCCGACGAGGTTGTTGCGGTCGGAGTCCGGCGTGCACTTCTTGGTGAACTCCGGCGCGGACTGGGTGTCGCAGAGGGTGAGCCCGAACCAGAACGTCGGCCGCAAGCTGGAAGTACCAGGTGGTGCCGCCGGCGCCGCTGTTGTTGGGCTGCCTCTTCGGGTCCTTCGGCAGCGTGAGGTTATACGTGATGTCGTTGCCTGACCCCCGTATCCCTGACTTGTAGATGACCGAGGGCTCATCGTGCCCCACGTACTCCCCGTTTAGGTTGTCGTACGGGTCGGCGCAGAGCGAGGCGTGGCCTGAGCAGAGGGGGTCCTGGTCGCCGTGCGGCATCGCCGCCGGCCGCATGTGTGCTCCGCCCTGCGCGACCGAGTGCGTCTGCGCGCTGACGGCCGGAGCGAACCCAGCAATCACCACAAATGCGGCGAATGCTGCGGTGCCGATAAAGGGTCGCTTCACGGCATCATCCTTTCGTAACCAAACGGACCGAGTCGTTGGCCTTAGGCCCCGAGCCCCCGGAGGCTGCGCGCCCTCCGGCTCAACCAGCGCCGACGGCTCCCCTGACGCCACTCACTCCAGGGGCTGGCGATCAGCACGCGTATATAGAAGCAGGAGTACTTCGCATGTGCAAAGACCTACGGCATAGAAAACTGAATGGTCAACACGTGCCGTGCCCGCGCGGGCCCGGCACGGCCTTTGCACAGTCGTTGGATGGTGGCCTGACCTGCGGCACATGCGCTAGCCGCTGCCGGGCATGTCCAGGCTGGGAGTCCCGGAGGTCTTCCTGGGCACGGTGTTGCCGGGAACACCGTGTTGCCGTTCCGGATCTTGGTGACCTTCTGGCCGTTCAGCACCTGGAAGATCACGCACCCGGTGCTAGACACGCTGCTGGCCAGCTCGATCTGCCCGTTGTCGAAGTTGCCGGAGCCGCGATCGGGTTGGAGTCAGGGGAAGACCGGCGACATCCGGCGCCAGCGCGACAGGCCGCACCCGTTCTGGGTATAGGTCGCGTCGACTGGGTGGCCGAACCAGGTGCCTTTGATGGTCGCGGTCGGCGAGGACGGGGGTGGCGGGCACATCATGCTCGGGTCAGCAGGAGCGAACGGGTTCTTCGCGTGCTCCAGGACGCGGCAGGCGGCGCGGGCGCGCGGGTGGGTCCCGCCGGCTGGATCGCAGGTCAGGGTCCAGCGCTGCGGCTTGGCGCCCGGGTGGCTGGTTATCTCGATGACCAGCCGGGCGGCGGCGGGGCCCGTGCCCGCCGAGGCGTGCCCGGCCGCGGCGGCGTTCGCCTGGCCGGAGGCGCGCACGCTCCCGCATGCTGTGGCCGCTACGGCGCACAGCAGCGCGACCAGCAAGTACCGCGCGGCTGACAGCGCCGGGAGAATACCTGTCCTCATGCCGGTTGGACGCGCCCGGCGAGCGGGCGGTTCCGGTCGCCGGAACCTCGCCGGCTGCGGAGGATCCGCCCCGCGTCCTTGGGGACGCCCCGCCGTCTGGCGGTGCGCCCCCAAGGAGCCGGTGTTACCTGGGTTCGACGTCGGTGAAGATGTCCGTCTCACCGATGCCGGTTCTGGCGATCGCGTTGTTCCGCCCGTCCGTCCACACCGGGTAGACGTTGGTGCTGCTCACCGCGATGCCGTTGTAGTCCCCGATGAACGCCCCGCTGCTGAAGAACCCCTGGTTGGGATTCCAGGAGCGGGTGCTGATCCGGCGGCTGGTCCAGGTGACGCCGCCATTGGGCGATCGCGCCTCCCAGGTGTTGATGCGGACGTTCCCGGGGGCGAGCCTGCGGTCGAACCAGATCGCGTACAGGCTCCCGTTGCCGGCCGCGGCGACCCACGGGAAGAACTGGTCATTGCGGGCGGGATTGCCTGATGCGTTGACCGACAGGACGCGCGCGTTGGACCAGGTCTGCCCGCCGTCGGTGGACCGCTGGTAGGAGATGTCCGCCTTCGACACCGGCCGGTTGATGTTGTTCTGGTACAGGAAGGTCAGCGACCCGTTTCGCGGGTCGTAGGCGATCGATGGGGTGTTGGGTGCCCGGAAGAAGGTGGGCGGGAGGGTGTCGTCCTTGGCGGCGTCGAGGAAGTCCATGTACTGGCCGGGCTTGTCGACCTGGACGGCCTGCGGCAAGAAGGACTGGCCGCCGTCGGTGGACCGCTGGAACAACACGTGCGGGTCGAATGAGTCGTTGCAGTCCTCGGACATGAAGGCCACGTCGAGGGCGCCGTTCCTCTCGACCTGCGGCGTGAAGAACTGGTTCGCCGACGAGCCGGTGCCGTCGCCGCCGGGGTTATCGGGCTGGATGGCGGTGTGCTGGAAAGTCGTCAGCGCCGGGTTCGCCATGTTCACCGAGTCGGTGTAAGAGAGCTGCAGCGGGCAGTAGTCAGAGAACCCGCTGGGCAGCAGGTGGAACTTCGTATAGCCGACGTAGAGGCGGCCATAATGCGGGCTCGTCGGGGTGTTGTCGACCGCGATGTAATCCTTGTCGTTGAAGATCGACGCGTCGACGGTACCAGTGCTGTAGTCGAAGTTGGTCGCCGCGCGCGCGGCCTGCCGCCCGGGCGTCCAGGTGCGGCCGTTGTCACGCGAGACGTAGACCTGCACCTCGGAGAACGGCTGGGTCCGGAAGAAGCACAGCTGGCCCATGTAGAACACGTGGTCGCGCCGGCTGTAGGCCACCGACGGGTCGCCGCCATTACACACGTCACGCGTGCCGTTGAAGAACGGCGTCACCCGGGTCGTCTTCCAGTGCCGGCCCCCGTCGGAGGTGCGCATGACGACGTTCCCGCCGCTGACATAGTCGTTAGCGGCCGCCACCGCGACCTTCGGGTTGGCCAGGCTGACCGCGACCGCCGTCTCGTTCTGCGGCAACGGCGGGCTGGAATCGGTATTCATCTGAACGTTCGGCCCAAAAGAAACCGACGCCGGCGCACCCGATATCGCGCGCCTCGCCGCCCGGGCGGCCATCGCCTGCGGCGAGACCATAGCCCGGACACCATTCGAGATACCACCCGGATACCGGTCAATGTGCAAGATCCAGCGTGGCGTACTGGCGGGCGCAGCCGCCAGGCTCGGCGCGGTCGCCAAAGTTGCCGCTAGCGTGGAGCCAGCCACCAGCAACACCGTGGCCAGTCTTCTCACCACGTCCCACCTCCTCGTGCCGGAAAAAGCTCCGCGACCTAGACCCTAGACCCTGAAACCTCGGCGTCAACCGTGGTGAGGCAGTGCGGGTCCTAGCAGCGCCAATACATAAGTCGCCCACCAAGGGCCGATGGTTTACCTGGGTATCCAAAATCTCCGCGGCAGTGCACCGTGGTCGCGCCGGCCCGGCACGGCCTTTGCATAGCCGTTCGATCCGCGGACCTGCGCGGGCTCCGCTACCCGCTGGTGCCGGTCCTGGCAATCGCGGTGTGCGCGATGCTGGCGGCTCGGCGGTCGCACGCGGCGACTGCCGAGTGCGCCGCCGACGCCCCGCCGCGGCTGCGCGTACGCGACCCGGGGCGCGCACTACCTGGTCACGTCAAGGGCAACCAGCCCGGCCCGCTCCAGCTCAAGTCCATGTCATGGAGGAACGTCCCAGCCGGGCCCGCCAGCATCGCCGCCGCGCTGCGGCACACGGCCCGGCACGCGCGTTCCGTCCGCTCACAGGCCGGAAGTGACGCTCAGTAATGGGGCCATGCAAAGACCTTGGTCGGGACGGCCTGCCGGTCACGGCGTCGGTACGCTGCTCGGGTGCCTGCCGGGGATCAGCCGACCTTTGCCGCCGACCGTGCGGCCCAGCAGCCGCCCGAACCGGGGCGACCGCGCCCACGACCGGGCCGGCCCCACCCCGGTGACGCTGCGGCAACCCGACAGCTGGATGTGAACCGGCTGGAAGCCTCGCGTTCCGGCGGCGAACACCAGCCGGACCGATCCGCTGGCCGCTGCCGGGCAATACAGTACCTGTGGCATGGGCGGGAGCGCGCAGAGCGCGGCCGCCAGGGCACGAACGCTCGGCGCGTCCCTGATCGTGATGCCGCCCGGGAGGAGCTCACGGAAGCGGCTGGCCGACGGGCTGGCCACGACCTGGTCCACCTCCCGGGCGGCCGCGCAGAGCGGCACGCCTGCCGACGCGCTGGCGGCGGCCGACTCCGCGGGGTGGCTGGCGCTCGCCGCTGCCTGGTGCCCGGCACCGCCGGGGACGCCGCTACCGCACGCCGCCAGCCCGGTCAGGGCGCCGGCAGCGAACGCTGCCCGTACCCACCGCATGGTCACAGATCTTGGACGGGCCGAGGCCCGTCACGGTTCCCTTCGCGCCGGTCTCAGTGGCCGTCGCGCGGGTACCGGCGCTCCCAGCCGCGCTCGCGTATGAGTATCCCGTCACAGCGCAGTTCCCGGCGGTAGGAGTAGCGCAGCGACTCCTCGTCGCCGCCGAGGTCGAGGACCGACGTTGCGATCAGCAGCCGGCCGCCGACGTGGATCTCGGTGCGGGCCTCGCCGTGAGCTGAGGCGCCGGCGGGCCGCGCGTCGTGCACCGAATAGCGCAGGTATTCCTCGTCCACCACCCGGCCCCAGGGGAACTCGGTGCCGGTGCTGCCCCGCCACCAGATCGCGGCGGCCCCGGTGTCGTCACGCTGGAGGGTCCAGCGCACCGGGAGCATCTCGCCCCAGGCCCGGACGCCCGGCGGCTGCTCCGCCGGGCCGGGCTTGGCGAAGGCCGGCACCGGCCGCCCGGCCACGGGGTCTGCCGGCACCACCGGCAGCACGAGCCGGGTACCGTCCGGCCCGAGCCGCACCGCGGCCGTGGCCAGGTGCGGCGTCGGCCAGATCATGGGCCACATCGCGTTGGACAGCGCGAGCCGGATCCGGTGGCCGTGCGGGAAGACCCACGATGTGACGTGCAGCTCCAGCGGCAGGGCTCCTGGCGCACCCGGCGCGGGCTGAGCAGGCCCAACGGCGCTGCCGGAAAGCGAGCCGCCGTCGCGCTCCGGGTCCGGCCGGCCGTCCCGTCCTCCCCCGGTGACCAGGGTGACCGTGCCGTCCGGGGCCACGTCGCACAGCCTCCCGAACCAGTGCAGCGGCTCCGCATCGGCACCGCCGTTCAGCACCACCACCGGGAAGCCGAGGATCTCCACCTCGTCTTCCAGCGGCGGGGTGTCGAACACCAGGCTGAACGCGTCCACTCCCCGCTGGTCCACGGTCAGCTCGCCCCACCAGTGGCCGGCCTCGACCCCGGCCGAGGGGACGTAGCGCAGGGCCACCGAGCCGGGGCGCGGCGGCTCCGGCGTGAGATTCCGCTCCGGGCCGCAGTACCAGGACCGGTAGACGGTCCGCTCGGGCGGGAACGCCGTCTCGGTCCGCCAGCGGCCGGGGATCTCCGTCAGGTCCGGGTCCGGCGGGTGCCAGTCCCTGACGTAGACCGTGACCGGCGGCTCGGACATGATCCCGTTGGCGGCGCCCTTGAGCCAGTGATCCCACCACCGGACGGCGTCGGCTCGCCATTCGATCGCCGGCCCGGGCACCGCGTTGTGCGGGAAGGTGTGGTTCCACGGGCCGATCATGATCTTGACCGGTGCCGGGACCGCGGCGAGCATCCGGGGCACCGAGTCCCGGTACCCGTCGTACCAGCCGCCGATCAGGAACGCGGGGATCGTGAGCCGGTCGTAGCCCGGCCGCAGGGACGCGCGGCGCCAGTAGGGGCCGTCCTGTTGCCTGGTCAGCCAGGTCGCCAGCCACGGCTCGCTGTCGAACCTGCGGGCCAGGGTCGCCTCGTCGAGCGGGAAGTCCGGCGCGGGCGGCAGCGCGTTCAGCTGGTCGATCATCAGCGCGTACTCGTCGAGGTGCAGCAGCCCGTCGATGTAGTGCACGTCGTCGTGGAACAGGTCGTCGGAGGCGTCCACCGCGATGATCGCCCTGAGGGCCGGCGGCCGCCGCAGCGCGACCTGGATCGCGTTGAAGCCGCCCCAGGAGATCCCCCACATCCCGACCGCGCCCGTGCACCACGGCTGGGCTGCCAGCCAGGCGATCACATCCTCGGCGTCGCGCTGCTCCTGCTCGGTGTACTCGCCCTCGGGCAGGTCGCCGCCGCTGCTGCCGGTGCCGCGGATGTCCACCCTGGCGCCCGCGTAGCCGCGGGCGGTCAGGTACGCGTACAGCTCGTAGTCGCGGGCGAGCATCGCGTCGTCCTTGCGGTAGGGCAGGTACTCGAGCAGCGCGGGGACCGCGGTCGCGGGGGGTTGCGGGGCGCCGTCCTTCCGCAGCGGCACGGAGGCGGGCTGCGCGGGGAGGTAGAGCGTGGCGGCGAGCTCGGTGCCGTCCCGCACCGGGATCCGCGCCTCCCGGACGGTCATGTGCTGGCCCGTGGTCATGGAATCGCCCCTCGCCGGTGACGGTCAGCTTCCCTGCACTGTGATCATGCTGTGCTTGCCCCGATGGCGCTGCGCAGCAGCTCGACGAACTCCTGTACCCGCACATCGCGCATCGGCGGCGACTGGGCGGCCGAGCCGAAGAGCCCGGGGTCGAGCTCCTCGGTCACGGCCGCGTCCTGGAACCGGTCCATCAGCCAGTCCACCAGGGACACGACCATCCTCCTGTCGATGTCGCGGCGGATCTCGCCGCGGTCGACGCCGAGCTGCACGAACGCCTGCGTGCCGTACGGATCCTCGCGGAGCAGGAACTGGGTGATTTCGCGCCTCAGCTGAAGGCTGGAGCAGTAGTTGCCGAGCAGCGTCACGCGGTAGGGAACCCAGTCTTCGCGGATCAGATGCGGCGTGCGAAGGAGCCAGTACGTGATGACCGCGAAGAAGCCCTGCTCGCGGACCTCCGGTGGTGCCTCCAGGTAGCTGCTGAACGAGCGCGCCGCGGCCTGGTACGCGGCCAGGAACAGGCCGGCCTTGCTGGTGAAGTAGCCGAACACCGCTCCCTTGGCCACGCCGGCCTCCCGCGCGATCTCCTCGATCCGCACGCCCTCGTACCCGCGCTCGGCAAAGTGCTGCATCGCCACGGCGACGATGCGCTCCTGCCTGGCCCGCTGGCGCGCATGCGCTCGCGCGGGCGCGCGGCCAGACGTTGCTTGTCCCCAGGAAGAGTCCATTGTTTGACCAGAAGTCATTAAGACTGCCCCTTGCCGGCCAGGCCCAGCGTCTTGACATTGTCCAGGTAATCTAACCAGACTTTGCAGCACAACCGCCCTTAGCTGACTGAAAGTCAGAGATGCCGACTATCCCGCGGACCGCAACCCGATGGGATGTGATCGTGGTCGGCGCCGGGCACAACGGACTCACCGCCGGGGCGCTGCTCGCCCGCGCCGGCCTCGCAACCCTGGTGGTCGAGCGGCGCGACGTTGTGGGCGGGTGCTGCGTGACCGAGGAGATCGCACCCGGCTGCCGGGCATCCACCACCTCCTACATCGCGTCGATGCTGCGGCCCGAGGTGATCAGGGAGCTGAATCTGGGCTCGCACGGGCTGCGGATGGTGCCGTGCGAGCCCGCGCTGCAGGTGGCCCTGGACGGCGGCGAGGTGGTGGCCGCGTGGAACGACCCCGGCCGGACCGCCGCGGAGATCGCGCGGTTCTCGCCCGCCGATGCCCGCGCGTTCCGGGCCGCCGACGCGGAGCTGCGGGCGCTCGCCGCGCGGCTGCAGCCGCTGTTCCTGGACCTGCCCCCGGACACCCGGGCCAGCGGCCTGCGCGGCTACCGCGAGCTGCTGCGCCTGGCCCGGCGGCTGCGCACGGTGCGCGGCCGCGAGCTCGACGGCCTGACCATGCTGCTGACCGGCAGCCTGGGACAGTTCATCGACGCCCGGTTCGAATCACGGCAGGCCAAAGCGCTGCTGCTGGCCAACAACCTGTATGGCAAGCACGGCGGCCCGTACCAGCCGGGGACTCTGCTTGGCCTGGCCTTCCACCTGCTGTCCGGCGGCGAGCACGCGGAGCAAGGGTTCTTCGGCCACGTGCTGGGCGGGATGGGCGCGATCAGCGGCGCGATCGCGTCGGCGGGCCGTGCGGCCGGGATGCAGATCGCGACCGGCGCGCCGGTCGCGCAGATCCTGGTCCAGGGCGGCCGGGCGGCCGGGGTCACGCTTGCGGACGGCACCGAGATCACGGCCGGCACGGTGCTGTCCGGCGCCGACCCGAAGCGGACGTTCCTGCACCTGGTCGACAAGGCGGAGCTGCCCGGCGACTTCCGCGCCGCGGTCGGCGGAATCAGGATGGACGGGCCGTGCGGCAAGATCAACCTGGTGCTGGACGCCGAGCCACGGGTGCGCGGGATGCCAGCCGACGCGGGCCCCGGCCGCCGGGCGCTGTTCACCCTGCCGCCCGACCTCGCGGTCGCCGACGCCTGCTACGACCGGGCCAAACGCGGCGAGCTGGCCGGCGCCGAGCAGCTGTTCATCGACTGCGTGGTCGCCTCCGCCGTGGACGGCTCGCTGGCCCCGCCCGGCCGTCACATCATGACCTGCTTCGTCCAGTACCTGCCCTACCGGCTGGCCGAGGGGACGTGGGACGGCCTGCGGGACGAGCTGGGTGACCGGGTCCTGGCCAGGATCGGCCAGTTCGCGCCGAACATCCCGGCGGCGGTGGTCGCCAGGCAGGTGCTGACCCCGCTCGACCTGGAGCGCGAGTACGGCCTCACCGAGGGCAACATCTTCCACGGCGACATCGCCCCGGACCAGCTTTTCCACATGCGGCCGGTGCCCGGGTGGGCCCGCTACGCGACGCCGGTCCCCGGGCTGTACCTGTGCGGCGCCGGGGCCCATCCGGGCGGAGGGGTCACCGGCGCACCGGGCTACAACGCGGCCAGGCGGGTGCTCGCCGACCTGCGCATGGGACGGCTCCGGTGACCGCGGACGTGGTGGTGGTCGGGGCGGGCGTGATCGGCGCGGCCACCGCGTTCCACCTCAGCCTGCTGGGTGCCGGTGACGTGCTCGTGCTCGACCGCGCGACAGCCGGGTCGGGGATGAGCTGCCGCTCGTCCGCGCTGGTGCGGATGCACTACACGTTCGGTCCCGAGGTCGAGCTTGCCGTGCGCAGCGAGGCGATGTTCGCGGCGTGGCCCGATCTGGTCGGCCGCCCGGGGTGCGTCCGCCGGACCGGGTTCGTCCGGATCGTGGCGCCGGGCGAGGAGGCGGCGCTGCGCGCCAACGTGGCCATGCAGCGCGCGCTCGGCGCGCGGGCCGAGGTGATCGACGCCGCCGGGCTCAAGGAGGTGGCGCCCGGGCTGCGGGCCGACGACATCGAGTGCGCCGCGTGGGAGCCGCACGGCGGCTACGGGGACGGAGCGGTCGTGGCCGGCGACCTGCTGGCTGCCGCGCGGGCGCGCGGGGTGCGATACCGCCCGCACACGGGGGTCCGGTCCCTGCTCACCCGCGGCGGCCGGGTGACCGGCGTGGAGACCGGCGGGAGCGGGGATGGCGGCGGGAGCGACGGCCGCGAGCATGCGGGCACCGTCGTCCTGGCGGCCGGGGTGTGGTCGCCGCCGCTGCTGCGGACCGCCGGCGTCGTCCTGCCGATCGAGACCGAGCTGCACCGGGTCGCGGTGCTCGCCCACCCGCCGGCCGGGGGCGCGCCCGTGGCCTGCATCGACTCGACAACGCAGACCTACTTCCGGCCGGAGGCCGCGGGCGCGATGACGCTCGTCGGCGCGTTCGCCGGCCAGCGCGGTGCGGACCCCGACGCCGGGACGGCCGCGACCGGCGAGGACCTGGCGCCGCTGGTCCAGGCGGCCTCGCGGCGGGTACCGGCACTCGAGGACGCCGGCATCGCACGCGGGGTCACCGGCGTGTACGACATGACCCCGGACGCCCGGCCGCTGCTCGGGAGGCTGCCCGGCGTGGACGGGCTGATCGTGGCGGCCGGGTTCTCCGGCATGGGCTTCAAGATCGCGCCAGCGGTCGGTGAGGGGATCGCCGGGCTGATCGCTGGCGCGCCCGACGGCAGCGTCGATCTCGCGCCGTTCCGGCCCGGCCGGCTGCGCGAAGGCCGGCCGATCGAGGCGCCGAACCCCTATTCCGATGACTAACCAGTCCCGGCCGCCGGGCGGGCAGGCTGGGTGCGGAGGAGGCAGCGTTGAGCACGCGCAGAGCTGGTCCGGCGCGGGCGCCAGGCGCGGCGGAACCAGAGATCCCGCTGGAGCGCAGCCTGCCCGGGCCGAGCTTCACTAGTCAGGACGAGTTCGCCCGGGAGCGGGAGGGGATCCTGTTCGCCGACTGGTTCTGCGTCGGGCGGGAGGAGTCGCTGGCCGTCCCCGGGGACTACCTGACCGCCGACGTCGCGGGCGAGAGCATCCTGGTGGTCCGCGGCGCCGACGGGCCGGGCGGCCCGGGCGGCTCGCTGGCGGGCTTCTACAACCTGTGCCGGCACCGCGGCTCCCGGCTCGTCCCGGTGGCCGGGTCCCAGCCGGACGGCGACGAGGCCCGCAGCGGCTGCGCGGGCACCGCGATCCGCTGCCCCTATCACGGCTGGACCTACGGGCTCGACGGGTCGCTGCGCTCCGCGCCGTTCCTGCCCGACCTGCGCCGCTACCGCGACCGGCTGGCGCTGCGCCCGGTCGCCGTCACCACCTGGGGCGGGTTCGTCTTCGCCCGGCTCGACGCCGGCGGGGGCGACCGGCGCCCGCTGGCGGGCCAGCTGAACGGGGCCGACCGCCGGCTCGCCGCCTACCCGCTCTCGGAGCTGCGGTCCGCCCACAGGCTGGTCTACCGGGTCGCCGCCAACTGGAAGGTGATCTGCGAGAACTACAACGAGTGCTACCACTGCGGGCCGGTCCACCCGGAGCTGTGCGACCTGATCCCGGCGTTCCGCCGGGGCGGCGGCGACGACCTCGACTGGGACGCCGGCATCCCGCACCGCGACGGCACCTACACGTTCACGCTGACCGGCACGACCAGGCGAGCGCCCTTCCCGGGGCTGCCGGAATCAGACAGAACGCGGCACCGCGGCGAGCTCATCCTGCCCAACCTCATGCTGAGCCTGTCGGCCGACCACGTCGCCGCGTTCACGCTGTGGCCGCATGATGCCGGGCACACCACCGTGCTCTGCGATTTCCTGTTCCACCCTGCCGAGATTGCGCGCGGCGACTTCGACCCCTCGGACGCCGTGGAGTTCTGGGACCTGGTGAACCGCCAGGACTGGTCGATCTGCGAGCAGGTTCAGGACGGCATGGGCTCGCGGATGTTCACGGTCGGCTATCTGGCGCCCATGGAGCAGCCAAGCGCCGACGTGAGCCGGTACGTCAGCGGCCGGCTCGGCGCCCGGCCTGCCGGGCACCCCCGGGCCCGCGCCGACTGATCCGGCCGCCACATTGTCTGGAGGTAGTGTCGGGGAAGGCGAGCGATGGACCGGGCCACGGTGGCGACGAGGTACTGGCACCGCACCCAGGACGGGCGGGTCCAGTGCGACGTGTGCCCGCGGGCGTGCCGCCTGCAGGAGGGGCAGCGGGGGTTCTGCTTCGTGCGGATGCGGCAGGGCGATGCGATCGTCCTGACGACGTACGGGCGCTCCAGCGGCTACTGCGTGGACCCGATCGAGAAGAAGCCGCTCAACCATTTCCTGCCCGGGTCGACGGTGCTGTCGTTTGACACGGCGGGGTGCAATCTTGGCTGCCGGTTCTGCCAGAACTGGGACATCTCCAAGTCGCGGGAGATCGACACGCTGGCCGACGAGGCGTCGCCGGCAGCGATTGCCCGGGCCGCCGCGGAGCTCGGCTGCCGCAGCGTGGCGTTCACCTACAACGACCCGGTCATCTTTCTGGAGTACGCGATGGACGTGGCCGACGCCTGCCGGGAGCTCGGCATCAAGTCGGTGGCGGTGACGGCCGGCTACATGTCTGCGGAGCCGCGGGCGGAGTTCTACCGGCACATCGACGCGGCGAACGTGGACCTCAAGGGATTCACCGGCGACTTCTATCACCGGGTGTGCCTGGGGAAGCTGGACCCGGTGCTGGACACCCTGCGGTACCTCAAGCACGAGACCGGCGTCTGGCTCGAGATCACCAACCTGCTGATCCCTGGGGTCAACGACTCCGGCCAGGAGATCGAGGCGATGAGCCGGTGGGTGGCCGGGCAGCTCGGGCCGGACGTGCCGGTGCATTTCACCGCCTTCCACCCCGACTTCAAGATGCGGGACCGGCCGCCAACGCCGCAGGCGACCCTGGCCAGGGCCCGGCGCATCGCACTCGACAACGGCATCCGCTACGCCTACACCGGCAACGTCCACGACGCCGCGGGCCAGAGCACCCGCTGCCCGGGATGCGGCGAGCTGGTGATCGAGCGCGACTGGTACCGCCTCGGCGCCTACCGGCTCACCGGCCTCGGCCGGTGCGCGAGCTGTGACGCGCGCATCCCGGGCGTGTTCGACGGGCCCCCCGGGGCGTGGGGGCCACGGCGGCTGCCGGTCCGGCTGGCCCCGCCCGCCGCTTACGACCTCCCCCGCGATGGGGGTCGGGGCATGCTGGCGTGAGACCCGGCATGACGGCTCGATCCGGGCCCACCAGTCCGAAGTTCGCTGAATGGTTGTCGGGCTACAGCGTGCGGCGCGATTTCCCGCAGGGCGGCACCTTGATGGTCTGGTCCGCTTCGACCTGCTGCAATCTCCGCAGGGCGCGGCCGACCGATGGCTACTGGGGCTGGTCTGCCTTGCTAACGTGGCTGCCATGTCGAATGACCTGCCCGACCTGCGGGCATCGCACGCGGATCGCGACCGCGTCGTGGATGCGCTGCGGGTCGCCGGCGGTGACGGTCGACTCAGCGCCGAGGAACTCGACACCCGGCTGGAGAGCGCGCTTTCAGCCCGGACGCTCGGCGAGCTGGCCGAGCTCACCGCCGACCTGCCGATCGCGCCCGCAGCCACAGGCAAAGACGTACTCGTGGTCGAGCAACACGGCGGCAGGTACGTACGAGAGGGGCGCTGGCCGGTACCCGCGCGCATCGAGCTTCGCACGCAAGAGTGCCGAGTCACCCTCGACTTCACCCACGCGGTGATCACCTCGAATGTCCTGCGAATCGAGACGGACATGGTGCACGGCAAGCTGTTCATCG
>DASYQM010000069.1:0-7395 GCA_036005525.1 Streptosporangiaceae bacterium
TGGTGTGGTGATCGGCGAGGCGGTCGACACGTTCGGCGGCGCCAAAGGCGAGGACAAGGCCCGCGCCTTCGAGGTGTACGGCTACGCGTTCATGGCAAGCCGCCCACCTGACGGCCCAGCCGGTCACAGGGATCACCATGACCAAGACTGAGCACGAGACCCTTGAGCGCTTCGCCGAGCGCTACCGGGTAGTCCCGGCCGAGGTGTCCCGCCGGATCGAACTGGCGGTCATCGGCGGCGACTGGGGCGCGAACGGGTACACCACGATGGCCCAGGCCGACACGCTCGCCCGCGAACTTGGGTTGCGGCCCGGGATGCGGCTGCTTGACCTCGGCGCTGGCCGCGGCTGGCCCGGCCTGTACCTGGCCGCGGGCACCGGCTGCCAGGTGGTCCTGGCCGATGTGCCGATCGAGGGATTGCGGTCCGCCGCGGCCCGCGCCGAGCGCGAAGCGCTGGCTGCCCGCGCCGCGGCGGTAGGGGCCAGCGCCCGCCGCCCGCCCTTCGCCGCCGCTACCTTTGACGCGATCGTGCACACCGACGTGTTGTGTTGACTGCGCCCTAAGCTCTCCGTGCTGAGAGCATGCCGGCGGATTCTCCGCCCCGGCGGGCGCACAGCGTTCTTCACCATCCACCCAGCCAGCGGGCTCACCGCCGCCCAGCGCCGCCGGGCGTCCCGCGACGGCCCGATCGCCGTGGCGACCGCCCGCCCGCACCGGCAGCTGCTGGAGGCGGCCGGGCTCACTCAGATCACCGAAACCGATTACACCGCCGAGTTCGCAGCCACCACCCGGGCCTGGATACACCACTGGGATGCCAACCACAAAGACCTCGCGGCATTGCTTGGCGAGCAGGAGGTTGAGCAGCGCCAAGCCGAACGGCGGGCACAGCTGCGCGCGATTGAGGACGGCATCTTGACCCGTTCGCTGTTCACCGCCCGCCGCCCATAACCAGCCTCAGCACCGCATCGCCGTTCCCCGGCAAGTGGCCGGCCCGAACGCGCTAGGTGCCCGCTGCTAGCCAGGCCTCAGCCCGCACCGGGAGGTGCCGTGCCTGGCGCCCAGTTGACGGCGGTGACCCGTTCCACGATCCAGACCTTTGAGACCTTCACTGCGGCCGACCGCAAACCCGTCCACCCGGCCAGGAAGCGCATCCAACCCGATCCGGCCCCCACTGCCTGGCAACTGGTTCCGGGTGTCGCAGCTAGGCGTCTCCTCCTGGCATGATCGGCGTGGAGTCGGGTGATCAGGATTCGGGGCTGCGGCTGGCGGAGCTGGTGGCCGCGTTCTCGCTGGCAACCGACCTGGGGCTGGGCCAGCCGATGGAGCACGTACTGCGGTCCTGGCTGATTGCAGTACGGCTGGGGGAACGCCTGGACCCGGGAGCCGAGGCGCGGGTTGCGCTTTATTACGTGATGGTGCTGGCGTGGGTGGGCTGTGTGGCCGACACCGCGGAAGTGGCGGCCTGGTTTGGCGATGACATCGCCTTCCGGGGCGACAGTTATCGTGTCGATCTGGCAGGCCTGCCGTTGATGGGGTTCGCGCTGAGCCATGCCGGGGCGGGGACTCCCTTCCTGCACCGCCTCCGCCTGGCCACCAATCTGGTCCTGACCGGCGGGCGGCGGTGGAGCGGGGGCTCATGTCGCACTGCCTGACCACGACTCAGATGGCCGGGCGGCTCGGGCTGACGGCAGAGGTGTGCGATCCGCTCCGCCAGGTCTTCACGCGCTGGGACGCCAAGGGGGTGCCCGACGGCGTGGGGGGCGACGAGATCGCGCGGCCGGTCCGGCTGTTCCACCTCGCCGACACCGTCGAGGTGTTCCACCGGGCGGGCGGAGTGGACGCCGCCGTCGAGGTGGCCGAGGCCAGACGGGGCAAGCACTTCGACCCCGAAGTGGTGGACCTGTTCTGCGGGGCTGCCCGTGATGTGCTCGCCGACATGGACGCCGCCGCCGAGCTCGGGGCGCTGATCGAGGCCGAACCGGGCCTGCGCCGGCAACTGAGCGAGGGTGACCTGGACTCGGCTTTGGAGGCGGTGGCCGACTTCACCGATTTGCGGTCCCCGTCCCGGGCGGGCCACTCCCGCGGGGTGGCCCACACGGCACGGCCACCGGCGTCGCCTGTGAGGGCTGCCCGCCGCTGGCTGAGCTGGTCAAGCGCTACGAGGCCGCCGGAGGACGGTACTACGTCTGCCCGATCTGCTTCAACGCCAAAAAGCTCAGCCCAGAATCGCTCATCGGCGGCGCCGAGCTCCAGGGCACGGTCCCGCTGTGGGCATGGATCGGCGACGAGGCCGCCACCACCTTCAGCTACTGATCGCACCAGCCGCCGCCGGGTCGCGGGCGCAGATCACAGGCCAATCCGGGCCCACGCATAGCAGGTGAGTCCCATGTCAGGTAAGGCCGCCGTCGATCTGTCCGCTCAGCTGTCGGATCTCCCAGCGGTGCGGGGCCACGCGCCGTGGCCCCACCACGAGTACGTCAAAGGCTGGGGCGTTTTCGGCCTGCCCTTCGACTCCGGTCACGTGCTCGCCCTGCGCGTCTTTCCGGAGAACGATTTCGGTCCCTACCGGGCCGTGTGGCATCGCGACCCGGCCGGCCGCTGGTCGATTTATGTCGATGGCCCCAGACTCGACACCGCCTGCCCCCGCTACTTCGGCGCGGCCTGCCACTTCACCGGGCATGCCCGGGTCGGGCTCACCTGGGTCGGCCCGGCGGCCCTGCACGTGACCATGGATTCACCCGCCCTGGAGTGGACGTTCACCGCCACCTCCACCCGCCTCCTGGACGTTCTCAACACAATGAGCGCGGCGATGCCGCTGGCTACCTGGCGCCCGCGATCGCTGGTCTGGACCCGGGAGCGCCTGGCCATCGCGCTGGGAATGGGCCAGCTACGGCTGACCGGAACAATGCCCAGCGGCCATACCGGAACGCTCATGCCTCAGCGGATGTACTACATCGGCGACTCACAAGCCACGCTTGATGGCGCCGACCTGGGTCATCCAATCCGCCTGCGCGCCAACCCCACGATCGGCGGGGTCACGCTGCCCGCCCGAGGTGTCCTCGCCACCGGCCAGGCGGCCTGGGAGATCCTCGACCCGGCCGAATATGAGCGCACGCGATCCCAGACAGCCGACGTCGGTGGAGGAGACCGCGCGGAACAGCACTGAGAAATCGCGAGCTCCATCTGCTAGGCCACACTCTCATCAGCAGGAACGCTGCCCCGAATGTGCCGTGCTGAAATGCGGTGGCTTTTCGGCGCGGCTCCCGGACGCAGCACGCCGACCGCCCGCAACCACGAAGCATCATGCCCTCCGGCGGCAGGTCCGGCGCATCGGTCATCCTCTGGGACCGGCGCCCCAGGCTGAGCGGCCGCCGAGGGGATGTGACGTGAGCCGGTCACCTGACCATTCTTTCTCGTGCCCGGCCAGATCAGGTGGAGACGGGCGCCTGCCGAATGCCGGCCGGCGCTGCCAGAACCGGTCATCTGGAGGCTCGTGCAACACCGACCGGCCCATGCCCTAACAGCAGATCCCTTGCCAGCGCGGGTTGCCGCCTCAAGCCGAGGTCATCTGAACCCTGGTCGCTGGACGTAGCGGGCCTGGTAGCCGCCGGGGGCCAGAGATTATGATGCGCGCCGTGGCGCGGACCACGATCGATGGGCTTTTGGCAGATGCACAGCGCCGCCTGACCCGGCTCGATCCGGCTCAGGCACTGCATGCGATGCGTGCTGGGGCGCCCCTGATCGACATCCGCGCCGATTCGCAGATTGCCCGGGATGGCATCATCCCGGGTGCGCTCGTGATCCCCCGGAACGTCCTGGAATGGCGGCTGGATCCAGCAAGCCAGCACCGCCATCCCTGCGCGCCCCAGCTTGATGAACACCTCATCTTGCTCTGCAACGACGGCTATCAGTCCAGCCTGGCGGCGGCGACTCTGCAGCAACTGGGCTTTGCCCGGGCGACTGACGTTGCGGGCGGCTTTCAGGCATGGCGTGCCGCAGGGCTCCCTGTGAGCCAACCTGGCCCGTCTGGGTAGGGCAGCATCGCTGGCACGGGCACAGCTCTAGCCATCGGTTCGGGCGCCAACCGGTTCCGGCTCAGCTTCCCCGATGCCGCGTCCTGCGCCGGCGCGCTGGCCCATACAGCGCCCTCGGCCTGCTCGCGCCGCAGGGCACTTGTGAGAAGGCGAAGTCATCTGCGCTGTGCCCATCAAGGGCGCCGACACGCGGAAGTACGTGTGTCGTGGAGCAAGCAAGGGTCAGCTGCCTAGAGGCTGCGCGGCTTGGATGACGCCGTGGATGGCTTGGCCTATGCGGCCGGCGGCCTGGCCAGGGTCGGGCTGGCCGGCGTCCAGCCAGGCGATGACCGCCTCGATGGTGAGTGCGGGGATCAGGCGGCTGGCCCAGCCGAGCCACGGGCCGTCGGGAATCAGTGTGGCCAGGTTGCGCCGGGCGATATCGGCCGAGGCGGCTGCCAGGCTGTCGGTCAGGTCACGGAACTCGGGCTCCCGGGCCGCGTAGCGGAACAGCAGGCGAAACGCATCAGGGTCGGCGGCCGCGGAGCGGACGAGCGCCGGGATGGCATCCTCGTCGAAGTCGTCGCTGCCGACGCTGCCGGCGATCCGGCTACAGGCCCGCTCCAGGACGGCCCGGTAAAGGTCCGCCTTGGAATCGAAATGCCGGTACAGCAGCACGCGGGTGATACCAGCCTCGGCGGCGACGTCGTCAAGGCCAGTGGCGCTGAATCCAGCATGCGCGAAGGCCCGGGTGGCGGCGTCCAGGATCTGCTCGCGCCGCTCGGCGCGGCGCAGACGGCGCACCGGCACGGCCGGGCTCGCCGCCTGCTGACCCGGTGCCTGGCCCCCGCTGCTCATGCCGGTACTCCGCTCTTGTTTACAGTTAAGTCTACAAGTAGTAGGCTTTACTATAAAGTATACATGTAAGCGTATACAAGGAGGCTGGTGTGACGACCACCGCCCAGCTGCCGTTCGAGCAGGCCCATCCGCTGCAGGCCGCTCCGCTGCTGCGGCAGCTGCAAGCCCAGGGACCCGTCCACCGGGTCCGCACAGCGGTCGGGGACCAGGCGTGGCTGGTGACCGGATATGAGCAGGTGCGGCGCCTGCTGGACGACGACCGGCTCGGCCGCTCCCACCCCGACCCGGGCAGCGCCGCGCGCACCGGTGAGTCGGCGCTGTTCGGAGGGCCGCTCGGCAACTACCAGACCGAGCAGGCCGACCACGCCCGGATGCGGGCCCTGCTGCAGCCGCATTTCTCACCGCGGCGGATGCGGGCACTGCGCCCGCGCGTTGAGGCCCTCTGCGGCCGGCTGCTCGACCAGCTCGCCGGCCACGGGCCGCCGGCCGACCTCAACTCCGCGCTGGCGCTGCCGCTGCCGGTCGCGGTGATCTGCGAGCTGCTCGGCGTGCCATACGATGACCGTGCCCGGTTCCGGGCCTGGACCCAGGCGGCCGCCGACGCAAGTAACCGGTCCCGCTCCGAGCAAGGGCTGGCAGAGCTGTTCGGCTACGGCCAGCAGCTGGTGGCCCGCAAGCGGCTCCAGCCAGGCGACGATGTCATCTCGCGCCTGTGCGCCACCGAGGGCGTCAGCGACGACGAGGCTGCCGCGATGGGCATGTTCCTGCTGTTCGCCGGCCACGAGACCACGGTGGTGGCCATAGGCATGGGGGCCTTGCTGCTGCTGACCAACCCGGCCCAGTGGCAGGCCCTTCAGGCCGATCCCCGGCTGATCCCCGGCGCGGCCGAGGAGATCCTGCGGGCGATGGGCACGGGCGGCGGCGGTATCCCCCGCTACGCCCGCGCCGACCTGGAAATCGGCGGCGTGACGGTCCACGCCGGCGAGCTGGTCCTGCTCGATACCGGAGCCGCCAACCACGACCCGGCCGCCTTCCCCGACCCCGGCCGCTTCAAGGTAACCCGCCAGGCCGCCCACCACCTCACCTTCGGCCACGGCGCCCGCTACTGCATCGGCGCGGCCCTGGCCCGGATCGAGCTGCAGGCCGTGTTCACCCAGCTCACCCGGCTCTTCCCGGCCATGCGCCTGGCTGTGCCAGTGGCGGAGCTGCGGTTCAACACCGACGTGGTGACTGGCGGCCTGGCCCAGCTCCCCGTGACCTGGTGAACACGATTATGCGGCCGCGTCAGCGCCCCGCCGACGGCTGGGACAGCAATGATGCGGTATTGGCGCCAGGCGGCTGCGCCTCGCTTGGTACGCAGCGCCTGGGGTGGAGACCCGTTGCGACGCGATCTGGTCATCAGCGCGCACGGGCAGAGGCGCCGGTAATGGCGTTGAGGCGCGCGGTGAGCGCTGGGCCGGTGATCAGCCACGGGTGACCCCTGCGTTCGCTGATGATCCCACTGTGGACCCAGCCCGCCACCTCGACCAGCGCGCGCAGGCTCACCACGGCCTGATGCCAGTGCAGCTCGCGCGCGCCGATGGTGGCATTGGTGTGCTCTCGGTAGTGGCGGGCGAACCGGCTGGCGAGTAGGCGCCCGGCGGCGCGCAGCAGCGGCCGGAGCGGGCCGGGGACGTGCAGGGGTGGCTCGGCGAGCAGCAGGGTGGTGACCGCGACGTCATGGGCCCGTGGTGCCAGCAGGGCGGCGCTCCAGTCCACGACGGTGACCTGTTCGCCGTCGGCCAGGAGGTTGAAAGGGTGCAGGTCACCATGGCAGACGACCTCGGGCGCCGGCGGAGCCGGATGGGCGATAAGCCACCTGGCCGCATCGGCCAGGTCGACGCGCTGGTAGCTGGCGGCCGCGTCCCGCAGGGCATCGAGCAGACCGGCGACCGTGGTCGGCACATCGCCGCTATTTCTGAGTTGCTCGCGGATGCAGTGCGGGTCGAGCGCGTGCAGTGCCGCCATGGAGGACGCGAGGATCTCCGGGAGCTGGCCGGCCACGCGCACGGCACCAGCAATGGCCCCGGCGCCGCTCAGGCCAGACAGGAGCGGCGCGCCGGGCGCCCGGTCCATGACCATGAAGGCTCGCCCAAGGCCGCTGTCGGGGCCCCCGGAGGCCCTGACCACCGGGGTCGGGTAACCGGCAGCCGCCACCGCGGCCTGCACGACCGTCTCCTTGCGCGCCAGCCCAGGGTCAGGCATCACCCGCGCGACCAGCTCGCGGGGCCAGCCTTCCGGCGGGTCGGTCAGCGAGAGGGCCAGCAGCTCCGCCCAGAACCCGCCCGTCAGGACCTGGGGCGGCCGGGCGTAGGCGAGCGCCCGCATGCCGGTCACCGTGCGCAGCACTCGCAGCAGCCGCTCGGGCAGATCGGCATCCACAGTCACAGTATTTACTGTAACGGTTAATGGCGGTACTGTCTAACGGTGACCGAGACCAGCGGAACCAGTGCCGGACTGACCATCGACGGCCTCGCCCGCCAGAC
>DASYQM010000070.1:0-8481 GCA_036005525.1 Streptosporangiaceae bacterium
CACACCAAAGGTCCGGCTCTTGACTGGGCAGAAAGCCGTTGACCTGGGCGGTTACGGCGCGCCAGACCAGGAAAATCCCGTTTGACTGCTCCATCTCGTCCTCCTCGTAGGCGCGAACCCCCAGCGAGCGGATGCCGTGTCTGGGTTCGGCGAAGCCGATCGCATGCGACGCGACCGGAGGGAGCGACCTAGACTCGGCGGCCGGGAGCGGGACACTAGATCGCCGAGGAAGACGGCATGCACGCAGCACCGGTCGGCGGCAGATGAACCGGACTGGTAAGCGGCAGACTCGGGCGTGAGGGCCGGCGCGCGCCGGCCGGGCCTCCCCAAGGCTGAGGCCGGGCGCTAGTGCCGGCCCCGGCGCCGCGCAGCGGCGCCGCTTGATTCAGATATGGGGCAATTCGGCAGTGCAGTGCGGTGTGCTCGCGGGCTGCCGCTCAGCGCTTGGTTATCCGGTTGGGCCAGCTTCGTTCTGCGGCCGCCGCGGTCGTTGGGCGTGCCATTTGCGGATTGTTGCCGGGCGCCAGACGGGTTCGCGGCCGATCCTGCGGTCGGCGCTGGGCATCTGTCCGCGTGCGACGTAGGCGCGGATGGTGGAGGGCGCGACGTTGAGGAAGCTGGCGACGTCGCTGGTTGTCCACCAGTCGGTTGGGAGCGGCTCTGCCACGCCGCTTAGATTACAGCGCTCACGCTGCTTGGTCGCGGCTGGCGCCTTCGGGCCAGATGACGGTGACCGGCACGCCGCGCTGGCGCGCTTCGGCAACCACGTCGGCGGTGCCGCCGTATCCGCGGGCGGGCTTGCCGTCCCAGACGGCGAATAGCCGGTCGGCGCGTGCCAGCATGGCGCGGCTGGCCTCCATGTGCGCCTGCTCGGTCGATTCAACGCGGTCGAGGCGGTCGACCTTGGCGGCCTTGGATAGCAGCGAGTCGTAGGTGGCGTGGGCGGACTCGGGGAGCCCATCGCGGTATTGAGTGGCCGGGACGATGACTTCGAGCTGCCCGCCCGCATCGAGGACGGCCTGGGCGAAGAGCTGGTCTGCCCCGTCCGCGAGGTTGCTGATACCAACAAGATCGCTGCCTGCATAGGCAGCGAGCTGCTCGCGGATCGCTGTGTCAACGAGCCGTTCGGTCGCAGCGGGGAGCTCCCGGTGGCCGGTGATCGCGACGCGCATCAGGTGGTCCGGGTTGTGTAGGCGCTGTGCAGCCGCTCATCGAGGTCGGCAGTTAGCCGATGCGGTGCCGTGTGCCGGGGCCGGACCGGAAGTCGCGGACGGCTTGACGGACGCGCTCGGAGTCGTAGCTGCACCCGACCTCATAGGCGGCTAGGGCGTGTGCATAGGCCTGGTCCAGGTGACCGCTGGCTGCCAGTGCCCGCGCCTGTTCGGTGGCGACGATCGCTGCCTGCTTGGGGCTTCGCGTAGCTTCCTCGGCCTGGCCGAAGGCCTCGATGGCGATCTTTGTGAGCCCGAGCCTGGATGTGGCGACCGCCCGGTAGCTGGCGATCTTGGAGGTGTCGAACTGGAAGACCCACGGCCAGACCGGATCGGTGCTGGCGCTCGCGTCGGCGTACCGTTGGGCGTCGTCGATAACCTTCAGTGCCGCCCGGTCACCGAGGTAGCCGAGCGCGACGGCTTCCAGCGCCGCTAGCCACGCCCGCGCTGTGGGCGGTGCCGAGCGCGGCAGCCGCGCGTTGGCATCACGCAACAAGCGCAGCCCGTGGATGGAATCGCCAACGGTGGTGGCGTACTGGCCGAAGCTGCCCTGCATGTAGATCGCCAGCAGGCCGTGCTGCGCTTGCTGCGCAGCTGTGATCGACATCTTGTAGAACCGCCGTGCCTGGGCAGGTTCGGCAAGGTCGGCATGTAGCCAGGCGGCCAGCCCCGCGATCTCAGCCACCGCGGCCGACAGCCGGGCGCGCTGCTTGCCCTCGGCCCGCCGCGCGAGGTCATAGGCAAGGGAAAGATGCGAGGCCACCGGCTGGGCGAGCGACCGGGCGGGCGTGCGCTGCTCCAGCTGGCGGTAGCTCAGCGAGGTGGCCATTAGCAGCCGCTCGTCGCCCAGGTCGCTGTGCGGCATCACCGCCGCAGCGAGGACACCGAGCGATCCGCCGAGGAACTGCCGCCGGTGCGTGTCGTCCTCCTGGCCAAGCTCATCTGCCAGGCCCGCGAGCTGTCTGGGCACGGCTAGCCCGTCGCACAAGGCCTTCACTGTCTTGATACCCGGTGAACTACTCTGCCCGCTAGCCAGCCGCGAAACCTGAGACTGAGAAATCCCGGTCCGCGCAGCGATCGTGGTCTGCGACAGCCCCGCGTCCAAGAACGCGCGCAGCACGACCGACCAGTCGCCTCGCGCCAGGGCCGCCTGGACCTCTGGCCTGGCTAAGACGGCGATTACGGCGGTGCTGTCTCCCGCCATTTGCCCGGCCTCCTTGGTTACACCGTATGCATCGTCGCATACCGACCGTGACCTATGCATGCACGCGCGCCGCCGTGTCCGCCCCGCGCGTTCAATGACCGTGCCTGTGGGATGCAGGCCGAAGTGGACAGGTACAGCGTTAACGCTGTACGTTCTACAACGTGAGCGCTGTATTCGTCAGCGCCGCAAGCCGTGGCCGTCCGGACGGACGTGACCCAAGGAACGGAGGAAAGGCAATGGCTGTAGGTAACGGAGTGCGGCTGCCGGTGGGCATGGGCGCGGTGTTCCCGGCCGGGTGCCATCTGGTGCCGGATTCGATCACCGAGGCGCAGGACTGGGACGAGGCGACCCGGGTCCGTACCCCGGCGGTGGACAAGATCACCGGTAAGCGGGTCTGGCATGTGCGGGTGGTGGACATGGACCCCACCCTGGAAGGCCGCTCCCGCGAGGTGGTGGTCAAGATCGCCGCCGACCGGGCACCGGTCCCCCCGACCCGCCAGGCGTTTGAGCCGGTGGAGTTCGAGGGCCTGACGGTCACCCCGTACGTGGACACCGGCCGCTGCCAGGGCCGTGGCCGCTGCAATGCGCGGATGGCGTTCTCGCTGCGGGCGACCGGCCTGAAGGCTGGCCGCCCGGCCGTGCAGGCGCCGAAGGATGCGGCCTGATGCCCGCCCGGCGGGTCACCACGGCGACCGTGCCGGTCGGGGTGCGTTCGGGAGTGGCGTTGGAGTCTTACCGGGACCGGACGCCGCTGCTGACGATCTGGGCCACCCGCCCGGGCTTGCTGGTCACCCTGACGCTGCCGGAGCGGATCGAGCCCGGGCATGTGGCCTTCGCCCGCCAGCTCGCGGTCTTCTCCGGCCGGTATGCGGCTGAGGTCGAGCGCCGCTAGCGCGGCCTGCCCCCCGCGCCGCTGCGTGCGGGGGTGTTGTCGTGATCCCGTCCAGTGCCCATGTCCGGTTCGGCCCTGAGGGCCTGGCCCGGGTCGACGCTTCGCTGCACCTGTCCGGGGCGTCCTGGATCCAGTGCTGCACCTACGACGACCAGCCGCCGATCTTGTCGGTCAGGGACGCGCATGTGTCGGTGGCGATCACGGTCGGCGACCACGCCAAGGTGACCGTCGATGACCTGGACACCGCCGTCCAGCTCGCGGAGGCGATCGCCGGTTACATCGCCGGGCTGCGGCGGCGGCTCGCCGCACAAGACCAGGCTGCCGATGCAGCCTGAGCGGGCGGGGCGGCCCGCAGCTTGCACTTGTGGGCCGCCCCTGTTCTCTCCCCAGTCACGGAAAAAGGTGATCAGCGTATGCGACGGGTAGTGACCGGCGAAGAACTCGCCCAGCTGCGCAACCCAGACCCGTTCGCGATCCCGGCCTGGCGCTCACCCATCTACCGCACCCCAGGCTGGATCGTCGCCGTTGTCCAGCTCGCCCGGCTGGTGTGGCGGCTGGCCCGGTTCCTGGCCCGCCATCCGCTCGCCGACACCACCGTGGCAGCGCTAGCCCTGGGGTGGGTGTATCTTGGCTGGCCCGCCGCGGCTGGGCTGGTCATAGGGCCGATCGTGCTGCTGGCAGTGTGGCGGTGGCGCTGGCCCGCCTCCTTCACCCGGTATGTGGCTGCTCCGGCCCGGTCGCGCTGGCGGGCCTGGCATTACCGGCGCCGCTGGCCTGCCGTCATGACGATCGGCCGCCTGGCCGTCACCTACCAGGGCCGCCTGCTGCTGCCGGTGCTGGGCAAGGTCACCTCCACCGGCTACGTCGACCGGGTCGCCGTCACGCTGGTCTCGGGCCAGTCGGCGGCCGACTTCGCCGCCCGCGCCGACAACCTGGCACACGGGTTCGGGGCCATCTTGTGCCGCATCCGCTCGGCCCGCCCGGGCGCGGTGGTGCTGGAGCTCGTCCGCCGCGACGCCCTGGCCGCGATCATCGCGGCCCTGCCCATCCCCGACCCGCCCGATCTGCGGGCGCTGCCGGTGGGCCGCCGCGAAGACGGCCAGCCCTGGGCGATCCGGCTGCACGGCACCCATGTGCTGATCGGCGGGGCCACGGGCGCGGGGAAGGCCTCGCTGCTGTGGGACCTGATCCGGGCCATGCTCACCGCCATCACCACCGGGCTGGCCCGGCCGCTGGCCGCCGACCCGAAGCTGATGGAACTGGCCTACGGCCGGGCCATCTTCGACCGCTACGGCACCTACGCCGCCGACCCGGCCGCGATCGCCGCCATGCTGGAGGCCGAAGTCGCCGCCATGCAGCACCGGGCCGCGCAGTTCGCCGGAAAGCACCGCGCCCACACCCCCACAACAGAGCACCCGTTCGTGGTGATCTTCGTGGACGAGGTGGCGTTCCTCACCTGCTACCAGCCCGACCGCAAACTCCGCGACCGCACCCTCGCCGCCCTGGCCACCCTCACCACCCAAGGAAGGGCGGTCGGCTACTGCGTAGTCGCCGCACTGCAGGACCCGCGCAAGGACGTGCTGCCGATCCGCAACCTATTCCCCGACCGGATCGCCATGCGCCTGGACGAACCCGACCAAGTGGACATGGTGCTCGGCGACGGCGCCCGCGACCGCGGCGCCCTCGCCGACCTGATCAGCACCGACGAAACCACCGGCGCCGGGGTCGCCTACGTCCGGCTGGCCGATGACCCCGACCCGGTACGGGTCCGCGCCGCCTGGGTCTCCGACCCCGACATCCGCGCCATGTGCCAGCGGTACGCCGCCCCGCCCCGGCTAGCCCCCACCCAGGACGGCGAAGCCGCATGAGCATCCCGCCCACGACCTGGCGCACCGACGACCCGTGCCCGGCCTGCGGCACGGCGCTGACCCTCACCAGCACCGGCACCGGCAGCAGCCGCCAGGACTGCCCGGCCTGCGGCTGGGCCGTCACCTGGGACGGTGACACCGATGACTGAACGCACCACCAGGGCCGAGCGGATGTCCCGGCCGCACATCCGCGACGTCATCAAGGCGGTGGCCGAAGACCACGGCGCCTGCCCTCGGCCGGTCCAGCTCCGCAAAACCAATCTCGCTACCGGCGAGGTGGAACAGGTGCTCATCCCCTGCGGCGCGACCCTGGCCTCGGTATGCCCGCCATGCGCCGAGCGCAACAAGGTACTGCGCGCCGCGCAGTGCCGGGAAGGCTGGCACCTCGAGCACGAGCCGGTCATCCAGCCCGGCCCGCCCGATGACTATCAGCGGTGGCTGGCCGCCACCCGCGCCGACCTGGCGGCCGGACGTGACCAGGCTCAAGCCCATGGCGAGGACATCGCCGAATTTGATGACCTGATCGCCGAACTGGACGGCGAGCTGCGCCGCCTCGGCATCCGCGGCAGCCTCAGCACCGGCGGGAAGCCGAAGGCGCGACGGAAACGCTCCACCCGCCGCCGTCAGGACACCCCCGACCTGCCCCGCCGCAAGGTCGACGGCCGGACAATCGGCCGCACCTACACCGCGCCAGAGGGCAAGACCTACCGGCCGTCGATGTTCCTCACCCTCACCTGCGACAGCTACGGCAAGGTCAGTGACGACGGCACACCGGCCGACCCGGGCTCCTACGACTATCAGCGTGCCGCCCGTGACGCGATCCATTTCGCGGCGCTGTTCGACCGGTTCATCCAGAACCTGCGCCGGTTCCTCGGCTACGACGTGCAGTACTTCGCCACCATCGAGCCGCAAAAACGCCTCGCCCCCCACGCCCACGTGGCGATCCGGGGAACCGTGCCGCGGGCGGCCCTGCGCCGGGTGCTCACTGCCACCTACCACCAGGTCTGGTGGCCATCCACGGACATCGTGCGTTTCGACGGTGATCACATACCGGTGTGGTATGAGGATTCTGGCCGCTACCTCGACCCCGCCACCGGCGAGCTGCTCCCGTCCTGGGACGAAGCGCTGGACGCGATCGGCCCGCACGACGCGCCGCTGCACGTGGCCCGGTTCGGGGCCAAGTTCGACGCCCAGGGCGTGCTCGCCGGGTCCAAAGACAGCTCCCGCTGCATCGGCTACCTGACCAAATACCTGGTCAAAGACATCGGCACCTGCCACATCCCGGACACTGATCCCCAGCGCGAGCACGTGGCCCGGCTGGTTGACGCGCTGCGGTACGAGCCATGCTCGCCCACCTGCGCGAACTGGCTCCGTTACGGGATCACCCCCAAACACCCCCGCAAGGGCCTGCGACCCGGCGCCTGCAAGGGCAAGGCACACCGGCCCGGCCACCTGGGCTACGCCGGGCGCCGGGTGCTGGTCTCCCGCAAGTGGTCCGGCAAGACCCTGGCCGACCACCGCGGCGACCGCAAGGCCTGGCTGATGGACACCCTCGGTCTTTCGGCAACCGGCGACAGCGGCCACAACCGGTGGGAGAAGGTCACCCCTGCCGACTCTGACTACCTGCCCCCGCCCGACCGGTTGGCCCGGGTCGTGGCCGAGCGGATGCGCTGGAAACACGCACTCGACGAAGCCAGACGCCTAGTCCAGGACACAGAACCAGAAAGGGCAGCGTGATGGCTAGATCGCGGGCAGCTCAGGTGGAACGGCTCTTGACTGTAGCCGAGGTCGCCGAGCTGCTCGGTACGAGCCAGCGGTTCCCGCGCCGTCTCATTGCCGAGCGGCGCATCCGCTTCGTCCGCGTCGGCCGTCACGTTCGCATTCCCGAATCGGCTGTCGGGGATTTCATCAGTGCTGGGCTGGTCGAGCCCGCCAACCCCGCCAAGCGAGGGAGGGTTGCGTGATGGCTGGCAAGCGGCGCTTTGGCAGAGTCCGGCGGCTACCGTCTGGGCGTTTCCAGGCTCGCTACCTGGGACCGGATGGAAAGGACCGGCCTGCGCCAGACACGTTCTCCACCAAGACGGCCGCCGAGGTATGGCTGACGCGCAAAGAGGTTGAGATCCGCGACGGCGACTGGATCGACCCTGACCTCGGCAAGGCGACATTCACCGTGTACGCGGACGGCTGGGTCCAGGACCGGATGCTCAAGCCACGCACTGAAGAGCTGTACCGGGGGCTGCTCAGGAACCACCTACTCCCGTCTTTCGGCAACCGGGCTGTGGGGGAGATACGCGAGCCCGATGTCCGGCGCTGGCACAAAGAGCGTCTGACGGCCGGACCGATGGGCTCCCCAGCGTTCGGCCCGGTCACCGTGGCCAAGGCGTACCGGCTGCTGCATGCGATCATGAGCACAGCGGCGGACGATGGCCTGATCCGGCGCAATCCCTGCCGGATCAAGGGCGCTGGCCAGGAAGATTCACCAGAGCGCCCAGTCGCGCCCGTGACGGGCCTGGTCGAGTTGCTTGACCACATCCCGGTTCGCTACCGCGCGATGTTGCTCCTCGCCACGTTCGCCAGTCTTCGCTTCGGCGAGCTGGCGGCACTGCGTCGCTGTGACATCGACCTAGAGCGCTGCTGTGTCCGGGTGGCCCGGTCGCTGGTACAGATGAATGACGGCAAGCTGACCGAGGCTGAGCCCAAGTCACGATCCGGGCGCCGGGTAGTCTCCTTCCCCCGCGAGATCGCGCCCGAATTGCGCTGGCACCTAGAGCGGTTCGTGGACCCGGAGGCAGACAGCCTGGTATTCGTCGGCCCGAAGGGTGGTCGGCTCCGCCGGTCCAACTTCCGGAACATCTGGATCAAGGCACTTGATGAGGCTGGCTTGCCCGGCCTGCATCTTCACGATCTGCGGCATACAGGAAACACGATGGCGGCTGCCACGGGTGCGAGCCTGCGTGAGCTGATGGAGCGGATGGGCCACACAAGCACACGTGCTGCTCTGATCTATCAGCACGCCACCAGGGAGCGGGATGAGGCGATCGCTGCGGCCATGGGGGAGGTGCTTGCCTCGGTCCGGCGGAAGGGTCCCGCCAGGAGCCGATCGGGCACGTATCGGGCACGACGGAAGGGGACGGCTTCTTGATGTCTGCCCAGTGCATCTTTGATACCCGGCTTGACCTGGGGTTTGTGGTTGGAGCGGGCGAAGGGAATCGAACCCTCATGACCAGCTTGGAAGGCTGGGGCTCTGCCATTGAGCTACGCCCGCGCGTCCGGTGGGAGCTGTGCCTCGGCACCAGGTGAGCACGG
>DASYQM010000071.1:0-3279 GCA_036005525.1 Streptosporangiaceae bacterium
CCGCGCGAGCCCCGCGCAGTCCGCGTCCTGGTGTCATCCCGCGGCGCCACAGTGGCGGCCATGAGCGGCTACCTGTTCGGCGTCGTCGGCTTCTACACCATCCTGTTCCAATCGATCCTGCAGGCCACCGCAGTGCTGGCCGACGTGCCGGCCGTCCTCGTCGCGGTGGCGCTGTGGCTCACCGGCACCTGGCAGCAGATCTGGCGGCGGGTTGGCAGCCGCCGGACTCTGGCCGGCACCACGCTGACCGTCCTACTCGTCGTGGTCAACCTGTACGGGATCCATCCGCCCGGCATCGTCCCGAAACCTCGAGAAGAGGCGTGCGTGTACGACGTCTCGGCCACCGAAGGCGCCCCCTTTCCGCTCGTCACGGGCGGCAGCACCGCCCAACAGGTGCAACCGAACGCCGACCGGATCAACTCGGTCAGCATCATCGCCGGCATCGATCCAAAAACCGCCCACGCGGACCATCCCCATCCGATCAAACTGCGGGTGCGCTCCAAGGAAGGCAGGATCAACCTGACCATCCGTCGGGACGACATCGTCAACAACGCGTTCAGCCGCTTTGAACTACCCAGGCCTGTCCACGTCCGTCCAAAGCAGACCCTGTTCATCCGGGTATTCAACGAATCCGACGAGCCTAATGAGATCTACCGGGTCGGCTATCGGTCAGACTCGGTTCTGGTAGCCGCCGGCGGGTGAGCACTGCTTCAGCCAGGTCGTTGAGTCCTACTGACAGATCGTGCCCCTGCTGGTGGTCGGGAGACCAGACCGCTGATGGGATGTCGTGCCCGCTGCGCCTTGGCGTGAGCACTTGATCATTAGGTTGCTGGTAGTTCTCCCGCAGGCTGCCGCAGATGGCGCTGTGAGCAGGGAGGACGAGGCGTTGTTACTGCTGGTCGGAGACGATTGGGCCGAGGATCACCACGATGTGGAGGTGCAGGACGAGACCGGCCGACGGTTGGGCAAGGCCCGTCTGCCGGAGGGGATCACCGGGATCGCCCGGCTGCACGCGCTGATCGGCCAGCACGTCGGCGACGAGGAGGACGAACAGGTCCAGGTCGTGATCGGGATCGAGACCGAACGGGGCCCGTGGGTGCAGGCGCTGCTCACGGCCGGCTACCAGGTGTACGCGATCAACCCGTTGCAGGTGGCCCGCTACCGGGAAGGGCACGGGGTGTCCGGGGCCAAGAGCGACCCTGGTGACGCGCACACCCTGGCCGACATGGTGCGCACCGACCGGCACCAGCTGCGCCCGGTCGCCGGGGACAGCGACCTGGCCGAGGCGATCAAGGTGGTCACCCGGGCGCACAAGACGCTGATCTGGGAACGCACCCGGCACACGCTGCGGCTGCGGCGGGCGTTGCTGGACTTCTTCCCCGCCGCGGTGACCGCCTTCGACGACCTGGACGCCCCGGACACTCTCGAGCTGTTGGCAGTGGCGCCGGATCCAGTCACGGCGGCCGGGCTGGACGACGAGCAGATCACCGCGGCGCTGCGCCGCGCCCGCCGCCGCGGCATACCGGACTAGGCAGCCAAGATCCGGGAAGCGTTACGGGCGCCGCAGCTGGCCCAGCCACCGGTGGTGGCCGGCGCGTACGCGGTCGCCGTGCGGGCCCAGGTCGCGATCCTGGCCACCTTCAACACCCAGATCAAGCTGATGGAAGAGCAGGTGGGGGCGCATTTTGGCCGGCACCCGGACGTTGAGGTCTACCTGAGCCAGCCCGGCCTGGGTGGGGTCCTCGGCGCCCGGGTGCTCGCCGAGTTCGGTGACGACAAGGCCCGCTACGCCGACGCCCGGGCCCGCAAGAACTACGCCGGCACGTCCCCGATCACCCGCCAGTCCGGCCGGAAGAAGATCGTGCTCGCCCGGTACGTGCACAACGACCGGCTCGTCGACGCCCTCGGCCAGCAGGCCTTCGCCGCGTTGAAGGCATCACCCGGCGCCCGCGCCTACTACGACCAGCAACGCGCCCGCGGCATCGGGCACCGCGCCGCGCTCCGCCAACTCGGCAACCGGCTCGTCGGGATCCTGCACGGCTGCCTCAAGACCGGCGCCCCGTACAACGAGCACACCGCCTGGGCCCACCACCAACAAGATCAACAAACCGCTGCTTGACAACAAAGATCATGGGATGTCTGTCAGGTCGAATCCGAGACCGGCTCGAGCGGGCGAAGATCCTCGAGCGGGGTGGGACCGAGCGAGACCTGCGTCAGTCGATCAACGACCTCAACCACCGGCTGCGGTATGCCCTCGGTGAATACGACGATCCGCCGCGGCCCATGGCCGTGCCCGAGTAGACCGGCCGAACGATCAAGCATTCGGAGCGAAACCGAAGGTCACGTGCGCGCTTCTGCCGTGGGTGGTCAGGGTGTCGGAGCGGTCGGGGCCGAGCGCCCGCAGCCGATCGGCCGGTAGCTGCGGACGGCCGCGGTAGCGCCGGCGCCCACGAGCCTCGGCGTCGAGGGATGCGGCGACGTCGCGGGCGGGCTGATCGACGACGACAGCTATGCCATCTTCACCGCATTGCTCGACGTCCGCTGCGGGGCGTTCAGCGGGCGGCGCGGATCTCGCGCGCGGCGATCAGGGTCAGCCAGAGCCAGCCGACGCCTACTGTGAGCCGCTGCAGCAGGCCGGCCGCGCCGACCAGGTGCGGGTACTGGGCGAAGCCCAGCGTGGTCAGGGCGAACAGGGCAACAAACGCGGCGCCGCTCGTCATGCTGAGCGTCGCCCACCACAGGGCGCGGCGGCGGGCGTAGGCGTACCCAAGGACGAACATGGCCGCGGCGAACGCCGCGAAGCCCGGCAGCGAGAACGCCAGGTCGTGCAGCTGCCCGTGCCACGTCGGCGGGTCGGGCATCGGCGGGGTGCCTCTCGGGTATCCGCTGACCGGGTCGGTGACGAACGCTCCGGCGCCGAGCAGGCCCACGGCCCAGACGGCGAGCAGCAGCGGGGCGGCGGCCGCGCCGGGGCCGGGACGCAGCGCGCGGCGCAGGCCGGCGGCGAAGGCCAGGCAGAGCAGCCCGGCGACGAAGAAGTTCAGTACCTGCACCCAGCCGTCGGGGCCCAGAGACAGGGAGCTGACCGGGTGACGCATCGGGTCGTACCCGTCGTGAAACGCCGGCTCCACGAGAAACACGGCCACGAACAGCGGGCCGGCGACGAGGCCGGCGCGCAGCAGGCGGTTGGGACGATGCGGCGGCCGCGCGGGCGTCGCCGCAGCGACAAGTGTCTGAATCCCCGACATGCGTCAACCGTAGTTGACACCGCGCAGCTCG
>DASYQM010000072.1:0-2114 GCA_036005525.1 Streptosporangiaceae bacterium
CCGCTCGTCCTCATCCAGCGCCCCAGTGCCATCTCCGCGGCGGCGCTTGTCCGCGTTGCCCCAGTTCCCCAGCGTGCCCTCGTTGACGCCCAGGTCGCGGGCCACTTGCGCGATCGGCTTCCCGGTCTCGCGGACCAGCCGGACCGCGCCCTCCCTGAAATCCCGATCGAACTTCCTGCGTGTCTCTCCCATCGCCATCTCCCTTTAAGGCGATGTGTCAGGGAGCGTCCGATCGTCGGCTCTGTCTCACTTCCGGTGGTGACGTTCCGTAAGCCGAGCAGGATGCGGTGACGGAGGAGAGCGAACCCGGCTCGCCCGTACATTTGCCGCTTGATCATCTTCGTTTTCGTGTTGACTCCTTCGGTGCGGCCGTTGTGGAAGGGCATGGTGAGCGCCGCCGCCGCGGCCTGGATGTCCAGGTCCAGCCCGCGGGTGAAGGCGTGGACATGGGGCAGGTCAGCGGCCCGGGCAGCGGTGATCCACTCCTGCAGTCGCCCGGCGTTGCCCGGGTCAGGGACCAGGAGGGCCGCGAAGTCGCGGATATGGCTGGCCAGGGCGCTGATCTCGGGACAGGCGGTCTCGATGCGGGCCAGCGTCTCCTGCTGGCTCCCGGTGAGGCGGTCCGGCCTGGTGAGCAGGAGCCGGGTGGCCCGGCGGGGCGACAGGTGCGGCCGGTCGCCGTCCAGCCGGCCTTGATTGATGTAGCGGACCAAGAGGTTGGAACTGCCCTGGTAGCCGCGTTCCCTGATCTCGCGCAGGAGCTGCTGGACGGCGACGCCGGGCTCTTCTGCCCGGCGCTTGCGGAGGTAGTCGCGGTGGGGGTCGACGAGGGTGGGCTTGTATTTCGGGACGCGCTGCAGCCGCTCCGGCTCGCTGGCCCGGTCATAGCGCTTGACGGTGTTCAGGGACAGGCCCAGGCGGCGGGAGCAGTCCAGCAGGCCCGCGCCCTTCTCCCGCAGGTCACGGACCTGCTGCCAGCGTTCCCGGGTGGTATCGGCCCGTTTGCCTTCCTGCATGGGCGTGCCCTTGGCCCAGCAGCAAGAGTGCGCCAGGACCTCTTTGCGGGCAGCCTCGCCCAGGAGGTGCCACAGGTGCCACCGGTCGCTGACCTGCACCGCCTGCGGCAGCGCCCTGCGCGCCGCCTCGCCGTAGGCCCCCGAGCCGTCACGGCACAAGACCTCGATCCCGGGATGGTCCCGCAACCATGCCTCGGCCACGTCCGTGGTCCGGCCAGGAACGACATCGACGCGGCGGCCGGTCTCGGCGTCGATCAGCACGGTCGCGTAGACCAGGCCGCGGCGCAGCGCGAAGTCGTCGATTCCCAGCACCCGCGGCACCGCCGCACCGGGCAGGGGGATCTTCAGGAGAACCCGCAGCGCGGTATGCCGGGAAACCATGACGCCCAGTGCCGGAAGCAACCGCGCCGAGGCCCGGCCCGCTAATTCGCGGGCGACCGCGCTGACCTGGGCCGTCAGCCGCGAGATGCGCCGCTGGTAACGCTCCAGGACGCCAGGGACCTGCTCACGGAAGGTCTGCACCGGACAGCCCAGAACCGGGCAGCGCATCCGGCGCACCCGCACCCTCACCACGACGCGGCGGCCATCAACGGGCACGTCCGCCGCCATCCGCTCGTAATAGCCGTGCACCCGGGCAGTCTCCGCACCGCACCTCGGGCAGGCCACCGCCCCGTCCCGGGTCCGCGCCCGCACGACGATCACCTCGCCCGCGCCTTCGACGTCCTCGATGACCAGCGCAGACAACCCTGAAAACACAACCCCCATAAGCTCAGTCACGTCAATCATGACCGATCGTGTCACACCAGCACAATCAGCCACCACCGGAAGTGAGACAGAGCCGTTGGCGAGACAGACCCACGGGGGCCATCGGCCGGGCCGTATAGGTGCTGCGAGGTCCTCGACCAAGCGGCCGCGCATCATGAGTCAAGTGCTAGAGCCGCAAGCGTGCCGATGAGGATGAACGGCCGGCCGGTGTGGCGGTGTTGGCGGGTCAGTTGCGGATGAGGATCTTGAGGGCCTCGCGGCCCGCCATGGCGCGATAGCCGTCGGGTACCTGGTCCAGGCTGACGGTGCGGTCGAAGACGCGGCCGGGCTCGA
>DASYQM010000073.1:0-5177 GCA_036005525.1 Streptosporangiaceae bacterium
GACACCATCGACCAGGCACGCGACGCCGCCGAGGCCGGCCTGAAGCGGGTCAGCAGCAGCTCCCAGCTGTGCTTCGCGTTCCTGGCCCACACGGGCCTTTCTCTATGAGCCCGGTTCACTCAATTACCGAAAGATCTTTAACACCCCCGATACCGGGTGTCTACGCCGCGGACACCGTGGCAAGCACCTTCCCGCCCGCTGTCACCTCGAAGCTGTGCAGGTTGGCGTCGGTCAGCGATGTCGAGGCCGGGTACCAGACAGGCCAGCCCGGGTAGTTCACCCGCCAGCCGCCCACCACCCAGTGGTGGCCCTGCATATCGGTGACCTGGAATCCGCAGGCCGTCCCGGACCGGATGCCCGAGACGTGCACGGTCATGGCGGTTCCCCACGGCCTTGGTGCATACCTCACGGTCAGGACCGCCCCGGTGCGGGAGTTCATCGCGGAGACCGTATGCCAGGCGGGCTCTCGATGCCCCACAGCGACATGTTGCGGCCCAGCCTGGCCGGACTGCAGCAAGGTCGCCCCGGCCGCGCCCGCCCCCAGGGCCAGCACCACCACCGCGGCGGCCGCCGCCAGTTCGCGCCAGCGGGCGACCCGCCGTGCCCGCGCCGTTCGCGCTAGCAGGGACGACAGCAGCTTTGCTGGTGCCGTCTCCGCTGCAGCAGCGTCGTCTGCGTCGCCCAGCGCCAGCCGTTCCGCCTCGGCAGTTGGCACCCGGCGCAGCAACGCCGGCAGCCCGGCCAGGCTGGCGAGTTCCTCACGGCAGTCGGCGCAGGTAGCTAGGTGCTCGTCCACCAGCGTGCGGTCGCCAGGCTCGATCGCGCCCAGCACGTAGACGCCGAGCGCGTGCCGGATCTCACGGCAGTTCGCCGCGCCGCTCATGGCGCAAGCCCCCGTTCTTCCAAGGCCAGCTTGAGTGCTCGCAGCGCGTAGAACGCCCGGGACTTGACGGTACCCGCCGGGATGCCGAGCACGACGGCGGCCTCGGCGACGGACCGTCCCAGATAGTAGGTCTCCAGCAGGACCCGGCGATGCTCAGGCCGGAGCGTGGCGAGCGCGTCGGCCACCGCCCATGATTCGAGCACACGGTCAGCCTCGTCGGGAACGGGGACAAGTTCAAGCGCACCCTCGCCCACCTCCAGCGGCCGCGCCTTTCTTGCCCGGTGCGCATCAACTGCGAGGTTGCGCGCGACCGCGAACAGCCAGGGCCTGGCCGGGCGCTCCGCGATCGCATCGGGATGCTGCCAGGCCCGAAACAGCGTTTCTTGCACAATGTCCTCGGCTCGCTGCCGGTCTCCATCTGTCATCCGCAGCGCGTACCGGAGCAGGGGGGCCGCGTGCTCCGCGTAGAGCTCGCGAACCAGCGACTCATCGCTGACCCGCTCCTTGGGAGCTCGGCCCCCGATACTGCCCTGACGCGCCACATTCTTGTCACGGCCACGAGGCTCGGCAGGTTCATCGGGGGTGTTCCCGGCAGGTTCATCGGGCGTCTTCGCGGCAGGTTCATCGGGGGTGTTCGCGGCAGGTTCATCGGGGGTATTCATGGTCACGCTGGCTGCTCAGCCACCGGCGAAGGGCGGCAGGACCTCGACCACGGCTCCCTGGGGCAAGGTGATGCTCTCGGGCGGTCGCGCGCTGGCCTGCTCGCCGTCGATGAGGAAGGAGGATCGGGCCAAGACGTCCTTGAGGACAGGAGCAGCCGGATGCCTGGCCAGGACGGCGGCAACCATTTCTGCCAGCGTGCCAGCCGCGAGGATCTCCTCGGCCACACCGGCGGCCTGCTTCGCGGCGGCCCAGTACCGCACGGTCACCATCGCCATGTCGGCTATCCTCGCACTCATCGGATCCGGGCGACGCTGCCCACCGGTCCTTACATAATCAGTCTCCAGTGGAGCGCTCCCGCGGCGGAGGTGGCAGCAGTTGAGTGAGCTTCTCCTGCTCACAAACGCCGCCGATCCGCCTGGCGAGATCCTGCCAGCCATCAGCCTGCTGCTGCATACGGTGCGGACGGCTCCCGCGGACGCCACGGCGCTCGCGGACTCGCCCGTGGCGGATGCCGTACTGGTCGACGCCCGGCGGGATCTCGTCCGGGCCAGGGAGCTGTGCCGGTTGCTGCGGGGTATGGGCGTGGAGATCCCGCTCCTGGCCGTGCTGACCGAGGGTGGCCTGGCCGCCGTAACGGCCGACTGGGGCGCCGACGACGTGATTCTCAGCACGGCCGGGCCGGCCGAGGTCGAGGCCAGGCTGAGGCTCACCATCGGGCGGCAGGCCAGCCTCGCACCACCGGCGCCGGACGAGATCCGCTCCGGCGACCTGGCCATCGACGAAGCCACCTACAGCGCGCGGTTGCGCAGCCGTGCCCTGGATCTCACGTTCAAGGAGTTCGAGCTGCTGAAGTTCCTCGCCCAGCATCCCGGCCGGGTCTTCACCCGTGCCCACCTGCTGCAGGAGGTATGGGGCTATGACTACTTCGGCGGTACCCGGACGGTGGACGTTCACGTGCGGCGGCTGCGGGCCAAGCTCGGCGCGGAGCACGAGGCGCTGATCGGCACCGTGCGTAACGTGGGCTACCGGTTCGTTCCGTTGAGGCCCGAGGACGGCAGCCGTAGGCAGTCGCGTGGCGCAGGCGACGTGACACCGGAGGACACGCCGGTTCCCGCCGGTGCCGGCACGGACGGCGGCCGCGCCCGTGACAAGGACCGCGGCCACGGTGGTGACACGGCCGCCGGCCGCCTGCCCGGTGAGAACCGCGGCCCGCGTCCCGCGCCCGAGCAGGTTCCGGCCCCCGCCCAAGTGGAACGGAGGGGATCCAGCCCTGCACGAGCGGACCGCTGAGGACGAACCCGGAGCGCACGCCGACGGCGACGGCGGACCGGTACGCATCACTGCGCGCGGCAAGATCAGCCCGGCCGAGGCGCAGGCCGTGCTGCTGCTCGCGGATGCCGCTGCGGCCGAGGACGGCGTGGCGCCGCTGTCGGAGCAGATCGTGCTGCACGTCCGGCACGGTGGCGATCCCGCCGCCCGTAACCTGCTCCTCTGGCAGGGTGGCGAACTTGCCGGATTCGCCCATCTGGACGCGGCCGGCGGCCTGCCGGAAGGCCGAAGCGGCGAGCTAGCCGTCCACCCGGCCCACCGCGGGCACGGGCTCGGCCGCGCGCTCCTGCAGGCGATTATCGCCGAGGCTGGCGGAGAGCCGGTGAGATTGTGGGCGCACGGCGACCTGCCTGCCGCCGCTGCCCTGGCGGCCAGCACCGGGCTCAGCCGGACGCGCGCCCTGTGGCGGATGACCCGTTCCCTGCACGTCCCACTGGCCGAGCCCCGCCTGCCCCCGGGGGTCTCGGTGCGCACCTTCGTCCCCGGTCAGGATGAGCCAGGGTGGCTCACGCTCAACGGCCGCGCCTTCGCCGATCACCCCGAACAGGGCAGGTGGACCCGGGAGGACATCGACCTCCGCGAGCGCGAGCCCTGGTTCGACCCGGCCGGTTTCTTCCTCGCCGAGCGTGGCGGGCGCCTGGTTGGCTTCCACTGGACCAAGATCCACCCCGCCGGTCCCGCGCCGACCGACGCCACCGCGCAACCCGGGGACGGCGGGCAGCCCGGCGACATCGGGCAGCCCGGCGACATCGGGCAGCCCGGCGGTACCGCACAGCCGGGCGAGGGCGGACAGCTCTCCGAGGGCGGCAGCGTGCCACCCGGCGGCACCGCGCAGACCCGGCTGCGGACTCGGGGACGCGCCCCCGTAGGCGAGGTGTACGTGCTGGGGGTTGACCCGGCTGAGCAAGGCACGGGGCTGGGCCGCGCCCTTACCCTGCTTGGCCTGCATTACCTGCGGGACCGGGGGCTCGGCGAGGTCATGCTCTACGTCGACGAGTCGAATATGGCGGCGATCAAGCTCTATGAGTCGATGGGATTCTCCCGCGCGGCGACCGATGTCATGTACGGGCGCCGGACCTGATTCCGCAACCCCGTTATCCTTGGCTATCCCGCCGTGTTAACCCGGCGGGATGAGATCCCCGGCACCATGATCCCGGCGCCGGATTATCCCGGCACTGTCGACCGGCTCAGCCCCATCCGTGTGCGCGAGTCACGCGACTGACTTCACCCCGAGGACCTCGTCCAGTTCCTCCGGCGTGAGCGGATGGTCACTCGCGGCAACGGCGCTGAGGACCTCTGCGTAGAGCTCAATCTCGTCGAGCGCCACACTGTCGTGGACACGAAGATCGAGACGCTCACGCACCGCTCCCACCTCCATCGCTGGGCGGATCCGCTGCGAACCCCTGCTACAAGGTTACGCCGCGGCCAAGCGCCCCGCATGACCCAACAGGGCCATTCCAGGACCACCTCTGGGGGGGTTTTGCTAGTTCCCTCGATAACAATTCCAATAAACAGGCCGCGTCGTGTCCACAGACACGGTAAAGGAAGCTCCTCGCGCTCCCTTGGTCCCGGTAAAGACGGTCTCTACCGGCCGGTGGGGTGGTCGGGCCCGGTCCAGTTGGCCCGGTCATGACGCGCCGCACGCCGGACGTACTGTGCTGCGGTGTCCGCGAACGTCGCACGGTCGGCGTCGGTTAGCTCGCGGACTACCCGGCCGGGGACGCCGGCGACCAGGACGCCCGGCGGGATCTGCTGGCCCGGCCGGACAACCGTTCCCGCCGCCACCAGCCACCCGGCGCCGATGCGCGCGCGGCCGAGCACGATCGCCCCGATCCCGATGAGCGCGCCGGCCTCCACGTGCGCGCCATGCACCGTCGCCCGATGCCCCAATGAGACCCGCTCGACCAGGATCACCGGCTCCCCCACGTCCACATGCAGGCAGCACTGATCCTGGATGTTGCACTCGGGGCCGACCACGATCTCGTCATCGTCCGCGCGCAGCACCGAGCCGTACCAGACGCTGGCCGCCGGGCCCACCGTCACCCGGCCCACCAGCACCACACCGGGAGCGATCCACGCTTCGGGATGGACGGACGGCGTCGCCCCGTCCAGCGTCCCGAGATGGTAGCTGCGCACCGTACGCCTCCCGCCTGGCGGCAGGTCGGCCCAGGCGCCGCCAGCGACCATGCTGTCACCCACCGGGCCGGGCAGGCCAGCACGCCCGCGGGGCGAGGGACCGCCCGAGCCGGCCGGGCCGGGCAAACCACGGGGCACCCGCAGCCGTCTTGGGGTTAGGCATCAT
>DASYQM010000074.1:0-24210 GCA_036005525.1 Streptosporangiaceae bacterium
GGGCGCCGGTTCCGGGGATGGCGGCGGCGGTGCCGTCGCAGCGGGTGCGGCCGGTGGCGCCGCCGGGGCAGCGGCCGCTGGGGCCGCCGGTTCCTGGGGCGGCGGAGTCGGGGGGGCAGCCTCAGCCGGTGGGGCCTCGGCGGCGGGCTGCTCGGCCGGCTGGGGCGGGGCCTGCTCGGCGGGCAGGGCCTGCTCGGCCTGCGCGGGCTCTGCCGCGGGCGCGGCGGGCTGGGCCTGCTCTGCCGGGGGTGCCGCGGGCGCAGGCTGCTCTGCCTGTGGCGCGGCGGGCGGGGGCTGCTCGGCCGGGGGCACGGGCGTGAACACCGACTCGGCAGCGTATCCCGCCTGGCCCGCCTCGGCGGGCTGGCCGGCGGGCTCGTATCCCGGGCCGGGCTCGGCGCCCGGCGCGGGAGCAGGCGGGTACTCCTGGCCGGCCGCGGCCTGGGGCTGCTGCTGCGCGGCCTCCGCCGGGGGTGCCTGTCCCGGGGCGGCCTCGGCGGGCGGGGCCGCTGCCCCTGCCGCCCCGTCCGCGGTCTCGTCGATCACCGCCAGTTCGGCGCCGACGGCAACGGTCTCGTCCTCGGCGACCGTGATGCCGCGGAGGACTCCGGACACCGGTGAGGGGATCTCGGTGTCGACCTTGTCCGTGGAAACCTCAAGGAGTGGCTCGTCCGCCTCCACCCGCTCGCCCTCTTTCTTGAGCCAGCGCGTGACGGTGCCTTCGGTGACGCTCTCGCCCAGCTGGGGCATGGATACGGAGACCGACATGGCTTTGGGTGACTCCTTCGTTTTGTCAATCGTTCGTGGGTGCCCGGTGGCGGGGTCTCTCCTGAGCATGCTCCCGGTCAGGCGTGCGTGTGGAGGGGCTTTCCGGCAAGTGCGAGATGCGCCTCGCCGATCACCTCCGATTGCGTGGGGTGCGGGTGGATGAGCTGCGCCACCTCCGACGGCAGCGCCTCCCAGTTGTAGATGAGCTGGCCCTCGGCGATGAGCTCGCCGACCCGGGCGCCGACCAGGTGCACGCCGAGCACCGGCCCCGCCTTGCCCGAAGACCCGTCCGCCGCGGCGATGACCTTGGCCGCGCCCTGCGTCTGCAGGATGACGCTCTTGCCGTTCCCGCCGAGGTTGTAGGTGAACTCGGTGGTCTCGATCCCGCGCTCGGCCGCCGTCGCCGAGGTGATCCCCACGGAAGCGACCTCGGGGTCGCTGTAGGTGATCCGTGGTACCCCGTCATAGTCGATCGGGGTCACCTCCAGCCCGCTGACCCGCTCGGCGACCATGATTCCCTCGGCGAAGCCGACATGCGCGAGCTGGAGCCCGGGGGTGAGGTCACCGATCGCTGAGATGGTCGGGACGTTGGTGCGGCAGTACTCGTCCACGATCACGAAGCCGCGGTCCATCGTCACCCCGGCCTCCTCGTACCCGAGCCTGGCCGACACCGGGCCGCGGCCGACGGCGACGAGCATCAGCTCGGCGTTGAGTGTCTTCCCGCCTTCCAGAGTGATGGTCAGCCCGTCCGGTGCCTCCTTCACCCCTTCGAACGTGGCTCCCAGCTGGTAGGCGATCCCGCGCCGTCGGAAGGCACGCTCCAGCAGCTTCGAGCTGGACTCGTCCTCCGGGGGCAGCAGGTGGGGGAGCATCTCGACGATGGTCACCTCGGCGCCGAATGACCGCCAGACGCTGGCGAACTCCACCCCGATGACCCCGCCGCCCAGGATCACCACCGACCCGGGTACCCGGTCGAGGCTGAGCGCATCGTCACTGGTGATGACCCGCTGGCCGTCGATCGCCAGCCCGGGCAGGCTCCTGGGCTCGGAGCCGGTCGCCAGCACCACATGGGCGCCCTCGTAGACGGTGTCGCCGACCTGGACCGCGGTCGGCGAGACCAGGCGGCCGTCACCATGGACGGTGTCGACCTCGCGGCTCGCGATCGTGCTCTGCAGGCCCTTCCAGAGCCGGTCGACCACCTTCTTCTTGTAGGCGTTGACCCCCGCCATGTCGATGCCGTCGAGGCGGGCCCGCACGCCGAACGTCTCGGCCTCGTTCGCCTGGTCGGCGATCTCCGCCGCGTGCAGGAGAGCCTTGGTCGGGATGCACCCCCGGTGCAGGCAGGTGCCGCCGACCTTGTCCTTCTCAATGAGCGCGACACGCTTGCCGAGCTCGGCAGCTCTCAGCGCGCAGGCGTAGCCACCGCTGCCGCCGCCCAGAATGACGATGTCGTACCGGTCGCTGCTGTCCGCCACAAGAATGCTCCTTGGTCGTCTTCCGCGTCACCTGCCCGCCTGGCCCGGCTACAAGCGCCCGTCCGCCATATCCTGCGCGATCTGGACCAGGGTCCTGGTGGCGGCTCCTGTCCCGCCCTTGGGGGTATACCCATGTGGCGACCCGTCGTTGTACGACGGCCCGGCGATGTCCAGGTGCGCCCAGCGCACCCCCGGAGGCACGAACTCGCGCAGGAACAGCCCGGCCACCAGCATCCCCCCGTTGCGGTCCGGGGCCACGTTGGTGAGGTCGGCGACGGACGAGTCCAGGCCCTTGCGGAGCTCGTCGGGGAGGGGCATCGGCCACATCGCCTCACCGGCCCGCCCGGCCGCGTCCACGACGGCGTCCCGCAGCGCGTCATCGTTGGCCATCACGCCGGCCACCCGTGGCCCAAGCGACACCACTTGGGCGCCGGTCAGCGTCGCCACGTCGACGAGCACGTCGGGGGAGTCGGACCCGGACCGGGTGAGGGCGTCGGCGAGCACCAGGCGCCCCTCCGCGTCGGTGTTGAGCACCTCCACGGTGGTCCCGCCGTAGATGGTGAGCACGTCGGAGGGGCGTTGCGCGGTCCCGCTCGGCATGTTCTCGGCGAGCGGCAGGTAGCCGATCACCCGCACGGACAGGCCCAGCGCGGCGATCGCCTGCATGGCGCCCAGGACCGCCGCCGCGCCGCCCATGTCCGACTTCATCGTTTCCATCGCCTTGGCGGGCTTGAGCGACAGGCCACCGGAATCGAAGGTGATCCCCTTGCCCGCGAGCACGAGTACCTTGCTGGCCTGTGGCGGGGCATACTCGAGCCGGACCAGCCGCGGCGGGTGGACCGAGCCCTGCCCGACGCCGAGGATGCCGCCGTAGCCCCCGTCGGCCAGCGCCTGCTCGTCCAGCACCGCGATATCCATCCCGGCCTCCGCCGAGATCTGCCCGGCCCGGTCGGCGAACGTGGCCGGCACGAGGTCGGACGGCCCGGTGTTGACCAGGTCGCGGACCAGGTTGACGGCGGTGGCGAGTACCTCCGCCCGGCGTGCCGCCTCGGCTGCGTGGCTGCCGCCGGCCAGCAGCGTGAGCGTCACCTGCGCGGCGGGCTCACTGCGGTACCGCCGGAATGTGTAGCCGCCGAGCAGCGCGCCGAGCGCAACCGCCTCCGCCTCCACCTGGTCGCGGGCGGGCAGGGCAAGGGCGATCCGCCGCTCCCCGGGCTGCCCGTTGCCGCCCGGGCTGACCACCGCGCGGACGGCTGCGCCGGCCGCGCGGCGCAGCACCTCGGGCTCGATCGGGGCATCGCCACTATCGGCACCGATCCCGACCGCCGCGATGAGCGGCGCCGCCAGCCGCCCGCCGGTGGCGATCTTGGTAACCTCACCGGCCTCGCCCGTGGCGCCCAGCGCAGCCAGCGTGCCGGCCAGCGTCCCGCCCAGCGCGTCATCCACGTCCTTGGTCCCGGGTGCCAGCTGCGGCCCGCCGGGCCCGGTGCATGCCGCCACGACGAGCGCGTCGGCGTCGACTTGGTGCGCGGGGGTATCTGTGATGCTCAGCGTCGTGCTCACGGCTTCGATGCTAGTGCCTGCCGCGCCAGTTGATGCTCCTGCGTCTGTGGGCACGGGCAGCCGTACCGACGGCGGCGCGGTGAACGCGGCGTAACGCTCCGGCAACCCCTTGGGATCGGTTGGGCCAGGCGCCCGATGTAACAGCTGTCACATGCGGCGAATCACCATTGTTACGATGGCAAGCGTGTGCCGGCCCCTAACGGATGTCCGCTTCCTCCGCGTAGACCCGGGCCGCGTAACCCTCCAGCGACTGCTCGCAGGTGGCCAGCGCGGCCTCGGCCGCCTGGCGCCCCTCTGCGCCGAACACATCGCGCTGGCGTACCCTGGCGAACCAGTTCCGCAGCTTGACCAGGTCGACCTCGTTCTCTTCCAGCTCCGCGAAGGTGTAGTGCCCGGCGACGTGCTCCTTCTTCACCTGCGCCAGAAAGTCCTCGCAGCGATCGACGATCTCCTCGTACTCGTCGTTGCGCGCCGCCTGGAAGGCCGACATCACCTCTGCCGCGCCCGCCAGCACGGTGCAGGTCATCAGCACGGCCGTCCCGCCCATGTCGAGGATCTCGCTGCGGAGCTTGCGCAGTGCGCGCTCCGTGCCCACGCTGGCGGGCAGGGCCGCCGCAGAGTTCTGAAGGTAGATGGCGCCGAGGCTCTTGATCCGCCGCCACACCGTGGAGCGGAGCCTGCTCGGCTCGGACGGCACCCGGTAGATGAGGAGCAGCCAGCCCCCGCCCGCTGCCTGCTCACCGTCGGCCACCGGACCATTGTCCCAGAGCGGCGCGGCCGCGCCGCACGATCGCCGGTGGCCCCGCTGGAGGTCACGTGAATGCCCTGCCCCTCGCGGCGACCGTGTTCGTCGCCTGCGCCGTCGAGGCCGTCGAGGCGCTGACGATCGTGCTCGCGGCCGGCCTGACCCGTGAGTGGCGCTCCACCCTTCAGGGCATGGCCGCAGCGCTCGCCGTGCTCACGGCGGTGGCTGCCGTAGCTGGGCCGGCTCTTGCCCTGGTCCCACTGGAACCGCTCCGGCTGATCGTGGGCACCTTGCTCGCCGTTTTCGGCCTGCAATGGCTGCGCAAGGCCATCCTGCGCGCCTCCGGCCATAAGGAACTGCACGACGAGAGCGGGATTTACGTCCGCCAGGTCGCGGCCGCGAGAGCCGCGGCGGGCGGGCGCCGCGGCCTGGTCAGCGACTGGTACGCGTTCACCCTGTCGTTCAAGGGAGTGCTGCTGGAAGGGCTGGAGGTGGTGTTCATCGCCATCACCTTCGGCGCCAGCCAGCAGGATGTGGGCGTGGCCGCCCTGAGTGCCGTGGCCGCCGTGATCGTCGTGGCCGCTGTGGGCGTGGCGGTACACGCGCCGCTGTCGCGGGTGCCCGAGAACAGCATGAAGTTCGCGGTCGGCGTCATGCTGACGTCATTCGGCATCTTCTGGGGCGCCGAGGGCGCGGGCACGTCCTGGCCCGGAAACGACGCGGCCCTGCTCGTGATCGTCCCGCTGACCGCGCTGGCCGCACTGGGGTACGTGGGGCTGCTGCGCCGCGGCCGGGCGGCCGCCGCGCCGGGTGACGCCGCGCCGGAGACGGCGGCCGTGTCCGCCGCCGTGCAGCCGGGCCCGGAGGGAGGCGCCCGGTGAGGGGTGCGCGCAGTGCCGTCAGCAGACCAGGCCGCAGGGTGAGCAGGCGGCTCCGGTCGGCCGGCGCGTTCTGGTACGACTTCATCGTCGGTGACGACTGGCGCGGGGCAGCCGCCGTTGCGCTGACCGTGGCGGTGACCGCGCTGCTTGCCCACGTCGCGAACGTGAACGCCTGGTGGCTGATGCCCGTCGGGGTCTTCGCCGCGCTCGGCTGGTCGCTGCGCCGCGTCACCGTCGGCCGGTAATCCATGATCGCGGACGGTCCTGTGCGCAATCCGCAGAAAATCGTCCGCGATCATGAACGGCCGCGGCGTCAGGCCGCGCCGCGAGCCTTGACCAGGCCGGTCTCGTAGGCGAACACCACCGCCTGGACCCGGTCACGCAGACCGAGCTTGGCCAGCACCCGGCCGACATGCGTCTTCACGGTGGCCTCGGACACGAACAGCCGGCCGGCGATCTCGGCGTTGGACAGGCCCTGGGCGACGTGGGCGAGCACCTCCCGCTCGCGCCCGGTCAAGCAGGCGAGGTCCGGCGGGGCCGGCCCGTCACCGGCCGGGAACAGCGGTGCGAAACGGTCGATCAGGCGGCGGGTGGTGGACGGGGCGACCACCGCGTCGCCTGAGTGCACCGCCCGGATGCCGAACAGCAGTTCGTCGGGCGGGACGTCCTTGAGCAGGAACCCGCTGGCTCCGGCCTTGAGCGCGGAGTAGGCGTACTCATCCAGGTCGAACGTGGTCAGCATGAGCACCCGCGGGCGGTCGCCCGCCTGGCAGATCTGCCGGGTCGCCTCGATCCCGTCCAGCCTGGGCATCCGCACATCCATGACCACCACGTCGGCGGGGGTGGTGCGCAGCAGCTGGGTCGCGGCCAGCCCGTCGCCCGCCTCGCCTACGACCTCCATGTCCGGCTGAGCGTCGAGCACCATGCGAAACCCGGCCCGCACCAGTTCCTGGTCGTCGACGAGCACGATCCGGATGCTCATGCGGCACCGGCCCGGCTGGCGTCCGGGTAGGCCGCCTGGGGCGCGGGCGCCACCAGCGGCAGCAGCGCCGTAACGTGATAGCCGCCGGACGGGCGCGGTCCCGCCTGCACCCAGCCGCCGTACACGGCCACCCGCTCGCGCATCCCGGTCAGCCCGTGCCCGGCGCCGTCCGAGGCGGCGGCCGCACCCCGCCCGTCGTCGGTGATCCGCAGCAGCAGCGCATCCTCCAGATAGCGCAGCGTCACCTCGGCGGTCGCCCTGGGCCCGCCGTGCTTGCGTGTGTTGGTAAGCGACTCCTGCACGATCCGGTAGGCGGCGAGCGCCGCGCCGTCCGGAAGGGGCTGTGGCACCCCCTCGACGGTGAAGGAGACCGCCAGGCCCGTGGCCCGGGTCTGCTCCAGCAGCTCGCCCAGCTGGCCGATGCCCGGAAGCGGGGCCCGGCCCGGCTCGGTGCCGTCCTCGTTCCGGCGCAGCACGCCAAGCATGCGCCGCATCTCCGCCAGCGCCTGCCGGCCGGTGGCGGAGATCGCTGCCAGCGCCTGCCTGGCGCGGTCCGGGTCGGAGCCCAGCGCATACGAGGCCCCGTCCGCCTGGACCACCATCACGCTGACGTTGTGGGCGACCACGTCATGCAGCTCGCGGGCGATCCTTGCCCGTTCCGCCGCCGCGGCGATCTGTGCCTGGGCGTCGCGCTCCGCCTCCAGCCGGGCCGCCCGGTCTTCCAGGTTCGTGTAGTACGCCCGCCGGTAGCGCATCGAGTCGCCGAACACCCACGCGATCAGGGACGGCCCGGCGAACATGATCGAGCCGACCAGGAGCGAGTCCCACATGCTGAGCCGGTCCGGCATCCACCTGAGCACCGCCGCCGCCGAGCCCGCCAGGCAGATGGCGAGCCCAGCGATCGAGATCCGCCGCGCTGTATAGGCGGCGAGGGTATAGAGGAGGATGACGATGGCCAGGTCGGTGGGGTTCGGCTTGGAGTTGATCAGTACCTGGAGCGCGCCGACCGCGATGGCGGCCGCGAAGGCGGCGACGGGGTAGGCGCGGCGGAAGACCACGGGGACGGCGAGCGCGATCACCAGCGGGACGGCGATCAGGCGGCCCATGGCCGCGCTGGACGCGATGCCGAGGAAGGCAAGCACGGCGGCCAGACCGCCATCCACCAGCATCGGGTGGCGGCGGAGCCAGGCGTACAAGGCGGCCACGGGTCAAGCGTAAGCGCGACCCCGGCCCGCGGTCGTCATCCCGGCGGCCGGTCGGCAGTCATCCTCCCGGCTGACACGGGCGACCGCCGGGCACCGGTGGCCCGGTGCGAGGGTCAGGTGCCCACTGCCAGGGTCAGGTGCCCAGTGCAGGCAGCGGGCTGGTGGCCAGCGTGGCCTGCGTGAACCCACCGGCGCCGCCCGGTTCCACCCGGTAGCCGGCTGCACCCGGCAGGCCGCTGACCACGGCTTGCAGTTCTCCGTCGATGAAATGCGCGCCGGCGCCGTCGTCGCAGGCGATCCCGGCCGGGAGCAGGCCGGCTGCGATGAGCGACGTGAACAGCGGGCGCCGGCCGGGCTCGGAGTCGTAGTGCGGGCAGTAGCTGCCTGCCAGCAGGCCGAGGCCGTCGGTGAAGGGGCGCAGCTCAGGGCCGAAAGAGTCGGTCGTGCCGCCCTCGAACCAGCAGATCGCACCCGCGCTCACCCCGGCCAGGACCACGCCGGCCTGCCAGGCGGCGCGCAGGATGCGGTCAAGCTGGTGGACGCGCCATACGGCGAGCATGTTTGCCACGCTGCCCCCGCCGACGAAGACCAGGTCCCGGGAGAGCAGGAAGTCTTCCGGGTCGGCCACGGACGGCATGGGGAACAGCGCCAGGTGGCCCACCTCACCCCGGATGCCCTCGAACCAGGCGCAGGCCTGCTCGACGGCGGCCGGCTGGTCGCCGACGGCGGTCACCAGCACGCCGACCCGCGGGGCGGCCCGGCCGGTCAGCCCGCACAGGTAGTCCCGGAAGGGCTGACGCGTCCCGGGCGCATCCGCCGGAGGCAGCCCGCCGAAGGCCACCACATGCCGGCGCCCGTCACCTGCCACGTTTCGCACCGTAATGGCTGCGCGGTGACGCGCGCCAGCCGGGCGTGGCCGCAGACCGGCCACTAGGGTGTCCGGTCGTGAGCGATTGTGTTTTCTGTGACATCGCCGCCGGGGAGGTGCCGGCCGAGATCGTGCTTGCCGATGAGACGGCCGTGGCGTTCCTGGACCGCCGGCCGCTGTTCAAGGGCCACGTCCTGGTGATACCGCGCGAGCATTACGAGACGCTGGCCGACTTGCCCGCAGCCCTGGTCGGCCCGCTGCTCACCCGCGTCCAGCGGGTCAGCGCCGCCCTGCCGACCGCGCTCGGCGCCCAGGGCAGCTTCGTCGCGCTGAACAACGTGGTCAGCCAGAGCGTCCCCCACGTGCATGTGCACGTGGTGCCGCGGACGCGGGGCGACGGCCTGCGTGGTTTCTTCTGGCCACGCCAGAAGTACGCCGACGACGCTGAGGCGGCAGTCTATGCGCAGCGGATCAGGGACGCGCTCGCGGTCGGCGGCGGCTGACCGGGCGGCTGGCCGCGCCGCCGCCACTTCTGTTTGTTCCTTAACGGCAGGCGCAGCAGATCTGAACCGGTCCCGTCCGTTGCAGAATGGCCAGGCATAACACGCCGGCTTCCGCCATAAAAAGGAAGTTTCTATTGTCTTTATTCGCCGCTCTCACTCCGCTGCCGCCGCCTTCCCCCGGTGGCCGCCGGCCCCGTGGCGCTCGGCGCCGGTCACCTGCCCTGTCATCCGGTCCCGGTGTGGTGGTGTTCGGTACCCCATGTGCGCCGTCGCGCTGCACGTCGTGGTCATGTACGCGCTGCCGGCGGGGCAGGCTGACCGCGGCGAAGACGGCGCAGTGAACTGGTGCCGACGATGGCGAAGATGCGGCGGGAGCCCGGAGCGCTTATCGTCGGGGTATGTCCGAGTGGTGGTCGATCGAGGTATTCCACAGCGAGTTCCCCGCCGGGCTCTGGCGGGATACCCACTCGTCCATGCTGATCGAGTCGGCGGTAACGGCCGGGGCCACCAGCTGGGAATGGCATGAGCACAGATGGGGCGTCGTTTTCGAGGTGGAGTTCGGAGACGACTCCCGGTGGGAGGCCTTCCGCGCCATCCCCGCTGTCCAGGCAGCGCTCGACGCCGTGCCCGACCCGGTGAACGGACTGCTCGTGTACCGGGGACGCGGGGGAGGCGCCGGTGCGTCGTCACCGCGCAGGCCACGGCCGACTGCGGGGGCAGGAGCGATGGCCCTGCCCGAGCCCGGCGAGCAGGAGCGTGCCGACCTCACCGCCGTGGCGCCTCCTGGACTGCTCGGCCCGGCCGGGTTACCGCCGCGATGAGGTCACGGCGCGGCGCCCCGGCAGCCCGCGGGCCGGTGCCGCTCAACCGCCGTTCGGCCGGCAAAGGGTCAGGGAGAGGGCAGGATGGAGTAATGAGGGATATCCAAGCCACAGCTGACGGGCTGCGGTCGGCGATCGAACGGAGCGGCTACTACCCCGGCCTGGTCGCTGACGCTGTTTCCTCGGCCCTGGGCTCCGAGGACGTGGTCTCGTTCGTGGTGCACCACGATGCCCTGTTCGATCCCGCCATGGAAGTACGTCGGCACATGAGCGTCCTGGTGCTGACCCCGACCAGGCTGATCTACTCGCATACCGACGAGAACCCGGCCGAGGACCCGTCTGCCCGCCCGCAGGCGGAGACGAGCACCGAGGCGGTGCGTTTCTCCCGGATCTCCTCGGTCGCGGTGACCCGGGTGGTGCCCGACCCCGCCTCCTACGTCCCCGGGGTGACCATGCCCAGCGAGGTGGTGCTCACCATCGGCTGGAATGTGCTTTCGCACGTGGACCTGGAGCCGGCCCACTGCGGGGACGAGAACTGCGAGGCCGACCACGGCTACAGCGGGACCATCACGGCGGACGATCTCGCGCTGCGGATCAGCGCGCCGGCCGACGGTGAGGAAGCGATACGGCAGGTGCTGGACTTCGCCAGCGCACTGGCAGCGGCGACCGCGCATCCAGACCGGTGATGGACGGGCTGATGCCAGTCGAGCCGACGGTCGCGCCGGTCCTGCCCCGCTATGGGGAACGCAGCCTTCCCGACCTTGCCTCCTCGCTGCTCTCGTCACTGGGCATACCAGGCGAGCAGAACGTGCTTGGCCTGCCGCCCGCCGCCAGCGCCTGCCTGCTCGTCGTGGACGGCCTGGGCTGGGAACTGCTACGGGATCATCCGGCGGCGGCGCCGTTCCTGTCCGAGCTGGCCGTCAACGCGGCGCCGCTGACGGCCGGCTTCCCGGCGACCACGGTGACCAGCCTGGGCTCGCTGGGCACCGGGCGCCCGCCCGGCCAGCACGGAATGCTCGGCTACCAGGTCGCGGTACCCGGGGAGGGCAAGCTGCTGAACGGCCTGCGGTGGGACAAGTCGGTCGACCCGCTCGCCTGGCAGCCGGGCGCGACGATCTACGAGCGGGCGGCGGGGGCTGGCGTGAGCACCTACCGGGTCGCGGCCTCGGCGCTGGAGAAGACCGGGCTGTCCACGGCCGTCATGCGCGGCAACTCCTACCGGCCCGCGGACAGCCTCGGTGCGCTCGCGGCAGAGGCGGCGGATGCCCTGCGGTGGACGGATCGCGCCCTCGTCACCGTGTACCACGCCCAGCTGGACGGCACCGGGCACGTGTTCGGCTGCGGGTCGGAAGCGTGGCGGTTCCAGCTCGGTCACGTGGACAAACTGGCCGAGCAGCTGGCGACGGCCATCCCGGCTGGGACTCCGCTGTATGTCACCGCCGATCACGGGATGACCGACGTGGCGCCCGAGGACCGGATCGACGCCGATGCCACGCCCGGCCTCCTCGACGGTATCGCGCTGCTGGGCGGCGAGCCCCGGGCCCGGCATCTGTACGCCGTTCCCGGCGCGGCCGACGACGTGCTCCAGACATGGCGCGACATCATCGGTGACCGGGCATGGGTCCTCTCGCGCGACGAGGCGGTCGGGGCGGGGTGGTTCGGCCCGGTCGAGCCCTGGCTTGCCGACCGGATCGGCGACGTGGTGGTCGCTCCGGCCGGCTCGGCTGCGGTGATCGCCAGCAAGGCGGAGGTGCTGGAATCCTCGCTCATCGGCATGCACGGCTCGCTGACCTCAGGCGACCAGCTGGTGCCGCTGCTGCGCCTGCCAGCACCGTGACCCCCGCCTGCTGAGCATCCGGGTCAGCGCGGCGGGGCCAGGTCGTGCCGGGCCGTGAGCATCAGCCACGTGACAGCCCCAACGATCAGCGCGGGGGTCGCCGGCGCCCGGCCAGCCACCGCGACCGCCGTCACGCTGACCGCCGCCACCGCGGCCATCCTCAGTGCCAACAGCGCCGGGCGCCCCCGCCGGACGCGTGCCAGTAAGCGTGCCGGGTTTGCGTACGCCCGCTGCCAGCGCCGCCGCTGGCCCGGGCGGGGATGCCCGGCGGGGCGCGCCAGGTCCGCCAGCGCCTCACCGCGGCCAAACCGGGTTCGCAGCGTCGTGTAGGCCGCGGCCGCCGCCGCGAAACGGGCCGGGTCACCGCCGTCGGCACGGTCGGGATGGGTCGCGGCCGCCATCCGCCGCCACGCCGCCCGCACCTCATCATCGCCAAGCCCCGGCTGCGCGGGCAGCCCGAGGATGGCGAACGGGTCGGCCTCGCGGGGCCGGCTCATCCCGGCTTCCCACTGCGGCCCGCCCGCGTCGCCCGGCCCGGCCGGAGCGGTATGGCCACGTGGCGAGTGTACGAGCGGGCTGACCGGCCTGCCAGGCGCCGGCGCACATGCGCGGCGGTGTGCCCGGAGCGAGGTGCCAGACCCTGGGCGCTGGATCCCCCAGGAACGCCGGCGGGAGCGACCCCCGCTGTGCGCTCCTGCCCGCGCCTGGCCTGTGGCCCGGCCCGGGCCCTCCTGCCGAATGAACGGCAGCTCCAGCGGGCCACGTCCGCACCTCGCCCCGGACATCCCATAGCCAATCGCGGGAACCGGCGGCCGGCCATCCCCGGATTCGTGGATCCGCCGGGCGGGGCGGCCCGGCCTAGACTCTGGCTAGCTGACCCGCTCCGCCGCCGGCCGGCTAGCGTTCCGGCCGCCGCGCACGCTCGCCCGGGCCGGGTACCGTGCACGCACTTACCCACAGGCAGGAGGGCCATGGAGAACCGCCCCCCCTCCTCCATGGCAACGCGGGTGAGCACACCGTCGGGACGGGTGATGGGCATCCCCGAGGGCGGTCGCCTGGTCTTCGGCAGGGGCCCGGACGCCGACCTGACGATCGCGGCCGGCCGCGGGCTGTCCCGCCGGGCCGGGCTGATCAGCGCGGTGGCGGGCGGCGCGTGGATCGCGAACATCAGCCGGACGCATGCGCTGTACACCGAGGGTGACGGGTACCGGATCAGGCTTCCCCGGATGGATGAGCACGGCGAGCCGGCAGGCGGCTGGTTCCTCCGGGAGGGCACCGCCCTCGTCGGCTCGCGCGCGATGCTGGACGAAGGGCAGCCCCTGTCGGTGATGGTTGCCGGGCGGGGCGGCTGGAACCCGGTCGGCGATGACGGCGCCCGGGTCCTGCAAGACGGTGACCCGACGCTGCTGCCGCTCTACCTGGATCCGATGACCAAGCTGTTCCTCGTCGCCCTGATGTGGTGCCGGCCCTGGCTGCTCGACCCCGCCGCGGCCGTGCCGCTGCCGCGGACTCCCGAGATCGCCCGGGCCGCGCTCGAGGTGACCGGTGCCTACCACGAGCTGGAGCGGTTCGACCGCGATCCGGGCTTCCGTGACCGGCTGTCCGCGCGCGTCGCCGAGCACATCAAGGTGCTCCGGCACAAGATCACCGACCGGGGCCTCGTCCGCGCGGATACCCGCCTTTCCGACGAGGTGGTGGTGCGGGTGCTCATCGAGCACGGCATCATCACAGCGGCCGACCTCGGCCGGCTGAACGACCCGGCCTGGTGTTCACGGCAGGAGGACCTGTGGTGGACACGGCCGCCCTGACCACCTCACGGGCCCGGCGGGACCTGACCTGAAGGCGGGGGGTTGACCCGGAAGCTGGCTCGTGCGTGGCGGCCGCCGGGCGCGGTCACCACGATGTGGTACACGCCCGGCGGGAGCTGCCGTTGGGAGAATTCGTGCCCCTGGTTCACCGCGTAGTTGAAGGTGCCCTTCAGATCCACGACCGGCCGGATCGGTGATTGGCCATAACCGTCCAGGGTCACCGTGACACGGCTGCGGGGAACCCATCCGGTGCCGTGGATCAGGAACACGGTGGCCGAATCGCCCATGGGCTGGAGCATCGCGATGTGTGGCGAGTCGGCGGGCAGTGCGGGGAACGCGGACGGCGGCCCGGCCGGCGGCGGTAGTCCCACGGTTCCCGAGGCGTCTGTCAGCAAGGTGCCCACGATAATCCCGCAGGCGACCAGCGCCGCGGCCGCGCCAGCCGCCGCCGCGATCAGGGCCAGGCGCCGGCGCCGGTGCCGGGCCGGCCGCTGGGTGGGGATGACCGGGCCGCGCTCAGCCTGACCGGAATCGTCGGCGCCGTGCCGCGGCAGCTGGCGGCCGGGCCGGGCGGGCACCGATACCGGCAGTGCCGTATGCGAGCCGAATGTGGCCTCGCCGGTGCCGCCGCCGGTGCCGCCGCCGATGTCCAGGCCGGTGCCATTGCTGGTGCGTGCCCCAGTGCCGCCGCTGGTGTCCTCGCCGCCGTCGGCCGGGGCGCGGGCGGCCTGCCGCGGGCCGTGCTGGTACCCGCTGATCACGGCCATCGCCGGTGCAGGAAGGTAGGCGTGTGCCGAGCGGGGGCCGGCAGCGGCGGTGAAGTCCCCCAGCTGGCCGAGCAGCGCCGCCGACGTGGGCCGCTGCCGCGGGCTCCGGGCCAGGCAGGCGGTGACGATGCCGTCCAGCTCCGCGGGCAACCCGGACAGGTCGGGCGGCTCGGTCGCGAGCCTCACCAGTACGTCCATGACCGTCTCTCCCCGGTACGGAGCGTGCCCGGTGGCGGCGAACGCCAGAGTCGCGCCGAGGGAGAACATGTCGCTCGCCACCGACGCCTGCCGGGTATCCCGTGCCTGCTCGGGGGCCATGTAAGCCGGCGTGCCGACGGCCCCCCGGGTGACAGTCAGCTGGATGCGCTCGGTGGCCCTGGCCACGCCGAAGTCGATCACCCGGGGCCCGTCGGGTGAGACCAGCACGTTGGAGGGCTTCAGGTCCCGGTGCACCAGCCCAGCGCTGTGGATCGATTCCAGCGCCTCCGCGCACCCGGCCGCCAGCCACCGGGCGGCCGGGACCGGCAGCGGGCCGCACTCGGCCACCAGCTTGCTCAGCGACGGTGCGGGAACGTAGGCCGTGGCCAGCCACGGCATGTCCGCCTCGGGGTCGGCCGCGACGACCGCCGCCGTGAAGACGCCGCTGACCCGGCGGGCCGCGGCAACCTCGTGCGCGAAGCGGGCGCGGAACCCGGCCTCGTCGGCGAGCTCGATCTTGATCGTCTTGACCGCGACGAGGCGCCCGGCCGTGGACCGGCCCAGGTATACCCGTCCCATGGCCCCCGCTCCCAGGCGGCCGAGCACGGCGTAGGGTCCGATCCGGTCCGGATCCCAGCGGCGCAGCGGCTCCAGTACAGGCTTCGGCACCATCCCCACCTCCCCTGTCGAGATGGCACGGTTCACCATGATGGGCGAAGCCGCGCCCGTCCGCACCCCCAACGCCACTGTCAGCTACCGGAGGACTCCGCGCAGCACCAGCCAGATACCGGAGGCGGCGCCTGATCTGCTCGTCTCCGGGCCTCAGGCGCCGGCTCAGCCCGGTTCCTTGCCGAACGCCCCGTCGAGCAGGCTGCCGACATCGGGGAGCGGGACCGTGCAGGGCTGCCCGCCCCCGGCCGCCGCCTCGGGATGACCGCTGACCGGTAGCGTGTTTGCGTGTCCTCCGAATGGCCGGCGCTTCCGTATGAGGCATGGGCCGCCACCTGCAACACGCTGCATGCGCACGCGCAGGTTCTGGGCAAGCTGGCCGTTGCTCTGGCCCCGCCGGAGCCCCAGCTTCAGCACGCGGCGCTGCGCCTTAGTGCGCGCGGCTGGGAGACGCTTCCGCTGCCGGCGCCAGACGGCTCCGGTGCGCTGGTCGTGGCGTTGGATCTGCATACCCACGAAGCTGTGGCCGAGCACAGCGACGGGCGGGTGCACCGTGTCGCGCTCGCGCCGAACCGGCCGGTCGGCGAGGTGACCCGCGAGGTGCTGGCCGCCGTCCGCGGGCTGGGTGGCCCGGTGCGGATCGATCCCAGGCCGCAGGAGACGCCGTGGACCACGCCGCTGGACCAGGACGACGAGCACGCCACGTACGATCCCGCGCAGGTGGCGGCCTATTTCGCGGCGGCGACCCGAGCCGCGCTGGTCCTGACGGAGCTGCGCGCCCCGTATCGGGGCCGCTCGACGCCGGTTAACGCGTGGTGGGGGACGTTCGACCTGGCGGTGAGCCTGTTTTCGGGTGTGCCGGTCGAGCCGCCTTCTCAGGATTTCATCATGCGCAACGCGGGTGATGCCCAGCAGATCGAAGTGGGGTGGTGGCCCGGCGACGGGCGTTACCCACGGGCAGCCTTCTTCGCCTACGCCTATCCTCCACCGGAGGGGTTCGCGACCGCGACACTGTCACCAGCGGCTGCCCACTGGGATGCCGGGCTGGGCGAATACGTGCTCGACTGGGACGACGCCCGCGCCGGCCCGGACCCGCACCGTGCCGCGCTCGAGTTCGCTCAGTCAGCGGTCCGGCATGCGTGCGCGGTGTGCGGCTGGGATCCCGCGCTGTCCGCCAGCGCGCAGGGAATCCCACCCCCCGTGGCGTGACCGGCCGGCCGCCCAGCGATGCAACACTGATAGCCCCGCTGCCCGGACGCCGGCTCCTCGGGCCAGGACACTCGTTGTGACAGCCGGACGCTGTTCCCATGGCCAAGCCGGGTGTGATGATTGCCTTGGAGATGAATACCTCGCATTGCGGGGGGTGTCGTGGCGCCGCTGACAGATGCCGGGTTGGTGGGGATGCGGCTCCTGAAAGTCACTGGGTCCTCGATTTACCAGGACGACGGCCCTCGCGGCATTGCCGAGTTCGGCGGCGAGTAGGAGCGGACATGGGAGAGCCGCAAGAGGCGGGTGCGGCCGCTTCGCCGCGCAAGGAATCGCCAGCGGAGCGGGCGGGCGTGATCTTGACGCCGGATCAGCGGGTGCGCGTGTTCATTTCCTCGACGCTGGAGGAGCTGTCACCCGAGCGGGTGGCGGCGCGGCGGGCGATCGCCCGGCTGCATCTGGTTCCGGTGTGGTATGAGTCCGGTGCCCGCCCGCACCCGCCGCGTCGCATGTACCGGACTTACCTGCAACAGAGCCAGGTGTTTGTTGGCATCTACTGGCAGCGCTATGGGTGGGTGGCGCCGGGGATGGAGATCTCCGGGCTGGAGGATGAATACCGGCTGGCGGCGGCCGCCGGCAAGCCGATGCTGCTGTACCTCAAGCGCCCGGCTCCCGGCCTTGAGCCGCAGCTGGCGGCGATGATCGACGCCATTCGCGCGGCCGGAGCCGCGTCGTACCGGATCTTCGCCACGCCGCGGGAGCTGGAGCGGTTGCTGGCCGACGACCTTGCCGTTCTCTTGAGCGAGCACTTTGCCGGCGAGCGCGGGGGTGCAGAGCTGCCGGCCGGGACGGTCACGTTCTTGCTGACCGATATCGAAGGTTCGACGCGGCTGTGGGAAACGGTGCCGGACGCGATGGAGGTGGCGCTGGAGCGGCACGACCGCCTGCTCGGCGATGTGATCGGAGGGCGTGGCGGGGCGGTGGTCACCTCCCGCGGGGAGGGTGACAGTTTTTTCGCCGTCTTTCCCAGCGCGGTTGCCGCGGTCGAAGCGGCCGGCGCGTGCCAGCTCCGGCTCGGGACCGAGAAGTGGCCGGCAGGGGCGGCGCTGCGGGTACGGATGGGGCTGCACAGCGGCGAGGCGCATGTGCGCGATGGCGACTATGTCGACCATGCGCCGATCAACCGCTGCGCCCGGGTGAAGGCCGCCGCGCACGGCGGGCAGGTGCTGCTCACCAAGACCACCCGCGACCTGGTGGCGGGGCAGCTGGGCGACGGTTTCGGGCTGAAACGGCTGGGGGAGTTCCGGCTGCGCGACCTGGCCGAGCCGGAGCTCATTTACCAGCTGACTCACGCCGATCTCCCGGCCGACTTCCCGCCGATCCGCACTCGTACGGAGCGCGGCCCGCGCCCGCTGCCGGTCAGCACCACCTCGCTGGTCGGGCGGGAGCAGGCCATCGACGAACTGGCCGGCCTGCTCGCCCGGCCCGGCGTACGGTTGGTGACGCTGACCGGGCCGGGTGGGGTCGGCAAGACGCGGCTGGCGCTGGCCGTAGGCGAACGCGCAGGTGGCCGCTTCGGTTCCGGGGCAGTGTTCGTCCCGCTGGCCGGGGTCACCCAGCCGGAGCTGGTCGTGGGCGGCATCGGCCGGGCGGTGGGCGCCGACCTGGCCGGGACGGGCGCGCCGCTGCAAGCCCTGGCCGAGCAGTTGGGCGACGGCCGGTGGCTGCTCATCCTTGACAACCTGGAGCAGGCCATCGACGCTGCCCGCGACCTCGATGAACTGCTGGCCGACTGCCCCGGGGTCGTCATCTTGGCCACCAGCCGCACGGTGCTGGGGCTGCGGGCCGAGCGGGAGTACCCGGTCCCGGCGCTGCCGCTTCCACCCGGCCTGCCAGCCGACCCCACCGACATGCCGCTGCAGGAGCTGATGGCGTCGCCGGCGGTGGCGCTGTTTGTGGACCGCGCCCGCGCGGTCCGCTACGACTTCGCTCTCACCGAGGGCAACGCGGCGGCTGTGGTGGCGATCTGCCGCCGCCTGGAAGGCCTGCCGCTGGCCATCGAGCTGGCGGCCGCGCGCACCCGGCTGCTGGACCCTGGCGCGCTGCTTGACCGGCTGTGCAGATCGCTGGACGCGCTGGGGACAGGCGCAGTCGACCTGCCTGAGCGGCAGCGGACCCTACGGGCCACGGTGGAATGGAGTGTGGGCCTGCTGGATGACGGCGAGCGGTCTCTGCTGGAGACCGTGGCCGTCTTCACCGGCGGCTGGACCGTCGAGGCCGCCGCCGAGGTCGCCGGGCTGGAGGAGGACCGGACACTTGACCTGACCGAGGCGCTGGCCCGGCACAGCCTGGTCCAGCTTGACCGCACTGCGCGCGGCCCGCGGGTGCGGATGCTGGAGACCATCCGCGAGTTCGTCGCCGAACGGCTGGCGGCCCGGCCGGACGCCGCCGAGGTCGCGCGCCGGCACGCCGGCTACTACCGGGCGCTGGCCGCACAGGTCGACCGGCTGCTGCGGGGCGCCGGGCAGGAGGAGTGGGCTGAGCAGCTGCAGGGCGAGATGGGCAACCTGGCCGCCGCCGTTCGCTGGTACCTTGCCAATGACCGTGAACCGCTGCCGCACCTTCTCCGGGTCCTGTGGCTGTTCTGGGAGCTGCAGGACCACATGGCCGAGCTCCACGGCTGGGTCGGGCAGCTGCTGCCCACCGTCGACACTCTCGGCCCCCAGGCGCGCGCCGAGCTGCTGTGGACGGCGGCGGTCACAGCCGTCGAGGTGGGCGACGACCCCGCGGCGCTGTCGGCCCGCCAGCGCCTGGCGCCGCTACTGGACGGGATCGACGACCTCTTCCTCCGCGCCTTGTGCCAGCAGGGCCTGGCGTGGACCGCGACCATCGCCGACGACCTGGACGGCGCCCTGCGGGAGGCGTCGGCGAGCCTGGCCGGGCTCCGCGGCCAGGACGAGCCGTTCTGGACCGCGTCGGCCGGCCTCACCGTCGGCTCCTTGGAGGCGATCGTCGGCCGCCACGACGACGCCCTTCATCATCTGACCGAGGTGCGCGACCTCGCGGACCGGTTCGACAACCCCTGGATTGCCGCCATCGGCCGGGTGGGCCTGGGCACCCTAGCACTCGAACGGGGCGAGCTGGAGGAGGCCCAGGCGCTGCTGGACGAGGCGCTGAGCCTGAGCCTGGCGGCCCACAGTACCCGCAGCGTGACGCTGTGCCTGACCGCGTTCGCCCGGTGGGCGCTCATGGCGAGCGACCCCGAGCGGGCGGCGCTGGTGGCGGGGGCGGCCGAGGGCCTGCGCCGGCGGGCCGGGCTGCGGACGTGGCCGATACTGCGACAGGGGGAGGCCGACCTGGCGGCCCAGGCCCGCCAGGCGCTGGGAGCCGACCGCTTCGACCAGGTGTTCGCCACCGGCGCCCGGCTCACTCAGCGGGAGGCGGTAGCCGCTGCCAGTGACCCACACGGCGCCAGCACCTTTCTGAAGGTGTAACCCGGGAACGTGCGCGGGCGGCGTCAGTGGGTGGGTGATTCGGCTCGGCTGGCCAGGCGGCGCACGACGGCCAGTCCCCAGGGGATGCTGAGCAGCAGAACGAGCGCGAAGCCGAGCAACAGTGGCGCTGGCCGTGCGGCGGCGAGGCCGAGGCACGCCAGGGCCACGGCGGCGCAGGTGACGGCGAGCGGCTGATACAGGCCACGGTCGGACTGCCAGGCTTGCAGGCTCGCGGATACCAACATCGTCGCGCACAGCACGACGGCGGCACCGGCGCACAGTACCCAGGCGGTGGCGGCGGGGGTGCGGCCGTCGTCGGCGTGGTGGACGAGGCTGACCATCGCGGCGCCCATCGCGGCGATGGCGGCGGTGAGCGGCAGGTGGCCGAGTACCCACTGCAGGCTGGCCCCCGGTTCCGATCTGGGGTGGCGGTGCCCGGCGAAGTCGAAGTATGTCCACCAGGCGCCGAAGCCGACCACGACGGCGACCAGCCCGGTGACGAGGGTGAGCCCGCTGACGGGCTCACCGGCCAATCCGGCGACGACACCGCTGACGGTTTCGCCGAGCACGATGATGGTGAGCAGCCCGAACCGTTCGATGAGCGCGTCGGTGACCAGAAGCCCGGACGCCTGCGCCGGGGTGGCCAGGACCGCGGCGGCGAACCCGGCCAGGTAGACGACGTCGAGCAGGCCCCACGCCGGGATACGGGCACCGGCCGGCAGGAAGGCGGTGCCTACCAGCGCCGCGGCACAGGCAGCTGTCCCGGTGACGAACAGCCGGCTCGGCCGGCGGTATTCGGGCCGGTCGCCGCGGGAGGCCAGCAGCCACAGCACGGCCAAGATCGCGAACAGCACCCCCGTGGCGATGGCGAACGCTGCTCCACGCGCACCGCCTGCCTGGGGGATGAAGGCGCCCATCGCGACCAGCACCAGGATCTGCAGCAGGAACGTGCTGCGGGCGCGGGCGTCGTCGTGGCCGTGCAGCTCGTGGTGGAGGCTGCCGTTGATCCAGGCGATCCACACCAGCGTGAACACCACCGCGAACTCGCCGAGCCCGCGCCAGGTTAGGTGCCCGGCCAGGTGGTGGGCGGCCTGGGCGACCAGCACGACCGTGGCGAGGTCGTAGAAGAGTTCGAGCGGGCCGACTATGCGCTGGCGCGGCTGCTCACCGTGAGGGCGTGGCGGCTGCCACAACGTGCGTCGCAGCCGGGCCCAGCGCTGTCGGCGCGTGGTTGCGCCGGCGCCGGCCCGGGGCGGACGAGACGTCGGGGCCGGGTCCGCGGCCTGGCCGCGCCGGTCTGATTCGTCCCGCATCCGGTTCGGCTCCTTGTGTGCCGCCGCCCCGCCTGGACCCGGCCAGGACGTGCGTGGCCGGACCCTGGGCTGGTCGTCAGGCCGCAGGCGGCCGCGTTTCGGTCCAGTCAACCATCAGCCGGCGCCCGGCGAACAACCACTGGCCGTCCTGCTTGATGAGTTCGTCGTGATAGCGGATCGACGCGATCATCATCGTGTGCTGCCCGTCCTCGCCGGGCCGTCCGCACCCGACGCGGGCCGGCCCTGGCGGCGGTGGCCGGCGTTGGGGCACCCGCAAGGCGCACACCCCTTTCCGGGGCTGCGAGGATGGCAGGCATGGACGCCACGCAACTGGAGAAGGTCCGGTCGGGCCGCGGGTTCTTCGCGGCGCTCGACCAAAGCGGCGGTAGCACCCCGAAGGCGCTGGCCGATTACGGCATCGGCGAGAGCCGGTACACCTCCGAGGGGGAGATGTTCGACCTCGTCCACGCGATGCGGACGCAGGTGATCATCGACCCGGCGTTCGACGGCTCCCGCATCCTGGGCGCGATCTTGTTCGAGCAGACCATGGAGCGGGACATGCAGGGCGTCCCGACGGCGCGGTACCTGTGGGCCGAGAAACAGGTCGTCCCGTTCCTCAAGGTGGACAAGGGGCTCGCCGCCGAGCAGAACGGCGTGCGGTTGATGAAGCCGATCGACACGCTCGACGAGTTGCTCGAGCGGGCGAACCGGCACCGGATCTTCGGCACGAAGATGCGGTCAGTGATCAACGATGCCGACAAGGACGGGGTGGCCGCGATCGCCGATCAGCAGTTCGAGTACGCGGCGCGGATCTCGGCCGCCGGGCTCGTCCCCATCCTGGAGCCCGAGGTCAGCATCGACAGCCCACGCAAGGACGAAGCGGAGATGCTGCTCCGGGACGCGCTGGCCGCGCGCATCGAGGCGCTGCCCGGCGACGGCGCCCTCTTGCTGAAGCTGACCATCCCGACCCAGCCAGGCCGCTACGCCGCTCTCGCCGCCGACCCGCGGGTCGTCCGGGTGCTCGCGCTGTCCGGCGGCTACAGCCGCGACAAGGCGTGCGCGTTGCTGGCCAGGGACCCGAGCATGATCGCCAGTTTCTCCCGGGCGCTGCTGGAGGGACTGTCCGACCAGCAGACCAGCGAGCAGTTCCACGCGCAGCTGGACGCCTCGATCGGGCAGATCTTCAACGCCTCCGTGGACAAGGTGCCGGCCAGCGGCTGAGCGGCAGGGTACACGGTGAAGATCATTCGGGTCAGGATGCCAAACCCTTTTTGGACCGGGCTGAAGCCGGCTCAGCCGGGTTCTTTGCCGAACGCTTCGTCGAGCAGGCTGCCGGCATCAGGTGGCGGGGCTGTCCGTGGTTCCCGGCCCGCCGGCCGGGCAGCGGGCCGGGTGGCCGCCGGCCTGCCCGCGGGCTCCGCGGCCGGTACTGGTTCGCGCGGCAGTACGGGGGGTGCGGCGATGAGGCGTTTGACTTGGACGAAGGTGACGCTGCCGCGGCAGATGTAGGCGGCCTGCCGACGTCGAGGCGGCGGATGAGGGCCGGGTCGGCCACCGGCGCGTCCCGCACCCGGGACGTTCCGCCGCGGCCCCATAACGCGGCGCGGAGCACCCGCCGGGAGGTGTCCACGACATGTGAGATTCTGCGCCGAGCTGCGCGCCGGTCAGGTTGGCGCGGTCGAGCCACGCGCCGGTCAGGTTGGCGCGCACGAGGAAAGCGTTCCTTCCGTCGGTGCGGCGGAAACCGCCCAGGTTATCCGATTCGGCGCGGCTGGTGAGGTCCCGCTTCCATTGTGCTGCGCTCTCGCTCGGCGCTCGGCGTCCAGCGTCACTGGCGGCATACCGAGCCGGCTGGCTAGAGGCGGCACCACAAACACTGGGCCGCGGGCCGGGTCCCGTTCGGTTTCCACGGCGCATGGATCCCACAAAAGCCGGCCGCTGGCTAGTGAACCATCCAGCCCCTCCACGATCACTGGCGCCGTGCCACCAGCGGCCCGGTCCGGGGGCTCCGCCAGGTCCATCGCAGCTCTGTCCTGGATCTGCTTTCGGTGGTAGGCACAGGGACGTTCAGTCGGCGCTGCCGGCGGGCGCCTCACCCGGCTCGGCCGTGCTCCCCGGCACGACGCGGCTGCCCCCGGCCGCATGGGTGACCTTCACCCGGCGGGCCTGGGCCTTCGGTGACGCGGGGATGGTCACGTGCAGGACGCCGTCGGCGTAGCTGGCGGTGAGGTTCTCCGCGTCCGCGCCCTCGCCGAGGGAGAGCTGGCGGGCGAACGACCCCTGGGGCCGCTCGGCGGCAATGACCTGCTCGCTGTCGCCATAGTGAGGGGTGCGCTCGGCCTGGATCGTCAAGACGCCGTGCTCGACGGTCACCTCGATGCTGTCAGGGTCGGCGCCGGGCAGGTCGGCCTCGACATGGTAACTGCCGTCCTCGCCGCGGTAGACGTCCATCGGCATGCCGAGCGGGGCACGCGTCCCGCTCGCAGCCATGGAGATGAGCCGGTCGAGCTCCCGGAAAGGATCCCGGTAGGGCTCGAACCTGGTCACTGACATCGCTGCCTCCTCCTGGGGTGTTATCGGCCCGGGAACCATGTACGGCCCCGGCCGGCGTGGCCTTCTAACGACAGGATGGGTCCCCGGACGCTCCCCATTCCAAGGCCTGCCATCCGCCGTTGGACGTGAGGGCCGCTCATCGTGTCGCCGCTTCGGGTGGGCACGCCCCGGGCCAGGGTCCCTGGCCCGGGAAACCCACGTCCGGCAGTTACAGCTTCCGCCGGATACTGCGAGGTACTGCGAACACCATGGGCGGCTCCCTCCGGGGTGACCCCGGGGCACCTGGGCCGCCGCCGGCGGCTGGTCCCGGTGTCTGCCCTCAGCATACATCTGCAATTTAAAACTGGCAATAGATTTCTAGAAACTGATAGCGTCTGAGAGGTTGAGAGCTGGAACGCTCCCGGGCGCCGTTCAGGGGCAGGATCAAGTGGCTGTGTTTCTCCCCTCGCTGGACCAGCGTCACAGGTACTGGCCGGTCGCCGCACTGTCTGTCTCCGACACCCGCACCGCTACCACGTTGGCCAGGTTGATGATCACACCACTCTGGTCGGCCT
>DASYQM010000075.1:0-8070 GCA_036005525.1 Streptosporangiaceae bacterium
CCAACCTCGCACCGACGACCCTGCTGTGCGCCGGCCCTCAGGTCGTCGGGTGGCTGCGCGCCGCCCAGTTCGGCGACGCGCAGGACTGCACGGCGGGCGGCTGGGAAGCGGCGCGGTTCGCGGTGTCCACGCCGGACGTTCGCGCCGTGTCCGCGCGCGCGCTTGCCGGGCGGGCGACGCTGCCGGTCGCGGACTTCGGCGCGCCGCCGCAGCGCGTCGAGGTCCGGATGATCGTCTCCGGCGGGCCGGCCGAGCTGGCCCTGCACCTGGCCCGCGACGTCCGCGATCAGGCCACGGCCGGTGCCGCGCTGCTGCGCAACCCACGGCTGCGCGTCGACGCGGGTCCGCGTGCCGTGCTGGCTCGCGGCGGCCTTGACCTGCGCGCCGCCACCGTGCTCGCGCTGCTCGCGGCGCAGGCCGACGTGCACGTCACCGCGATCCCGGTCGACGCCGCGGAGGCCGCCGCCGACCGGCCGGCCCGCACCGTCGTGGCCGACGTGCCGGACCGCCCCGCGCTCACCACCACCCTGCGCATGCTGCACGACGGCTACCCCCCGGCCCGGGCCGACTCGCTGCCGGGCAACGGCACCCGGCTCATCTGGGCTGTCGGGCTGGCACCCGCGCAGGGCTTCTGACCCGAACCGCTCGACGAAGGGGGACACCGATGCGGTCATTATTCCGGCTCGCGCTGATCGCGGGGGCGGCACTCACCTCATGCCTGGCGCCACCTACCGTGGCGGCCGCGCCTGCCGGCACGAGCGCGCTGATCCGCGGCGCGCACCTCTCGCCGGACACCGTCAATGTCGACGTCTATCTCACCGCGTTCTCCGGCGGGACGACGACGTTCTGGCTGTCGAATGTCGGGTACGGCGACGTGAGCCCGTACAGCCGCATCGCACCCGGGCCGTACGCGGTGTCCATGCGCCCGCACGGAGCCGCTGCCTCCACGCCGCCCGCCCTGAGCTGGCGGCTCACCGTGCTCGGCGGGCACGCCTACACGGTTGCCGGCGTCGGCGTGAACAAACAGCTGCGCGGCGTGGTCCTGCAGGACCAGCTCACGCCACCGCCAGCCGGTCACGGGCTGGTCCGGGTGATCCAGGCGTCCAGCTGGGCCGGGCACGCCAACGTGACAGCCGGCGGCACCGTCCTCGCCCAAGACATCGCGTTCGCGACTGCCGGCCAGTACGTCTCCGTGCCGGCCGGGACGCTGACCGTGCACGCCAAGTCCGACACCGCGCCGTCGTTCGCCACCTCGGCGTCGGTGCCCGTGCGGTCCGGCAGCGTTAGCTCTGTAGTTCTGCTCGATGGCAAGGGCCGGCGGATCACAATCCGGACGCTGACCGACGCCGCGGGCGCCGCCGCGATGCCGATCGGCGCAGTGCCCGCAGGTGGGGGCGGCACAGCGTCGCGGCCGGACGCCGGACTGCCGGTGGCACGAGTGATCGCCGCCGTCGGCGGCGCGTTCCTCGGGCTGGCCGGCCTGGTCGGGCTGGCGCGCGCCCGGAGGCGGCCGGCAACCCGATGAACCGTCGCTGGCCGGTAGCGCTAGTCGCCATACTGGCGTCGTCCTGCGCCGCACACGTGCGGCACGACGCCCCGACGCCGGTCCATCCGGTGACGATGCGCGCAGCGGCGCCGTCCACTCCGTCCCGGCGGCTGGCCGCCCTGCCGAACGCGCCGACCGGCCCGGCGCATCCGCCCCCGGCCACGCCGCCCAGGGCCTCGCCGCCGGTCCATTTGCGCATCCCGGCGATCGGCGTCGACACCGAGCTGGAAGCGCTCGGCCTGTTGCCGGACGGCGCGCTGGAAGCGCCGCACGAGTGGGGCGAGGCGGGCTGGTACGCGGATGGCGTGCGGCCCGGCGACCCTGGCCCGGCGGTCATCGCCGGGCACGTCGACTCGATCCACGGCCCGGCGGTGTTCTACCGGCTGCCCGCGCTGCGGCAGGGCGCCGCGGTGCTCGTGCGGCGAGCGGACGGCAGCACGCTGCGGTTCGTCGTCGACAGCGCGCGCTCCTACCCGAAGACGGCGTTCCCGACGGCCGCCGTCTACGGCCCGACTCCACTGCCCGAGCTGCGTCTGGTTACCTGCACCGGCGAGTTCGACCGGGCGGCACACAGCTACCTCGACAACCTCGTCGTCTCAGCGCACCTCGCCTAGCGTGATCGCAGCGCGCACCTGGCGGAACAAAGTCGATGCCCAGCCGTGCCCATCGACGCTTGTGATGGTTGGCATATTCGACGCGGGGGTTGCCTCCTGCGCGGCAGGGCTCGCGGGACTCGCCGCGGAGTGCGAGAGCGGGCAAGCCCTTATGCCCTACCGGTGGCCCGACCTGTCGGTCGACGATGGGAAAGTGAACGGCAGCGCGCGCCGTTTGGTTCTCGCAACGGCATTCGTGATTGGCGCGCTGGTCACCCCGCCGCATGCGGATGCCGCTTTCCCTGGCAAGTGAACGGCCGCCTGGTGTTCGAGTACGAGGCGCCGTTCGGTTGCCTCAGGAGCGGTCACGATGGGCAGGAGTTCGTCGAGCACGGTGCTGGGGGCCGGCATGTAGTCGATCTCGGCGCTTACCCGGAGCGCGGCCTCCCCGGAAGGCAGTCTCGTGAAGGAGTCGGCCAAGCGCGGCGGCCACCCGGTCGGGGTGATCTCGTCCGGTTGCAGGGCGAGCGCGGGCTCGGTGGGTAGCAGCGCGGCGCATACCGGGATCCGCGATGGCTCGCGCGCAACTTCGGAAGGCAACTTCGGTCTCGGCATCGGCGCGACGGTTGCGGGCTTCATCGTCGCTTCCGCCGATCACCTGCGCGCGTTCCAGGCGCTCTACCTCTTCGACGGCTTCACCTTCGCTGTCTTCGCGCTGGTGGTGCTCGTGGGGATCCCGAATCCCCGCCTTGCGAATGCTGCGTCGGCGAGCGACAGGGGAACAGGCTTCCGAGCAGTTGTTCACGATCGGCTCTTCCTCATCCTGATCGCCGCCAACATCGTGCTCGTGATGACCGGCGGCGCGCTCTTTTCCAACATCCTCGCGCCGTTCGCGAAGGCGCACACGCCTGTCGGGCCGGGCGAGATCGGCGTCGTCATCTTCATCAACACCTTCTTCATCGTCGTCGCGCAGATTCCAGCCACACGGGTCGTCAAGCGGATGCGCCGCACACACGCACTTGCCGCGACCAGCGCCCTATTTGCAATCGGCCTGCTCGCGGTCCTGCTCGCAACGCTAACGAGCTCGGCGCTCACCGCTACCACCGTCTTGGCTGGGGTCGCGATCGTGATCGCGATCGGTGAGTGCGCGCAGTTCATCGTGCTCGGCCCAATCGTCGCCGACCTCGCACCGCCGCATCTGCTCGGCCGCTACATGTCGCTCTACGGCCTCACCTTCACGGTAGGCGTGGCCCTCGGCCCCGCGGTCGGCGGCGCGCTGCTCGCAACGTCACCCGACGCCGTCTGGTGGGGCGGCGCCTTGACGGCAGCACTGATCGGAGCCGGCTTGCTGCGACTCGGCGACCGGATACCCGACCCGCTCTTGCAGACGCAATGCCCTCCGCCGCAAGCGGCACCGGAGGCGAGGCGGGATTCCCCTGAAAGTGTGGAGACCTGAATAAGGCTGATCTTGGTTGTGCCTGGTTCTCAGTAGCTGCCATGACACCGCCGGAGCGCAGGCGCGGGGCGACCGCCGGGCCGACTCCGGCGTCCGGCGGCCCGGATGGCTCGATCTGCCCGCCGGGCTCGACGGTCACCGCGGTGCTCGGCGCGACCCTCCCGACCGCGGCCGCGATCGCTTCGACGCGTTCCCAGGGAACGGGGTCGGCGACGTGGTCGAGGTCGACCAGATGTGACTCGATCTCCAGGCCGATCGCGCCGATCGCAGACTCGGCCAGCGCCGCGTCGCGGCACTGTGCATAGGCGGCAGCGACGGTAAGAGGTTCGGCCTGATCAAGGGCATCCTGCGTGAAAGCGTTGATAACGGCCATAAGGCCCCCTCCAGGTAGGAGTAGGCGGTATACGGCGTCTCACCCGTCGTTGCCCTCCCGGCTCGCGAGTCGGTGCGGGCCGTCGGCCAGCGGCCGCCACAGCTCCTGCCAGGCCCGCTCCCCTCGCGCGTCCTGCGGATGCGGAAGAACTCGTTCGGCGCGTGCAGCCTTTCTATGGCCCGGTGCTGGCTATCGGCCCGGGAGTGAGCGCGGTAGCCCGAACCACGGCATCACGCTGGCCTCGAAGCGGGTCATGCCGCAGATCTGGCCGCCGGTAAGGGTGAGCACGTAGAAGGCGGTCGCGTGGCGGATTCCGGCCGGGCCGCGCAGGTAGGCTCCGAACGCGGGCTGGCCGTTGGCTCGGGCCGGCACGAGGCCGTACCTGCGGCCGGCGGCGAACTGGCGGGCGCAGTAGCGGGCCACGAGTTCTCGGCCCTCGTATCCGAAGGGCTCCGGAGGCATTGCGATGAAAACGTCGTCGGTCAGCAGGGCCACCAGCGCGTCGAGGTCGGCCGACTCCCACGCGCGGGCGAACTTGGCCACGATCGCGTCCTCGGCGAGCGAGCCAGCGGCGGGCGGCGGCTGGTGGCCGGCGGCCGGCTGCTGCCGGCGCTGGAGGCTGGCGCGGGCTCGTTTGAGGGTACTGTTGGCCGACTGGACGCTCACCTCCAGCATGCCGGCCACCTCGCTGGCGTGGAACCCGAGGACGTCGCGCAAGATGAGGACGGCGACCTGGCGTGGCGGTAGCAGCTGCAGGGCGGTCACGAAGGCCAGCGAGATGGCTTCGGTCTGCTCGTAGCGGGCCTCCGGCCCGGGCGGCCGGTCGACGGCACCCTCGAGGAGGGCGTCAGGAAACGGCTGCAGCCAGACGGGCTCGTCGCGCGGAGTCGGCACGGGCGGTTCGAACCGCGACATATCCCACTCCCTGGCCGGGCGCCGGCTCGCTGCGCGGCGCGCGTTGAGGCACCGGTTGGTGGCGATCTTGTACAGCCAGGTGCGCAGCGACGCGCGTCCTTCAGTGAACCCGCCGATGCCTTGCCAGGCGGCCAGCATCGTCTCCTGGACCGCGTCCTCGGCGTCGGCGAAGGATCCGAGCATCCGGTAGCAGTGCACCTGCAGCTCCCGCCGGTGCGGCCCGGTCAGCTCCCGGAACGCCTCGCCATCGCCGGCCCGTGCCCGTGAGAGCAGATCGGCTGTCACCATCCTGCGCGCCTTCCTTCCGCACCACGTCGCACCTCCGCCCGGTATATACACCGCCGGGGGCGCGAACTGGGCGGCTCGCGGGCGCCCAGTTTCCCGGCGCCGCGGTGTATGCACTACCGACCGCCCGAACGATCCGAGCGCCGGATCGTGCTTGGCGCAACAGGAGGAACCGCCGTCATGACCGAGCTCATCACCCCGCCCGGCGTCCCCGTGGCGGCCGGCCCGTACTCTCCCGGCCTGCTGACCGGCGACTGGATCTTCCTGTCCGGTCAGGGCGGCTTCGACCCGGAGACTGGCGAGCTGGTCAGCGACAACATCGCCGACCAGACCGCACAAGTGTTCCGCAACATCGAGGTTCTGCTGCGCGCGGCCGGCGCGTCGCTCGACGACGTCGTCTCCTGCCTCGTGCACCTGAGCGATCTCGGGCAGTTCGCCGAGTTCAACGCCAGCTACGCAAAGCAGTTCCCAGGCCCGGTAAAGCCGGCTCGCACTACGGTGGGCAGCAGCCTGGTGGCCGGAATGCGGGTGGAAGTGACAGTAGTCGCCCGCAGGCCAGGCGGCACGCCCAGCGCCGGCGCCCCGGCGGGCAGGTGAGGGAAGCGTGCCCGGTTCCGCCCTGCCGCGCGTGACCCGCCTGTTCCTGGCGGGCAACGCGGTGGCGATGACCGGCAACGGACTGGTCATCGCGTTCACCCTCATCTACCTGCACCAGGCCCGCGGCATCGCGCTCCCCGTCGTGGGCCTGCTCCTGGCGGCAGGGGCGGCCGCCGGCCTCCTGGCCGTGACCGTCTCCGGTGTCCTGCTCGACCGGCTCGGCGCGCGCCGGGTGCTCACCGGAATCATCCTGGGCCAGGCGACCGCCCAGGTACTGCTCGCCTGGGCCCACAATGCCGCAACCGCGCTCCCCGCCCTGCTCCTCTACGGCGCGACCTGGGCACCGATGTTCCCAGCCATCGCAACCGTGATCGCCGGGCTGACCCCAGATCCAGCCGCCCAGCAGCGCGTGTTCGCCATCAACTTCACCGCGCAGAACGCCGCGATCGGGATCGGCACGGTACTCGGAGCCGCCGTCGCGAACGTGCATCATCCCGGGTCTTTCCAGGCCCTGTTCCTGGCCAACGCCGTATCGTGCCTGATCTTCGCCGTGGCGCTGACCTTCCTGCCCGCTCTGCGCACCGCGCCCGCAAGGAAAGAGCCGCGAGCCGGCTACCGGGACGTGCTTGCCCGCCCTGGCCTGCGCCTGGTCCTGGTGGCATCGCTCATCGTTGCCTTCACCGCGTACCCGGCGTTTGACTCTGGCCTTCCGGCCTACGCGTCAGTCGAAGCGCACGTGTCGGCGCGTGTCGTAGCCTTGTCGCTCACCGTCAACACCGCCCTCATCGTGCTTGCCCAGTTGTTCGTGCTGCGCCGCGTCCGCCGCGCCCGGCGAAGCAGCGCGCTTGCCATCAGCGGGCTGATCCTCGCCGCCTCCTGGGCGGTGTTCGGCCTCGCCGCGCTGCCGGTCGCGGCCACCGGGCGAATTGCTTTCGTGTTCGGCTTCACTGCGCTGTTCGGGCTCGGCGAGACCGTGCTGGCACCCACTGTGAGCCCGCTTGTCAATCGCCTGACCGACGACAGGCTCCGCGGGCGGGCCAACTCGCTCGCCGCCCTCTCCCAGTCCCTGGCGTTCATCATCTGCCCCGCACTGGCAACCGGCTTCATCGCCGCCGGTGCAGCCGCGGTCTGGATTGGCCTGCTGTGTGCCGGTTGCCTCGCCACCGTCGCCGTCGGAGCCCGGCTTCGCCGCGCGCTGACCTCAGACCAGGACCATGTGACCGAAGCGCCCGCGACCCGGCCTGAGCCGGTGGCAGGCCGCCGTCGCACGGCGCGGTCCGGGACGCGTGGCTGACCGGGCTGCTGGCCTCGGTGCTCGAGCCCAGATCGGATGGCAGGCTCCTGTCGGAGTCGCTGTAGGGGGCGCGAAGATCTGGGGGTGGCGGCAGATCGCGGGGGGCGCTCCATCGTTCAAGACGGTTTCTGCGTCTGGGGTTACCGTCTGGGAATGTGACCGGAAGCGAGCTAGGACGGGCAGGGATGCTGATGGAGTTCGGCGGCCTTTCCACGCCACTGGTGGCCGATGCCTGTGTCCGCGTGGGAGTGCCGCTGCGGGTCGCGCCGCCGGGGATCGGCGCCGTCATCCCTGGACAGCGGATCGCCGGACGGGCACTGCCGACCCGCCACTACGGCAGCGTTGATGTGTTCTTGGAAGCCTTCAGCGGCGCCGCGCATGGCGACGTCCTGGTCGTCGACAACAACGGGCGGGAAGATGAGGCGTGCCTCGGCGATCTGATCGTGCTGGAGGCACAAGCGGCAGGGGTCGGCGGAGTGGCGGTGTGGGGACTGCACCGCGATACGGCGGAACTGACCCAGATCGCCCTGCCGGTATTCAGCTACGGCCGCTGCCCGGCCGGCCCTGTTCGCCTCGATGAGCAAGAACCATCCGCGCTGGCCAGCGCACGGTTCGGGGCTTGCCTGGTCACCCGCGACGATATCGTATTCGGCGACGACGACGGCGTGGTGTTCGTCGCGGCCAGCCAGGCTGGGGAGGTCCTGGCCGCAGCCCGGCAGATTGGCGATGTCGAGCAGGATCAGGCCCGTAAGATCCAGGCGGGTCAGACCCTGCGCCAGCAGACAGCCTTCAGTGAATACCTGGCGCGGCGGGCAGCCGAACCGTCCTACACCTTCCGGCGGCACCTGCGGCGGATCGGCGGTGCCATCGAGGAGTAGGCGGCCATGACGGCCAGCCGCCACCGGCGACTCGCCCGGACTGGTGGTCACCCACCACGTCGCGCGCCGGTCAGCAAATGCGCACCGTGCTATAGGTCCCCAGCGCCGCGCGTGAACGCGCGCTTCTACCGCA
>DASYQM010000076.1:0-1577 GCA_036005525.1 Streptosporangiaceae bacterium
GGCGGCTTCGGCGAGCCGCGATACCGCCGGGTTGGACCCGAAGCCCGGCGACACCAGAGCGGTGCGCCCAGTCGGCTGCGGGCCCGAGCCGCTGCGTGCGGTCATCTGCGGGACCGGCTGTGGTCTGTCGAGCAGCAACCGCAGGAGGCCAAGGAGGTGGGCACGGCCCGCCCGAGCCGGGATCCGTATGATCCGCTCGCCACGGCCTTCCACAGGCCCCTGCGGGTTGGTCTCACCCCATGGGCTCTGCCGCGGAGCGACCGCCGTCCTCGATCCGGCGATGATATGTGCACCGATTCGATTGCCTGCGCGGGCTGTCAGGAAGCCCACGGCGGCGACCGCCGCCACTGCCAGGTCGCGTTTCTCGAGCAGCGCGGTCCCGAAATCCATGCTCGGCGTCGCATCCACGAGGGCCCAGGTTTCGAGCTCCCGGTCCGCGATGAGGTCCCTAACGTGCGGGATTGTCGTGCGCGCCGTCACGTTCCAGTCCATCCGCCGCACGTCGTCCTCGCCAGGGTGATACTCACGGGTTTCGGCGAGTTCGCTGCCTGAACCGGGCACTAGGCCGAGGTAGTCCCCGTGCAGGAGGCCGTCCAGGCGGCGGGTAATGATGAGTTCGAGCCGCCGGAGGGCCTGCTCGGGAGCAAGCCCCCGCAGCGAGACCCGCGAGGGGTCGCGGCCGGCCGCAGGCCGGTCTGATCGGCGGCGCAGCCGGCCATCCCTCGCCGTCACGCGGACTCCTGGTCCTGGCCCGCGCCTGGTGGCAAGCTTCCGCGGGCGCCGGCGCCCGGGTCTTGCTGCCTACCCGGATACTGCCCAGGCTCCGACTGCCGCCCCGGCTCCGGCTCGCTGGCTCTCGAGTACTGGCCAGGTTCTGCCTGGCCGGCTTCTGCGTACTGGCGGGGAGCGATGCGGGGCTGCGGGATGGCGCCGAGCACCCGGTCGACGATGCTCGTTGCCGCTACGCCGTCGGCCAGCGCATCGAAGGAGAGCCCGAGCCGGTGTGCCATGACGTCGCGAGCGATGTCGCGCACATCGCCGGGAACCGTGTATGACCGACCGCGCAGCAATGCCAGAGCCCGCCCCGCCGCGATCAGGCCGAGGGTGGCGCGGGGGCTGGCGCCGTACGCGATCAGCGGCGTGAGGTCCTCTAGTCCAAAGGACGCGGGATCGCGGGTCGCCACCACGAGTCGGACCGCGTACTCGGCGATGGCGTGATGGACGAAGATCTGGTCCGCGGTGTCCTGCAGGGCCCTGACTTGCTGCGGGTCCAGGATCTGGCGGGCGACCGGCGGGTCGACGCTCATCCGGTAGAGGATGCTCAGCTCCTCGTTCGGGCTGGGGTAGTCGATGTCGATCTTCATGAGGAAGCGGTCACGCTGGGCTTCCGGCAGGTGGTAGACGCCCTCGGACTCGATCGGGTTCTGGGTGGCGAGAACCATGAAAGGCTCGGGCACCGCATAGGTCGTCCCGCCGATGCTCACGTGCCGCTCTGCCATGACCTCGAGCAGCGCCGACTGAACCTTCGCCGGGGCTCGGTTGATCTCGTCGGCGAGCACAACATTGGCCATGACCGG
>DASYQM010000077.1:0-5320 GCA_036005525.1 Streptosporangiaceae bacterium
GCACCCACTCCAGGTAGTCAAGACAGTCGGCATCGGTGCGGAACCAGGCCTGGAACTCGCCCACCGACCGGGGATAGTGCCGCCCGCCACGAGGCCCGGTCACCCCGCCATGCTACTCCGGTTAAATGGAGACCCCTTACCTGGATTACTCCGAGATCTCGCCCCGGCTTCAGCGGATCCGCGGACCTTAAACGATGAGGGCTGGCCTTGCAGCGCATGAAAACACCTCGGGCTGGCCACCTGACAGCGCGGGCCGTACGTCCCCAAAGGGGGCGGAGCCCGATCCTCTGGGGGTGAGGACCGGACTCCGGGGACGGACGGCCCGCGGCGCCCCATGCTCGGGGGGAATCGGCCGCTGGCCGGTCAGGACCGCACGATTCATACGCGTCCTAGATCCTCTTCATCTCGGCCGGATCGGCGTTCGAACGCATCGTCGCGTGCAGCTCAGCGAAGTAGCTGTCCAGTCCGCCCGGCGTCACGATCAGGAGCGCCGTCACGGGGCCACCAACGGACCGGGCGGCTACGAGGTCAATGCGCCCCTGGGCACCCGGACCCCACTGGGCGGCTGCTCGAACGCAGACCGCTGGGCGCCTATGGTGGTGGTCGTGCGGGTGGTGCCCTGGTGGGGTGTGGTTTCTTCGGCCGCCGCTCCCGTGCTTCTGGTCGGCGGATGGATCGTTGCTGCCAGGCTGCAGCCGCGCTCCGTCAACCCGGTAGCCAGCACCATCAGCGCCCTGGCGGCCGATGGTGCTGCCGACCGGTGGGTGATGACGCTCGTGCTGCTGGCGGTGGGCGTCTGCGATGTCGTAACGGGCCTGGCGCTCAGGCCGGCCGCCACGCCCGGACGGCTCATCCTGATCGCTGGCGGTATAGCCGGCGTACTGGTCGCGGCGAACCCCGAGCCTGCGAGGGGCGGCTCTCTGGCGCATGCGTTCTGGGCGACGATCGGCTTCATAGCCCTGACAGCCTGGCCGCTCGGCGGCCTGAGGCGTGGATCTTCGGTGCCGGGCGGACTGCGGCCAACTGTTTCGGCCGTTGCTGCCGGGGCGCTGCTCGGCCTGCTTGTGTGGTTCGCTGCGGAGCTGATGATGCGGGGCGGACAGGTCGGCCTGGCCGAGCGGGTCCTGACCGAGGCGCAGGCCGTATGGCCGCTGGCAGTCGTCCTGACCTGCTGGCGGAGCATGTCTCCCGCCCGGCTGCCCCGTGGGCCCGGCGCGGTGACCTCCTGCACCACGTCCCGCGGCCCGGCGTAATCGCGGAAGAAGCGCCGGGCCGCCGGGATCTGCGTCCTCCGGACTGGTCCGCGCGTTCCGGCCGGAGTTAATGCTCGCGGGCATACACTGGGCCTGCTACCCAGGCAGCCTGAACGTGTTTCGATCAGGTCTAGACCATACGCCGGTCTCGAGATCCGCTTCGCTGCGTTGTCCCTATCCCGCGATGCGGAGTGATGATCGTGACCGCAAGTACTACGAGCGCGTCCTATGACGGCACCCGGCCCTTCACGGCTGCCAGCGCCCCTGCCCAGACCCGGGCGCAGCGGACCGCACAGGTGACGGTGACCGGCCTGATCGTGGTAGTCCCGTTCGCCGGGCTGATCGCCGCGATCTGGCTGCTGTGGGGCCGCGGTGTCGGTGTGGCCGACTTGGGCCTGGCGGTGGTGTTCTACCTGGTGACCGGGTTCGGTGTGACGGTGGGCTTCCACCGGTGCCTCACCCACCGGAGCTTCACCGCGCGGCCAGCACTGCGGGTTGCCCTGGCGATCGCCGGGTCGATGGCCTTCGAGGGCGACGTGATCGGCTGGGTCGCCACCCATCGGCGCCACCACGCGTTCACCGACCGTCCGGGTGATCCGCATTCGCCCTACCGGTATGGCACCGGGCTGGCCGGGCAGTTGCGGGGCCTCCTGCACGCCCATGTGGGGTGGCTGTTCGGCAACGATCCGACACCGAAGCAGCGTTATGCACCCGACATGCTGGCGTGCCGGTCGATGCGGCGGGTGTCGCGGGCTTTCCCCGCGTTGTGCGCTGTGTCGCTGGCGCTGCCGTTCGCTGCGGGGTGGGCGCTTGGCGGCACCTGGCTGGCTGCGCTGCTGGCGCTGGTGTGGGCCGGGCTCGTTCGCGTTTTCCTGCTGCAGCACGTCACTTGGAGTGTGAACTCCCTGTGCCACCTGCTGGGCAGCCGGCCCTTTACCACCCGCCGCCACGACCGGGCCACCAATTTGTGGCCGCTGGCGGTGCTGTCGTTGGGGGAGAGCTGGCACAACATGCACCACTCGGATCCGACGTGCGCCCGGCACGGCGTGGACCGCGGCCAGATCGATCTGTCAGCCGGGCTGATCCGCGGGTTCGAACGCCTCGGGTGGGTCACCGGCGTCCGGTGGCCCACCCCTGCCCGGCTTGAGCAGCGCAGGCGGACGCGGGCGATACCCGCTGCACATGTGCTCGCTGGCGGCCGTGTCCCCGCGCCGTTCGAAGAATGGCCCGCAAGTCTCCTGGCCCCGATGAGCCGACGATCGCCCGACGCTGGCTGATGACCTCCTCAGTCGCGAGGATTACCCACCGCTGGTCCAAGACCTTCCCGGTCATGCGCACCGCTAGCAAGGACTGGGCCCGATGAGGACCAGCGTCGAGCTGCCGGGCCAGGTCACACGCCCGGAGGCCGACCCTGGCCGCAGTCATGTGCAGCGGCCGGAGCCAGGGACCGCCATTGTTCGGCCGCACCGCGCCCGTAAGGTTCTCCGCACCGTGGTGTCGGTGGCTCTGATCGCGGCAATTTTCGGATTCGCCGTGCCGCAGTTCGCGTCCTATCGCAGCGTGTGGGCCAGCCTGGACGGGATGACCTGGCCGCAGGCGCTGCTCGTCGGCACCACGGCGGGCGCCAGCATGGCCTCGTACTGGTTCATGATCTGTGCGGTGCTGCCGTCGATACGGCTGCGCGAAGCGGCGGTGGTCAACCTTGGCTCCACCGCGGTGGCGAACACGCTGCCGGCCGGCGGCGCCATCGGCATGGGGGTCAGCTGGGCAATGCTGTCCAGCTGGGGCGTCAGCACGGCGGACTACGTGCTCTACACCCTGGTGTCGGGAACCTGGAATGTGCTGGCCCGCCTGGGCCTGCCGGCCCTCGCCCTGCTGGTCTTGCTGACGGCTACCCGGCCCGATGCCCTCCTGATCGCCGCCGCGGCCGTGGGCCTGGCGGTGCTCGCCGCCGCGGCTGCTGGGCTGGGGCTGCTTGTCCGTAGCGAGTCCTTCGCGCTCCGCGCGGGCGGCGCGCTGCAGCACGTGCTCGCTATCGTGTGCCGGCTGATGCTCCGGCAACCGCCCTGCGACATCCCCGGATCGCTGCTCGGGTTCCGCCGCCGGGCCGCCGCCCTGATCGCCGACCGCGGCGGGCGGATCACCGCCACCACCGTGGCGAGCCACCTGATCTTGTGGTTGGTCCTGCTCGCGTGCCTGCGCGGCGTCGGCCTGTCCCAGGCACAGGTGCCCTGGCAGACCTCTCTCGCTGCGTTCGCGTTCGTCCGGCTGCTGACCGCGCTGCCCATCACCCCCGGCGGTCTCGGTATCACCGAACTCGGCCTAGTCGGCACCTTGGCCGCCGGCGCCGGCCCGGGTGTCGGCGCGCAGGTGACCGCCGCCGTGCTGCTGTACCGGGCCGTCACCTACCTGCCCCCTATCCCCCTCGGCGCCGCCGCCTATCTCATGTGGCAGCACGCACCCACCCTGCTGGGACAGCCTGGGCAAGAACGGCGGGGCGGCCGCAAGGCGCAGGCCCCTGGGTGACAGCCCACTAGATGACGGCCCCTGGATGACGGCGCAAGCCGCCCTAAAGCAGCCTGGCGCGACGATTCGTGCCAGCAAGCACAGCGAGCCCGCAACGCAGGAGAAACTCATCCAGGCAGACAAAAGCGAGCCGACCGGCATCCGAATGACCTGCGAATGGGGACAAGATGCTGCCTGGGCCCCGGTGACTTCTCCGGCTCGTCGTGCGGTGATGGTGGCCACATCCACCAGCGCCCTGGCCGCCCGCGCCGCGGGCTGGTCCAGGCCATCAGGTGCACTGCGGCAAATCCCATCTGGAGTGCGGCGGGGCCGAACCGCGCCCAGTGGTGGTGTCGTGGTGTGGTGCCACTGGTCGGCGCATGTGGCCGGTCACCGCCGGTGGCGCGCCGTAATCGCCTCGAGCATCAATAGCACCATGAGCGCGATGGCGATGGTGATCAGGCCGATGAGGATCATGGCCTGCTCCCTCCGGTGACCCGGGGTGGCTGGCCGCCGCCGGCGGCTGATCCCCCGGTGCCCTGCTCCCCAGCCCTACGTAGGCAGTGAGAAACTAGCAAGTTAATTCTAGAAACTGTGATAGTTTCTGAAACGATGGAGCGCTGGAGCTTCTTGACCAACCACGGCCGGGTTCTGCTGTGCATCGCACATGACCCGGGCGTGCGGCTGCGCGACATCGGGGCCAGGGTGGGCATCACCGAGCGCAGCGCCTACGGCATCGTCACCGATCTGAGCGAGGCCGGCTACGTCGTCAAGCAGAAGGACGGCCGCCGCAACCGCTACCAGATCCAGGCACACATGCCGCTGCCCGAACCCACCAGCCAGCAACTCGCCATCGGAGAGGTCCTCGCCGTCCTCGCGGGCGCCGACGCCAGCCAGCAGCCGACCGGAGCAAACCAGCCCGAAACCGGATTCCCAGCCGGCCGCGCAAGTTCCCCATAGTTGCTGAACTTGCCGCCTACGGCCGTCCGGCTGGCTCCGTGTCCGCGGTGATCTCGGGAACCTTGATCTCTGGTGCCTGCACCGGCGGTATGGCGATCTCTTCCACCGGCGGTATGGCCTCAGGCCCGGCAGCAGGCGGGCGGCCGTCGATGGCGGCCCCGGCCTCGGCCACGTCGGCGTCGCTGAAGTCGGCGAGCGACGGTGAACGCCCGGCAGCTGGCCCGGCGGGCGTCATTCTCTCGAAGAACCGCAGCAGCTCGACCGGGACCGGCATGACCAGGGTGCTGTTCTTCTCCCCGGCCACCTCCACCACGGTCTGCAGCAGCCGCAGCTGCAGCGCCGCGGGGTCGCGGGCCATCACGTTGGCGGCTGCGGCGAGGCGCTTGGACGCCTGGTATTCGCCGTCAGCGGTGATGATCCTGGCCCGGCGTTCCCGTTCCGCCTCGGCCTGCCGCGACATCGACCGCTTCATGGTCTCGGGCAGCGAGACGTCCTTGATCTCCACCCGCTCGACCCGGATCCCCCACGGGCCCTCGGTCGGCTCATCGATGATCCGGCGCAGCTCCCGGTTGACCGTGTCCCGCTCCGACAGCAGCTGGTCC
>DASYQM010000078.1:0-2701 GCA_036005525.1 Streptosporangiaceae bacterium
CCGGATGGCATACCGCGACCGGTTAATCTCCTGCTGCAACCGCCACACCGGTGCGCCCTCAGCTAGCAGCCCGGCAATCCGCTGCCTCTCCTCATCCGAGATCCGATCCATGCAACACCTCCGCCAGATCCAACTCGATCAAGACGGTGTTGCGTTGAATCCCTGAGACCAAGCCCTATTCTGTGCGGCACGGGGGCCGGTTTCGGGCCGCGACAAGCCAAGATCTGTACTGTCGGCTGGCTGGCCGCGGACTGGCGGTCAGTGAGCTGAATACGGCGGGCCAGCTGCCGCAGTTTTGCAGCGTGCACAACGGCAGGGAGTCGAAGAAGAGAACAGAGCCCGCAGGAAAGCTGGCACGGTTGCCGACCGCAGCGGGGACGTCCGGCGGAAACACGCGGCTGTGCCGAGGGCGATGATGTTTGCGTCCTCGTAGTTGCGGGTGCGCTGCCTGCTCTCGCGGCCTACCCCAGGCGTCGAGGCCCAGGTGAGGTCCATCGACACGGTGGCCGACCTCATCAAGGGGATCCCCCTCGAAGTCGCCGAGCGGCCTGCGCGCCTCCGCTGCAGGGCGCGCAACTCCGCGCGGTCGTTGACCGGCCGCATCGCATTCGATCGGTATTCCGAGGTGCCTGGTTGAGGGGAAAGGTAGACGGCCGATCCGCCGGCTGCGAAGGAGGTAGACGATGTAGAAACCCTCCATCGCGCTGGGCGGGTAGTCGGGCGCGTATACGCGTACCCACGCCGGGCTAGCGTAAGAAGATGACGGCCAGCAAGCATCGGATGGGACGCTCCTGCGGCGGTGGCCGCCGCCTGTCCGCGCGCGCAGTCGCATGCGCGGTGCTCGCAGCGCTGGCGCTCGCCGCGTGCAGCGGGGGACAGCCCGCGAGCAATAGCCGGGCTAGCGCCACACACCGGGCCAGCGTCCCGGCGAAGGTCGGTCACCCTGCCAAGCCGTGCTCGGCGGCGGTCGCCAGGGCTTCGAGCGGGCGCTGGAAGGCGCTCGCCCCCGCCCCGCTGTCGCGTACCGAAGTGGCGGCCGCAGTAGTCGGGGACGCGGTATACGTGGTTGGCGGATTCGACGCCCGCACGGCAGCCAGCACCAGGAAGGTCGAGCGGGTTGACCTGTGCACCGGGCGCTGGTCGCTCGTGCATCCGATCTCCGCCGCGCTCAACCACATGGGAGTGGCGTCATACGGCGGGTCGTTGTACGTGCTCGGGGGCTACCTGCCGAGGACCGACACCAACAGCGAGGCAACCGCGAGGTTCTGGCGCTATGAACCGCACACTGATCGCTGGTCGGCGATGCCGAGCGCGCCCACGCCGCGGGCCGCTTTCGCGATCGCGGTGCTCGGCCACCGGCTGTACGCGGCCGGCGGGCGCAACGACTCAGTCCTCGCGCTGCGGACTGTGGACGTATTCGATTTCGCACGCCACCGCTGGTCACGCGCTCCCAGCCTTGAGGTCGGCCGCGAGCACGTGGCTGGCATGGCCGCCGCAGGAGCGGTGTACGTGCTTGGCGGTCGCGTCGCAGGAGTGAACCTCGCCGCCGTCGAGCGCTACGTGCCCGGCGGCGACCGCTGGCAGGAACTCCCGCCGTTGCCCCTCGCACGCAGCGGCTTCGGCGCCGCGGCCACCCCCGGGAGGATCACCGTGGTCGGCGGCGAGGGGCCGGCCGGAACGATCCGCGAGGTCGACGCACTTGATCTGGCCAGCGGCGCATGGCGCCGCCTGGCGCCGATGGGAACCCCACGCCACGGCCTGGGCGTGGTGAGCATCGGATCAGTGATCCTCGCGATCGAAGGCGGACCCACACCCGGGCTCAGCTACTCCCGCACCGTCCAGCGGCTGCTGATCAGATAGACATCCTCGCACCGGCACGAAGGCGACGGAGTGAGGCAGGTCTCCGATCAACCGAAAAGCAGCGGTGAACCACCCAGCATTTATCGCTGCCGCGATCCGGCTGTCATATTGCAGCTCGGCCGGAAACACCGTGGTGATCCGTCAACGCATAATCGGTCAGTGACCGAAGTGGCGCTCGGCGTGCTCAGTGGGGGTCCGGGTCGCGGCATGATCGCCGAGACCTGTGGGACCTGGCAGCGGGCTCGCGGATCGTGTATGTCGATAACGACCCGCTGGTGCTGGCACAGGCCCGCGCGCTGCTCACCAGCACTCCCGAGGGCGGCTCCGGTACTTGCTCTGGGGTTGATGAGTCTCACCGGGCGTGACCACGCCGCTGAGCGGGCGATTGGACTCGCCGGCCGGTGCCCGGTCAAGCGCGCTGGTAGGTAGCGACCAGTTCGCCCTTGGCCAGCAGGTGACCGCTGATGCGTGACTCCAGATCGGGCCTTGCGGCCCCGGCTGGCAGGCCCAGCCGGGTGTCCAGCGCGAGGACCACGAGGTGGTAGTGATGCGCTGGGCCCCGCGGCGGGCACGGGCCGCCGTAGCCGCGGCGGCCGAAGTCGTTGACGCCCTCTGCCGCGCCGGCCGGCACGGCCGCGAGGCTGGCAAGGCCAGAAGGCAGCCCGTAGATCAGCCAATGGGTGAAGGTGCCGCCCGGGGCGTCCGAAGCTGGTGGTCTCGACCATGCTGACGTCCGTGGCGTGGCAGAACACCACGGTGATCGCGGGCGACGTGCCGGAGGAACTCGCGAAGATCAAGGAGCAGCCGGGCCGGAACGTCACCGTCAGCGGCAGCCCGACCC
>DASYQM010000079.1:0-1764 GCA_036005525.1 Streptosporangiaceae bacterium
AGACCCCGCAGCAAGCGGGACCCGCCGGGCCTTCGCCCGGACCCTATCTTTTACCAAACATCCGGCCAATCGCAAGACAATTCCGCCCCACCCCCCGCCACCGGGTGTGGCGCGCGATTGTGGTACGGATGGCATAATGGACGGATCAAGGAGGATCGGTCCATGGACTTATCAAAGCTGAGCGAGCGAGAGCGGCTGGTGGCGGAGCAGGCGGTGCTGACGCTGCGGGCGTTGGACGAGGCGGGCGACAAGGCCGAATACGGCAAGGGGATGGCGGCGCTGGAGGGGGTGATCCACGACAAGGGGTTGCGGCACCTGCGGGACATGCTGGCCGCGGCCGCCAACGCCCGACCCGAGGCGCAAAAAAGGGGGCCTGCGTCCGGCCGTGTCCCGGGTGCGACGGCCGGGGCAAGCTCAAGTTCAAGTCGTTGAACCCCAAGACGCTGCTGAGCAGCGTCGGGCACATCACGGTCGGGCGGCGGTACTTCGCCTGCGGGGGGTGCGGCGCCAAGCACGTGCCGTTCGACCAGTGGGCGGGAATGGGCGGCCGGTCGTTGACGCACCACGCCCGGCGGATGGTGACGCTGGCGGGAACGAGCTGGCCCTTCGACCGGGCCAGCGGCCACCTGCTGGAGTTGTGCCACGTGAGCGTAAGCGACGACACGATCGAGCGGGTGTGCCAGGAGGAGGGGGAGCGGGCGCGGCGGTGGGCACAGGAGGCCGAGGAGCCGGCGCGGGCCTTCGCCGCCGCCGCGGGCCGCGCGGAGTTCAGCAGCGACGGGGTGAAGGTGAACACCGTCGGCGGGTGGCGGGAGATGAGATTGAGCGTGCTGGCCCGGCGGGAGCCCGCGGCGCCGTGCGAGCCCGCACAGTGGGACAGGCGGGTGCTGAACGAGCCGACGGCGCGGCTGGCGTGGTGCGCCATCGCGGACGCGACGCGCGTCGGTTCGTCGTGGCAGCGGATGGCCAAGCGTGTGGGCCTGGGCGACGGCGACCGGCTCAGCGTCCTGGGCGACGGGGCGAGGTGGATCTGGGACCAGGCGGCCAGGCGGTTCGGCCGCTGCGGTGCCGAATGGTGCGTGGACATCTATCACGTCGGCCAGCACCTGCACGACTGCGCCAAGGCGTTGCTCGGCGAGGGGCCGGCGGCACGCGCCTGGGCCGATGGGCAGCGATCGCACCTGCTGGAGCACGACGGGGTCGGGTTGATGCGGCGTCTGGCGGAGCAGCAAAAAGGGGCGCGGCGTCCGGCCCACCGCGCGGCGCTGGACCGGCTCTTGGGCTACCTCGGCGACAACCGCGACAGCCTGTGGTACCGCCAGCGGCTGCGGGACGGGCTGCCGATCGGCACCGGGCTGATCGAGGGCGCCTGCAAGAACACGATCGGGGCCAGGCTCAAAGCAAACAGTGCGCGGTGGCGCATCCGCCGCGTCGAGCGCATCGGCGCCCTCCGCTGCCTCGACTACAGCGGCCACTGGGACACCTACTGGCGTTCCAGGGCGGCTTGAGTACCAGAATCAGGAACTACACCCCGTCTCCAGTCACGCACCAGCCAGACGATTCCGGCGACACCACAGAAGAGCATCAGAGCGCCGAACAGCCCCACGAGTGCCCCGAGAACGGCAGCGATCGGCGACAGCGCGGAGGGCTTGCGACGAGTCTCCGGAGTCGCGTAATCGAGTGCCGGAGGATCGTTGGATTCGCTCTCGATGGCAAACGCTCCGAGGCAGATAACTCCTGATTCACTCGCGCACGCATCGGTCG
>DASYQM010000080.1:0-5914 GCA_036005525.1 Streptosporangiaceae bacterium
GTCATCTCCTCGTACGACGACGTCAACTCGATCCTGCTCGCCGGCCGCGCCGACCTGTGCCTCCTCGGACGCGCCCATCTCTACGATCCGAACTGGACACTGCACGCCGCCGCGGAGCAGGGGTATGCCGGGCCGGGAGCGCGGTGGCCGCAACCGTGGGAGGCCGGCTCGCGCCGGCCGCAGACCGGACGCACCGACGGCCCGCGGCCGCGGCTCGAGCTCATCCGGGCGGGCGACACAGGCACCCGCCACCGCAGGTGGCGACCGGACCTCGACCTCAGCAGCGAGGGCGCTGATCGGCCGTGAGGCCGTCGGATCAGGTTGCGGATCACGAACGTGCTGGCTAAGGGTTCGACGGGGCGAGTCCATGCCGAGACCAGCAGTGTCGCGGCGAGGTGGCCGGGCTGTTCCGCGGTGTCGCGGCGGGTGCACAGCCGATACGAGCGGTGACTGCTCGACGGTCCGGTCGCGGGCCGCGAGACCGTGCTGCACCTGCGGGTACGGCGGTTCTTCTGCACCGTCCACCGGGTGTGCGCGCCGGATCTTCGCCGAGCAGGTCGACGGGCTGACCGTCACCCACAGTTGGCACAGCACCGGACCCGCTGGACGCTGCCGGCCCTCGCATGCTTGATGCAGGGCTGTTTGATGATGTGACGGCGCGGCGGTAGCGGTCCAGGTCGCCACAACGGGATCCGTTCTCGACGCTGCCACGAGCAGTGACCAGTCGTCGGACAGCACCACCTCGCCGTGTGGGCGCAGGTCGACCGGCGGGAAGGTCATCGTGACGCCGCTGTGGCCGTGCTCGACGTCGACGTCGATGAGGGGGTGACCACCCACCCAGAGCCCGGACCGCGTCACGGCGCGGCGCGGCGCCGTAAGCATCTACGGTGAGATCGTTTCGCCGCCGAACGACGGGCCTTGCCGACTATCAGGTGATGTTCAGCCGTGGCATACCGGATCCCGTCCACGACGAATGGGATCCCACCCCCGGCTCAGGCGACCTGGTCCGTTACTGCGGAGGGTAAGGCCCACCAGCGATGCCGGTCATGCCCCACCCACCCCTTTCCTGGGACACCGGATCCCACGAAAGGGGAATGGCACCCACCACCTCGTGGTGATGTGCCCGCGCGCCGTGGCTGCGAGCGTCGGATGCGGCGATCGCGGGGATGCCGCGGTGCGGAGGGAGGCGTCATGCGAGTGTGTATGGGCGGTCGGCGAACCGCCGCGGGAATCGTCCTGATCGGAATGCTCGCGCTCGCGGCGCTGGCGGGCTGCGCCGGCGGCGGCCGGGCGGGGGCCACGGCCTCTCCCTCGGCGAGCGGGATGACCGACGCCCAGCTCCAGGTGCTGGTGAACAACCTGCTTCAGTGCGTGCGGCAGCACGGGGCGCCCGGCATGCCCGACGTCCCGGTACGCAACGGCCACATCGTCCTGCCCGACGAGAACTCGGTCGATCAGGCCACGAGACAGAACATCGACGCGGCCCGGCAGGCGTGCAAGGCGGTGGAGGACCGGATACCGCCAGGTGTCCTCGACACCAACACCGGCGACAATAACCGCTCGGGTGGCCCGACCGCGGCCGATGTGCCGAAGCTGCGCGAGTTCGCCAAGTGCATGCGCGAGAACGGCGAGCCAGAGTGGCCGGACCCCAACGCGGACGGCACGTTCCCCGGGCAGGACCTGATCATGAGCCAGGGTAAGGCGAAGGTCGGGCCCGCGATCCAGGCCTGCCAGAAGTACTGGGACGGCCCGATCAGGTTCACGCCGTGACCGGGGCGCGACGGGTGGCCCGCCGGGCGGGCGTGGGCGCCGCGGCGGTGGTGCTCGGAGTGGCGGCGCTGGGCGCTGGATGGGCGGTGACGGGGCGGCCCCGCCCGGCCGCCCCGGCAGCCCAGGTGAGCACGGGTACGGTCGCGGTGACCCGGGGCTCGGTGGCCGAACGCAGCCGGTTCACCGGCACCCTCGGGTTCGACGGCAGGTACCCGGTGATGCACCAGGGGGCGCCCGGTGTGCTCACCGCCGTGGCGACGGCTGGTAGCACGGTAAGCCGCGGTGGCGTCCTGTACCGGGTCGCCGACCGGCCGGTGCACCTGCTGATCGGTACCGTGCCCGCCTACCGGGACCTCCGGCTGGGAATCGCCACGGGCCCGGACGTCCGGCAATTGGAGAGCAACCTGGTCGCCCTCGGCATGGACCCGCACCGGCGGATCACGGTCAACGACACGTTCACCGCGGCCACCGCGGCCGCCATCCGGCGCTGGCAGGCCAGTTGGGGCCTGCCGGCCGGCCAGCGCACCGGGGCGCTGACGCTGGGCAGTGTGGTGTTCGAACACGAGGTGCTGCGCGTCGACCAGGTACCGGCCACCGTCGGTACCAGCGTCGGCCCGGGCACGCTGGTGCTGAGCGCCACGTCGACCCGCCCGGTGGTCACCTGCCAGATTCCCGTGGCCCAGCAGACCGCGGTCCGCGCAGGCGACCACGTGCAGATCACCGTCAACGGGCTGCCCGGCACGAGCACCGGCACGGTGATCCGCGTCGCTCGCACCGCGACCGCGCCCAGCCAGCAGAGCGGGCAGCAGGACAACCAAGCCACCGCCGCCACGGTCACGGTGACCGTCCGGGTCACCCTGCCGGCCGCCGCGAGGAGCCTGGACCAGGCGCCGACCGGCGTGTACATCACCACCGCGAGCAAGCGAAACATGCTGCTGGTACCAGTGCTGGCGCTGCTGCCGCGCGCCGGCGGCGGGTACCAGGTGCGGCTGGCCGGCGGCGGGTACGTGCCCGTCACACCCGGGCTGTTCGACGAGGTGACCGGCACGGTCGAGGTCGCCGGGAACCTCACCCCCGGCCAGCTAGTCCAGGTGCCGGCCTCATGACCGCGGTACTGGAGCTGCGTGACGCCCGAAAGGTGTACCCGGGCGTCCCGCCCGTGGTGCCGGTGGCCGGTGTCAGCCTGACCGTCCACGCCGGGGAGATGGTGGCCATCCTGGGCCCATCCGGTTCCGGCAAGACCACGCTGCTCAACCTCGCCGCCGGGCTGGACCGGCCGACATCCGGTTCGGTACGCATCGCCGGCCAGCCGATCGAGGGGCTGTCCGACCCGCGGATCGCCGGGCTGCGGGCGCACCGGCTGGGCGTCGTGTTCCAGCAGTTCTTCCTGCTGGAACAGCTCAGCGCCCGGGACAACGTGGCCACCGGGCTGCTGTATCGGGGGGTGCCGGCCGGCGAGCGCCGCCGGGCCGCGGCCGCCGCGCTGGACCGGGTCGGGCTGGGGCACCGCGCCTCGCATCGGGCCCGGTTGCTCTCCGGCGGCGAGCGCCAGCGGGTGGCGATCGCCCGGGCGCTGGTCGGCCGGCCCGCCCTGGTGCTGGCCGACGAGCCCACCGGCAACCTCGACAGCGCCACGGGCGCCGGCATCCTTGCGCTGCTACGCGAGCTGAACGACGCCGGCACCACCATCGTCGTCATCACCCACGACAGCCAGGTCGCGGCCGCCGCCCGCCGCCGGGTGGAGATGCGCGACGGCCTGCTCGTCCACGACACCGGGAGCCCGACATGACCACCCTCGCGCCACCCCCATCCCGGGGTTTCCGGATCCTCCGCGCCGTCCGGAGGACCAGGCGCCGGCAGCAGGCAGAGTCCCGGGTCCGCGCCGGCGACCTGCTGCCGCTCGGCACCGTCGGGCTGCGCAGCCGACCGGTACGCGCCGCGCTGTCGATGCTCGGCGTGGCCGTCGGCATCGCCGCGGTCGTGGCGGTGCTGGGCATCACCCGCTCCAGCCAGGCCGACCTGCTCGCGCGCATCGACCAGCTGGGCACCAACCTGCTGACCGTGACCGACGGCCGGAGCCTGGCCGGGCAGGAGGTGCCGCTGCCCACCACCGCGCCGGCCACCATCGCCCGTAGCGACGGCGTGACGGCCACAACGGCCACCGCCGAGCTGACCACCGTCAACGCGTACCGGTCGGATCTGGTACCGCCGCAGCTGACCGGCGGCGTCGCGGTGCGCGCCACCGCCACCAACCTGTTGTCCACGGTGGATGGAGTGCTCGCCCGCGGCAGCTTCCTCAGCGGCACCACCGAGCGCTACCCGGCCGCAGTGCTCGGCCACGCCGCGGCGCAGGCGCTGGGCATCGCCGACCTGTCCGGCGACCCGCGGATCTACCTCGGCAACCACTGGTACCTGGTGATCGGCATCCTGCGCCCGGTCGAGCTGTCTCCTGAGATCGACAACTCGGTGCTGATCGGGCTGCCGGTGGCGGCCGACCAGCTCGGCTATGACGGGCATCCGACCCGCATCTACGTACGCGCGCAGACCGACCGCACTGCGGCGGTGCGGGACATGCTCGCTCGGGCGGCCGACCCCGAGGCGCCCGAGCAGGTCACGGTCAGCCGCCCGTCCGACGCGCTGACCGCCCGGTTGGCGGCCGCCAGCTCGGGCACCGCCCTGTTCCTCGGGTTGGGTGCGGTCGCGCTGCTCGTCGGCGGCATCGGCATCGCCAACGTCATGGTCATCTCGGTGCTGGAACGGCGCGGCGAGATCGGCCTGCGCCGCGCCCTGGGCGCCACCCGCCCGCACGTGGCCGCCCAGTTCCTCATCGAGTCGGTCGTGCTCGGCGCGGCCGGCGGCGGCCTCGGCGTGCTGGCCGGCGCCACCATCACCCGCGCGCTGGCCTACCAGCGGGGCTGGCAGCCGCTGGTACCGCCGGTCGCGGTGCCCGTCGGGCTGGCCGCCGCGCTCGTCATCGGAGCAGTGGCGGGCCTGTACCCGGCGCTGCGCGCGGCCCGTCTCGCCCCGACCGACGCGCTGCGCAGTACCTGAGCCGCGTGGGCGCGCCCTATGGTGAGGTGGATGCGTAAGCGCTGGGGTCTGCGGGCCAAGATGGCCGGCTCGTACGTGCTGGTGACCGCCGCGGCCGTGGCTGTGGTGGAGGCCGTGGTGCTGGTGCTCGTGGTGCCCGGCCTGCTCAGCGCCCAGGACGCCCGTACTCTGCTGGTCACGGTGACCGCGCGGGACACCGCGGATAGCGCGGCCGAGGCCACCGGGCGGCTGGGCCGCCTGCCGGATCCCGACCAGTTCCCCGTCGGCGATCCCGGCCTGCGGCTGCCACCGGGCCAGGCGCGGGCCACCGCGGACGGCACCGGGGTACGCATCCCCTACACGCCGACCGCCCAGGACCGTGCCGCCCCGATGTCCATGGCCCTGCTCGCGGACCCGCAGGGACGGATCGTCAGCAGCTCGTACCCCGCCCGGTACCCGCCGGGCGGCGTGATCGGCGGACCCGGCGTCGGGCCGCTGCCGGCCGGGATCATCGCCGAGCTTCGCGGCAACCCGAAGGGGTACGCCGCGCGGAGCGCCGTGTCCGGCGCCGACGTGCTGTGGGCCGTCGTCCCGGTGAACGTGACCCGGCCCGGGACGGACCTGGCCCGCGCGGACAAGACCCAGGTCACGACCGTGGGCCTGGTCTACGTCCAGGTGCCGGCCGCGGCCAAGCTCCCGGTACCGGCCGGCCACAGCCCGAGCGTCTGGGCGAACCTCTCCGCGCAGCTCGGCGTCGGGCTGCTGGTGCTGCTCGCGGCGCTGCCCGTGGGCGCAGTGTTCGGGCTGCTGTCCACCCGCCGGCTGCTGGGCCGGCTACTGCACCTCGCGGACAGCACCGCCGCGGTCGCGGGCGGGGACTACCAACGGCGGGTACCCGTCTCCGGCGGCGACGAGGTCGCCCGGCTGGAGGCGGGCTTCAACCAGATGGCCGAACGGCTGGCCGACGCGATGGCGACCGAGCGGGCGCTGGCCGGCGCCAGCGAGCGCGCCCGCATCGCCCGCGAACTGCACGACTCGATCTCCCAGGACCTCTTCTCGCTGCGCCTGCTCGCCGGCGGCCTGCGCCGGGCGCTGCCCGCCGGCTCCCCGCTGT
>DASYQM010000081.1:0-2453 GCA_036005525.1 Streptosporangiaceae bacterium
GCCAAAGGCAGAACGCACGCCGTCCTCACAGCCACAGGCCGCGGGTTCAAATCCCGCCCCCGCTACCAGGAAGTACCAGGTCAAAGGCCTGATCGCCGGGAACGGCCGCCGGGCCTTCCATCACCCGGTCCCAGCGCATACCCCGGGATCGTGAACGACAGGAGTTTGACATGAGCGACCCGCTCGACTGGAACGCGACGACCATCACGGAGTTCCGAGCGAACCAGGGCAGGGTTGGCGGGCCCTTCGAGGGCGCTCCGCTGGTCCTGGTGCATCACCGCGGCCGCAACAGCGGGCGGGAGCACGTCACCCCGGTGATGTACCTCCCGCACGACACCGAGCCGGACATCATCTACGTCTTCGCAACCAAGGCTGGAGCACCCACCAACCCGGACTGGTACCGCAACCTGACCGCCGCCGGTGACGGCAGTGTCGAACGCGGAACCGAGACATACAAGGTGACCGTCCGCGAAGTGACCGGCGCTGAACGCGACCGGATCTACGCCGAGCAAGCGCGGCGCTACCCCGGCTTTGCCGAGTACGCACGCCAGACCGCCGGAGTCCGCACCATTCCCGTGCTCGAACTCAGGCGGGCGTAGCCCACACCCCTAAGACCGGCCAGCGAGGTCCAGGTGACGTTCGAGGAATACACCCGCCACATCGACTGGTCGCTCACACTGCTGGGCCGGCAAACGCCGGCACCGTCGCAAGGCGCGACCGGCGGAGCGGGAAACAGTGCACAACGAACACGCTGACGTTGCCGTCCGCGGCCATACCGAGGCCGCTACCAGAAGGAACTGCCATGCCTAACGCGGTTGTGATGACCGGATACGGACCGCCTGAGGTGCTGAAGTGGGCCGGGGTCCCGCTGGCCGAACCGGGCCAGGGACAGATCAGGATCAAGGTCAAGGCGGCCGGCATCAGCCCGACCGATCTCGCCCTGCGGGCCGGCTATCTCAAGGATGCCATCCCGCTGCCCCCTGACACGGTGCTCGGCTTCGAGGCAGCAGGCACCGTCGACGCGGTGGGGCCCGGTGTCACCGGCACGTCGGCTGGCGACGGCGTCACGGCCCTGCTGTTCGGCCTGGGTGGTTACGCCGAGTACGCGCTGGCGTCGATCTGGACCCACAAGCCGGACACCGTTTCGTGGATCGATGCCGCCGCATTGCCCAGCTCGGCCGAGGCGGCCGTCGGTGTCCTCCGGCAGCTCGACGTCAAGACCGGTGAGACGCTGCTGCTGTTCGGCGGCGGCGGATCCGTCGGCATCATCGCGACGCAGCTCGCGGTCGCCCGCGGGGTCACGGTGATCAGCTCGGTCGGCTAGCACGACGAAACGCTCGCCCGCGAGCTGGGAGCGACGCCGGTGCAGTACGGTCCGGGCGTGGCCGGCCGGGTCCGCTCGCTGGGCGCGGTGGACGCCGTGTTCGACGCGGTCGGCCAGGGTGTCCTGGCCGACGCGATCGCCCTGGCTGGCGGGCCCAAGCGGGTCATCACCTTGTCAGACCCGGCCGCCGCCGACTTCGGCGTCACGTTCTCCCAGCCCACGCCCGACCGTGCTCCCGGTGCCCTGGATGAGACGATCGCCCTGCTGGCCGACGGCCGGCTCCGCCTGCGCGCGCACCAATCGATGCCCATGCGCCAGGCCGCCGAGGCCCACCGCCAGCTGGAAAGCGGCAACCTCCACGAGCGCATCATCCTCACCCTCAACTAGCGCGGGCGGCACCGCGGCGGCCAGCCCTGGCCGCTCATGACCTGCCGCCCGGACCCACACGGAGGTCCGGCCCGTGCCACCAGATGCCGGCGCTCAACCGGGCGAGCTGAGCCCGGCTGACAGCCCCGGCCCGCACGAGCTGCTCCGCTACCGCTCCGCGCAGGGCCGGTGGGTGGTCGCGGGCTCGGCACTGGTACCAGTCACCGTCGTGACCTTGCTGCTGTCGGGCACCAGCGGCCGGCTGGCCCAGCGGATCGGCCCTTGGCCGCCCCTAGTAGCGCGCTGCCTATTGTGCACGGTTGCGTCCATCCTCGCCGTGCGCATCGGCCCCGACGTCGGCTACTGGACGGCCGTATTGCCGGTGGCCTTGCTGTTCGGCCTTGGCCTGGCGTCCCTCATACCACCCCTGACCGCCAGCGCGGTGAACTCCGCCCCGGACTCCCTGGCCGGTCTGGCCTCCGGGGTGAACAACGCCGTGGCGCGGGTCGCGGGCCTGCTCTGGATCGCCGCGCTGCCGCCCATCACCGGCCTCACTGGTGCGGCCTACACTGACCCGATTCAGTTCCGGTCCAGCTTCGCCCAGACCCTCACACAGAACCGGCGGCGGTCTCAGGCGGTCAACGCAACGCCTCGTCTAGTGCCTGACTTGGTGGCTTCCACTGGAGTGTTTGTCGAGGGCGGTCGTTGAGTTCGGCGGCCACCTCGTCGAGGTCACTTTGGGGGATCGCCCGGAAGTCGGTGC
>DASYQM010000082.1:0-8584 GCA_036005525.1 Streptosporangiaceae bacterium
CATGGTGCGGCTTCTCCCCGTGCGGCCCCATGCGGCCCGGTCCACATGTGCCCAGCTGATCTCCTGCCAGATCGGCCTGACCCCCTTCCGGCACGGCCGAGCTCGTGCGCGCGATCCGGCTGATCCCCTGCTTGACCGGCCAACCTCCTTGCGCCCAGCCGAGCTCCTGCGCGCGGCCCAGCTGAGCTCCTGCTTGACCGGCCAACCTCCTTGCGCCCGGCCGAGCTCCTGCGCGCGGCCCGGCTGAGCTCCTGCCAGATCGGCTGACTCCTTTGAGGTTTGGCCGAGCTGGTGCGCGCGGCCCGGCTGATCTCGTGCCTCGCCGGCCGACCTTGCGCCTGGCCGGACTCGTGCTTGCGGCCCGGCGGGAAAGGCCGAAGCCAGCGCAATCAGGGCTCCAGCTGTGGATTTCCTGTGGAGAATCCGGGCTGACAGGGGGATAACGTCCGCCGAACTGTGGACAGTTTGTGGACGGTCAAAAAATCTTGAAATTGCTTGCCGAAACCTCTTGTGCGGCGCCACACGAAGGGCGTAGAAATCTCTCACCCACTGAAAACGGGGATCACCCGGGGGGCACCCCGGACGCAAGGGGAACTGGGCAACTGGGACTCCGAGCGGGTTTCCGGCTTGGTGGTTGATCAAGCGGCTTGGACGCTGAGCATGAGGTAGCGGTGTCCGGCGCTGCTAGATCAGGCGGGCCCCTCCATCTCATGCATGGAGGGGCCGTCTCTTATTGTGCCGGATTCGCCAACATGCGCCAGTAGCGACACGCCAGAGATTCAGTTGCCGTGTGCTTTTGTCATCAGGCCGCCGGGACCGCCCCGGCGACCAGTTTGCCCGCCCGCCAGACCGCCGCGACAAGGGGGACGCCGGGCCGGTAGGCGGGGTAGGCATGAGACGGCGCATCCAGCAGGACCAGGTCCGCGCTGGCGCCCACACCCAGGTGACCGACATCGGCGCGGCGCAATGCCTGGGCCCCGCCTGCGGTCGCCGCCCACACCGCCTCCTGGGTGGTCAGCCGCATTTCCCGCACCGCGAGCGCGATGCACAGCGACATGCTGGAGGTAAAGCATGACCCGGGGTTGCAGTCAGTCGCGATCGCGACGGTCACCCCGGCGTCCAGCAGGCGGCGCGCATCCGGGTAGGGCTGCCGGGTGGAGAACTCCACACCGGGGAGCAGGGTGGCGACCGTGCCGCCAGCCGCCAGCGCGTCCACGTCCGCGCCGGTCAGGTAGGTGCAGTGGTCCGCAGAGGCGGCACCCGCCTCCACCGCGAGCTGCACCCCCGGTCCGGGGCCCAATTGGTTGGCATGCACCCGCGCCTGCAGCCCCGCTGCCCGCCCGGCCGCCAGGATGGCACGCGCCTCGTCCGCGCCGAACGCCCCCCGCTCGCAGAACACGTCGATCCACCGGGCCTGCGGCGCGCATGCCGACAGCATCGGGCCGCACACCAGATCCACGTACGCACCGGGGTCGGCCTCGAACTCCGGCGGCACCACGTGCGCGCCAAGGAAGGTCACCTCGTCGGTGATCCCGGCGGCGGCCGCCACACTGCGGCGTTCATCGTCGACCGTGAGCCCGTACCCGGACTTGCATTCCAGGGTGGTCGTCCCCTGGCGGAGCATCTCGTCGGCCAGGCGGCGCGCGTTGGCCCGCAGCCGCGCGTCGCTGGCCTTCCTGGTAGCGGCGACCGTGCTCTTGATGCCACCCGCGCCATAGGGCGTGCCGGCCATCCGGGCAGCGAACTCGGCGCTGCGCTCGCCATCGAATACGAGGTGGGCGTGCGAGTCGACGAAGCCGGGCAGGACCGCACGCCCCCTGCAGTCGGCCATGTCGTCGGCGGCGGGAGCCCGCGCCGCCGGGCCGGTCCAGGCTACCCGGCCGTCCTCGACCACCAGCGCCGCGTCGGCGCTGGCCGCGAACGGGCCGGGCCCAGCGGGCCCGGCCTCATCGCCGGCATCCGGCGCATTGGTGACCAGTTCGCGGATGTTGGTGATCAGCGTGCTCACGGTGCCACACGCTAGCCGTTATGCCGCCAATGTGCCGTGCCGGTCCCGGGCGCCGCCGCGGCCGGAGCGCGCCGGGTGAGCTCAGGCGAAGTCTCCGGGCGTGAACTCCTTGGGTTCGACCAGGACCAGCCAGTTGCCGGAGACATCGCGCATGACGGCCTCCACGCCGTACGGGCGGTCCGCCGGCTCCTGCAGGAAGGTAGCGCCCTTGGCGCTGAGCTCGGCGTAGGTCTTGCGGCAGTCGTCGACCCGGAGCCCGAGGCCGCCCATCTTGCCCGCTTCGAGCTGGCGCCGGATGAAGTCGGCCGCATCCTGCTCGAGCGGCGGCCCCGGCGTCATCAAGGTGATCTCGAGTTCGGGCTGGCTGGGGTGGCCTACCGTGACCCAGCGGAGCCCCTCACCCATGGTGACGTCGGTGCGGGGCTCGAAACCCAGAATGTCGACGTAATAGTCGCGCGCCGCATCCTGGTCGAGGCAGTAGACAGTGACGAGTGAGACATTTGTGATCATGTGGCGAGCCTAGGCCGGGCGGGCCGGCCGGGGCTTCTCTCAGATTGCGCGATCCGGTACCGGCGGGTGCCCCGTCGTCCGCGCCGGGTCGAGCACTCCCCACATGAACAGGTAGCAGCCTGGGACGTGCGGCCCACCCTGGGCCGCCCATCGGTCGCGATAGGCGGTGGGGCACTCGCCAACCAGCTGGGTGAAGCGTGATGAGAACGACCCGAGGCTGGAGAACCCGACCACCATGCAGACTTCGGTCACCGTCAGGTTGGCGGCGCGCAGCAGGTCCTGGGCCCGCTCGATGCGCCGGCGGGTGAGATAGCGGATCGGGGTCTCCCCGTACGTCGCCTCGAAACAGCGGGCGAAGTGGAACTTGGAGACCCCCGCGACCGCCGCGAGCTGATCCAGATCCAGTGGGCGGGAGTAGTGCCGGTCGATGTGGTCGCGCGCGCGGCGCAGGCAGGGCAGCAGCGGCTCAGCCACCACCCGCGTCGCCGTCCCGGTCATTTCATGAGAATACGCAGCGGCGCCGACATCAGGCGATGAGCAGGCGGGCACCGAGGTCGGCCGCGTCCAGGCCCATGAGCTGCCGGTTGCGCTCGGCCCACCGGCCCGAGGCCAGGTCGGCGCGCAGCGCCCTCACCGCCCGGTTCTCGGCCGCCACCCCGACCATGCTCCACACCGACGTGCCACGGCGGACCTCATGCCGCAGGTGGGCCTCCGGGCGCCGCCAGTAGGCGTGGAAGAAGCCGTCCAGGCAGTCCCACGGGATCGGCACCGGCTCGGTCCGTGCCCCGATCGCCCGGGCCCGCGGTGCCAGCGAGGGGGCGCCGGCGCCGAGCCGCGCGAACTCGGGCAGGTAGTCGCGGCTTAACGCGAGGTGAGCGGACGCCGCTCGGGCCGGCCGGTCAGGCGACCTGGATGGAACGTTTGGCGAGGCCGAACCAGAAGCCGTCGATGACGGTCTGCGCGCCCGTCAGGTCACCGGAAGCCGCGCCCAGGGTGACGAACAGCGGCGCGAAGTGCTCGGTTCGCGGGTGCGCCTGCCGGGCGGCGGGGGCCTTGTGCTGGAAATCGAGAAGCGCGTCGATGTCGCCATGCGCAAGCGCGTCGGCGCCCCAGTGATCGAACTCGGACATCACCGTGGAGACAGAGCCGTCCATGCTCATGGCCCGCAGGTTGTGCGTGAAGAAGCCGCTGCCCACGATCAGGACCCCCGCGTCCCGGAGCGGCGCGAGTTTGCGCCCGACCTCGAAGAGCCGCTGCGGGTCGAGTGTGGGCATCGAGATCTGCAGCACCGGGACGTCGGCGTCGGGATACATCTCTACCAGCGGCACGTACGCGCCATGGTCGAGGCCGCGCTCGGGTATGTCCTGAACCGGCATGCCGGCCGCGCCCAGCAGCTTGCGGATGTCCGCCGCCAGCCCGGGCGCGCCGGGCGCCGGGTAGGTGACCTGGTAATACCTGTCATCGAACCCCCAGAAGTCATAGACCAGCGGCACCGTGGTGGTAGCACCGATGGCCAGCGGCGCCGACTCCCAGTGTGCGGAAACCATGAGCACGGACGCGGGCCTGGGTAGCGCTGTGGACCAGTCGGCGAGCTGCCTGGTCCACAGCGCATCGTCAGCCAGCGGCGGCGCCCCGTGGCTCAGGTAGATCGCGGCCATCCGGCCAGCCGTGCCCTCGCCCGTCGTCGGGGTGGTGGCTTCCCGGGTGGTGGCCGTTTCCCGGGTGGTGGCCGCTTCCCGGGTGCTGGCGGCTTCCCGGGTGGCTGCTCGCGCCGCCGTGTGCTCGCCAGACATCGTGTTCCTCCCGCCGCCGAACCAAGCTGCTTGGTTCCGGCAACAGTTCAAATTCAAACTACATTCCCGGGACCCCTGTCCGGCGCCGAGCTAGTTCAAATTTGAATCATGATCGGTAGGCTGGGGCGGTGACCGACGAGTCGCCCTGGTTGGACGATGCGGAGATGGCCGCCTGGCTCGCCTTCCTGGAGGTCAGCCACCGGCTGGACCGCGCCATCGAGCAGCAACTGAGGCGGGACGCTGGCCTCTCCCACGCGCAGTACGAGGTCCTCGCCCGGCTGGACGCCGCCGGCGGGCAGCTGCGGATGAGCCAGCTCGCCGATGTGATCATCGTGTCCAGGAGCGGACTGACGTACCAGGTCACCCAGCTGGAGCGGGCCGGGCTGGTCCGCCGCGAGAAGGACGCCGATGACGAGCGCGGCGTCCTCGCCGTGCTGACCGGCGCCGGGAAGGCCGCACTGCACCGCGCCGCTCCCGGGCACGTCCGGGTGGTGCGCCACTACCTGATCGACGCCCTCACGCCCGCGCAGCGATCGGCGATCGCCCAGGGACTGGCCGCCGCCCGCGACCGCCTCCGCTGAGCCAATGCCAATGAACCTCACGGAGGGGACGCAGCCTCATGATCATGAAGGCTTTTCCGCAGTATCCGCGGAAGTCTTCATGATCATGGAAGTGAATGAGCCAGGCGATACCTGGGCCATGATCACACCTGGCCGATCGGTCTTGCTACATCGTGATCATGAGCTGGGTGTAGTCAGGTGTACACCAAGCTCATGATCACGCCGGGGGGATCTCACCGCCTGGCCCGGCCGGCCGGGGGCCAAGGACCGCGAGTCATGCGGAGCTGAGCGGTCCGATCGCGGCGGCGAGCTCGGCGGGAACGTCCACCAGCAGATGCCTGCCGTCGCGTACCACGTCCCGCCCGCCGACCACCACGCCGCGCACGTCCGCCGCCGTCCCGGCGAAGATGACCGACTCCAGCGCGGTGGCCTCGGCCGCGCCGGCCAGCCGCGGGGTGTCCAGCGCCACGGTCACCAGGTCGGCGAGTGCCCCCGGGGTGATCTCCCCCGCTTCTGGCCAGCCCAGGCAGGCGTGCCCGGCCACACTGGCCGCCCTGGCCAGCGCCTCGGCGCCGAAGTTGCCGCGCTGCCCGGTGATCAGCCGCTCTCCCAGCTCAACCCGGCGCGCCTCCTCCAGCAGGTCGATCACGGCGTGGCTGTCGCTGCCCAGGGTCAGCGGCGAGCCTGCGGATGCAAGCGCGCGGGCCGGCCCGATGCCGTCCGCAAGATCGGCCTCAGTGGTCGGGCACATGCACACAACGGTCCGGCTTCCGCCGAGCACCTCGATGTCGTCCCCGGTGAGGTGCGTCGCATGCACCACTGTTGAGCGGGGCCCGAGCGCCCCGGCCCGGTCGAGCAGCCGCGTGGGCGTGAGGCCGTGCGCGGCCAGGGTTGCCTGGTTCTCAGCCGCCTGCTCGGACAGGTGGGCGTGCAGCGGCGCGCCGTAGGCGTGGGAGCAGGCGATGACCGAGTGCATGTGGCCCGGCGGCACCGCACGCACCGAATGGATCGCGACCCCGAGCCGGGCGTGCGCGGCGAGCATGCCGTGCCGGTCAGCCCTGAGCGCATATACCCGCTGCGCCCACTGGTCGCCGTCGCCGTCGCCGAACCGCAGTTGCGAGCCGGCCAGCGGCTCCAGGGAGCCATCGGTACCCAGCCCTCCGGTCAGGTAGCACGTGTCGATCAGGGTGATCCGGACGCCCGCCTGCGCCGCCGCCTCGATCAGCGCCCGTCCCATCTGGTTCGGGTCGGTATAGGGCACGCCGCCGGCGCCATGGTGCAGGTAGTGGAACTCGCCCACGCAGGTGATCCCAGCCAGCGCCATCTCCGCATAGACGGCCCGCGCCAGCGCCAGGTAACTGTCGGGTTCCAGCAGCGAGGCCACCTGGTACATCCGCTCCCGCCAGGTCCAGAACGTTCCCTGCCCGGCCTGGACAACGCCGCGGAGGGCGCGGTGGAACGCGTGGGAATGGGCGTTGGCCAGGCCCGGCAGGGTGAGCCCGGGCAGGCGCACCGTTCCCGCGGGGACATCGCCCGCGCGGACGTCCGGCCGCACCGAGACGAAGCGCTCACCGGCCGCCTCGATGAGCACGGCCGACCGCACCCCGCCGGCGGGAAGCCACGCCAGGTCGGCATACCAGCGCCGCACCGTGTTCCCAGGCACCGGCACACCGCCGACCGCCGTGTCCCCCGCCACCGGCACGCCGTCCCCGGCCACCGGCACGCCGCCGCCGGCCCTGTCCGCGGTCATCGGCATGCCAGGTCCTCCAGCACGGCGGCGAGCGCCAGCACGCCGGACGCGCAGTCGGCCGGCTCGGCGTACTCGGCGGGCGAATGCGAGACGCCGGTCGGGTTGCGCACGAACAGCATCGCGGCCGGTATCCGCGCCGCCAGCACCCCCGCGTCATGGCCCGCGCCGGTCGGCAGCACCGGCGCCTGGATGCCCCGCGCCGCCAGCGACGACGCCAGCCGCTCACGCAGGTCCAGATCGAACCCCACGGCCGGTGTGACCGACTCGGGCGCCGCCCACAGTTCCACCTGGTGGCTGGCCGCCGCCTCCCGTGCGGCCGTCAGCACCTGGTCGACCACCGCCCGCAGGACCCGCTCGTCCGGGGCGCGGGCGTCCAGCCAGGCCCTCACCCGCGCGCTGACCGCGTTGACCGCGCCGGGCTCGGCGGTCACCCTGCCGATCGTGGCGAGCGCGCCGCAGGAGGCCGCGGCCTGCCGGGCGGCGAGCGCCGCGGCGGCGAAGGGCAGCATCGGGTCACGCCGGTAGGCGAGGGTGGCCGTGCCCGCATGGTCGGGCCGACCGGTGAAGTCGAGCCGCCACCGCCCGTGCGGCCAGATCTGCTCCCCAATCCCGATCGCCGCGTCCAGGTCCGCCAGCGCCCGGCCCTGCTCGACGTGGAGTTCCACGTAGGCGCCGACGGCCGCGAGCAGGTCATCATCGGGGCCGATGTACCGCGGGTCGTGCCCGGCCGCGGCCATCGCCTCGGCCAGGGTGATCCCGGCGGCGTCCGGCAGCGCCCGGGCCGTTCCCGGGTCGATCGCACCGGCCAGCAGCCGGCTGCCCAGGCAGGCGACCCCGAAACGGGCGCCCTCCTCCTCGCTGAACGCCGCGATCCCCAGCGGGCGGACGGGGGCGTGGCCGCGCTCGCGCAGCATGTCCACCGCGGCGAACGAGGACACGACGCCAAGCGGGCCGTCGAAGGCGCCGCCGTCCGGCACCGAGTCCAGATGGCTGCCAGTCACCACCGCCTTGGCGCCGGGCGGCGGCACGGTACCACCCGCGGGACCGGGCGAGCCGGACGAGGCGGGAGAGGCGGCCGGGGCTGGCGGATCCCACCACGCCCAGAGATTGCCGTTGCGGTCGGTGAGCACCCGCAGGTCACGTTCTGCCGCTGCCTGGGTGAACCACGCCCGGCACGCGGCGTCCTCCGGCGTCCAGGAGAACCTCCGGTACCCGCCGGAGTGCCCGTCGCGGCCGATCGGCAGCAGCGACTCCCACAGCGCGGCGAAGCTCACGGCGGCGTCCTGCGTCACTGCTCCCCCGCGGCCTCGCTCATCGGTACCCGCACCCCGCGCTCGGCCGCCACTTCAGCCGCCTCCTCGTAACCGGCGTCCACGTGCCTGATCACACCCATGCCCGGGTCGTTGGACAGGACCCGTTCCAGCTTCTGCGCGGCCAGGGGTGTGCCGTCGGCGACGCAGACCTGGCCGGCGTGGATCGACCGCCCGATGCCGACCCCGCCGCCGTGGTGGACGCTCACCCAGGACGCCCCGGAGGCGGTGTTGACCAGCGCATTCAGGATCGGCCAGTCGGCGATCGCATCCGAGCCGTCGGCCATGGCCTCGGTCTCCCGGTAGGGCGAGGCGACCGACCCACAGTCGAGGTGATCCCGGCCGATCACGATGGGCGCCGCGATGTCCCCACGCGCGACGAGCTCGTTGAAGCGCAGGCCGGCCAGGTGCCGCTCGCCGTACCCGAGCCAGCAGATCCGGGCCGGCAGCCCCTGGAAGTGCACCTTCTGCCCGGCCATCCGGATCCACCTGGCGAGTGCCTCATTGGCCGGGAACAGGTCGAGGACGGCCCGGTCGGTGGCGGCGATGTCGGACGGTTCCCCCGACAGCGCCGCCCATCGGAACGGGCCCTTCCCCTCGGCGAACAGCGGCCGGATGTAGGCGGGGACGAAGCCCGGGTAGGCGAACGCGTC
>DASYQM010000083.1:0-2939 GCA_036005525.1 Streptosporangiaceae bacterium
GAGCGGCCATGTTGGAGCTGCCCACACCGTCACTCCGGCGGCCCGGAACGCCCGAACTGACACTGTGGGGGCCGGGCGTGAGGCCGGACCCCTTTCCTGCTCAGCCCGGTGAGCTTAGCTTCCGGGTCAGTACGAGCTCGGGAAGGAGGCCCGGTCATGTCTGTTTACGTCGGAATCGACGTGCACCGCAAGCGCTCGCAGGTGGCGGTGATCGACCAATCCGGGGAAGTGCTCGCCAACCGGAACGTGCCCAACGGGGCGGAGCCGATCTTGAAGGTGATCGGCGGCCTGCCGCCGGGCACCCCGGCCGCGTTCGAGGCCGCCTACGGCACCAGCTGGCTGGTGCAGCTGCTGGAGGACTACGGGTTCGCCCCTCACCTGGTGCACCCGTCGCGGTGCAAGGCGATCGCCTCCGCGCGGCTGAAGAACGACAGGGTCGACGCCGCGATCTTGGGGCAACTGCTGCGGGCGGACCTGCTGCCGGAGGCGTGGATCGCTCCGCCGCCGGTGCGGGCGCTGCGGGCGCTGCTGCGGCACCGGGTCCATCTGGTGCGGCTGCGGACCCGGCTGCGCAACCGGATCCATGCCATCGTGGCGGACTACGGGTATGACCGGCCGGGCGGCGGGTACTGGAGCGGCCCCGGCCGCGCCTGGCTCGCCGCCCTGGAGCTGCCCGCAGTGTCCCGCGAGCTGGTCGAGGATTACCTGGGGCTGATCGACGCGCTGCAGGGGCGGATTGACCGGCTGGACTGGGAGATCCGCCAGCGGGCCCGGTCCGACCCGCGGGTCAAGGTGCTCACCCAGCTGCCCGGCGTGGGCCCGTTCACCGCGCTGGTCATCCTCGCCGAGGTCGGTGATGTCCGCCGGTTCGGGTCGGCGCGCCAGCTGGCGTCCTGGGCCGGGCTCACCCCGACCGTCCGCGGCAGCGACCGGGTCGCCCACTACGGGCACATCTCCAAGGAGGGCTCGGTGTGGCTGCGCTGGGTGCTGTGCGAGGCGGCGCAGACCGCCAAGCGCTCCCCGCAGTTCGCCGCCGCCTTCCAGCGCATCGCCAAACGGCGGGGGAAGAAGATCGCCACCACGGCGGTCGCCCGCAAACTGGCCACCCGCGCCTGGCACCTGCTCACCGACGCCGAGCACGCCGCGGCCCCGCAACCCGCCCCGCCCCAGACAACGGCGCGGTGACACCCCCGGAGGGGTCGCATGGCCCCGGGCGAGCTCGAAGATTTGCCTGAGCCGGCCCCGCCGCGCTCGCCGAACTGACTGAGCAGCCCGGTCCCCGGAATACATGGTCATGGCCCCCGCCCCCGCGGGAGGCCGGATGGGTGGATGTGAGACCCGCTCCACCGGACTCACGCACCGACCCCCGGGAAGCCAGCGCCCCCTGCGGACGCCCCATCCACGGCAAGCCACAACCCGGCAGGCTTTCCTCGCTTGCGATCATGTGCCACCGCTCGCCGGCGTCAAGCTCGTTCGTCCTCGCCGGCGCCCTGACGGGCGCCAACGGCTGCGGGCGCCAGCTTGACCCGCGGCCATGCGGCGGCACGAACCAGCAGCTGCGAGGAAACCCAGCACAACAGCCAACCCGGGCGATTACCAGGTCACCGGGTCAGGACAGCGCGCTCTGTTGACAGCGAAGGCCCCCATGGGAGGCAAATATGTGCCGCCCGGCCAAGGCAAACTCACTATAGACATGTAGCGCATAGTCGGCAGGGAGTATGTGGAAAGAGGCCGATCGACGCCGAGTGCGGGAGTGGCGGAGAGAGGGTGACCGGTGACAATCCGCCACCTTTGCGGTCGGTGAAGGAGTACCGTCGGCCTCACTGGGTTCCGGCTTGGCTCGCGAATCGGTAGACGGCGTGCCTGTCTTAAGAACGATCCGTCGGCCGGGCCCAGGTGATGTGGCGCCAGCACTGGGCCTTAGTGCGGTGGATCGCCCTGCAGCAACAGGGCGATCGCACCTCCGCCGCGCTGTCGGGCGGCGGGCGCCATCCCTTGACACCTAGCAAGCGGAAGGGATGACAGTGACCATCGTAGATGCCGTACGCCCGGTGACGGGTGGAGTAGATGCTCGTCTGGACCTCAACGTCGCGTCGCGCCTGGTGACCGGCGGCGTGGATACGCATTTGGACGTCAACGTGGCGGCCGCGCTGGATCCGGTCGGCGGGCTGCTGGGAGTGGCGGAGTTTCCCACCACCTTGGCCGGGCACCGTGAGCTGCTGGGCTGGCTGTCGGGGTTCGGGCCGGTGGCCCGGGCCGGGGTGGAGGGCACCGGCTCCTACGGGGCAGGGCTGGCCCGGTTCTTGCGGGCTGCGGGGGTGGCGGTGGTCGAGGTGGACCGCCCCAACCGCCAAGCCCGCCGCCGCTCCGGGAAGTCCGACCCGCTGGATGCGATCGAGGCGGCCCGGGCAGCGCTGTCGGGGCGGGCGCGTGGGGCGGCGAAGTCCCGGGATGGGAACGTGGAGGCGATCCGGGCGCTGGTGGTGGCCAAGCGGTCGGCGCGCTCGGCCAAGATCCAGGCCCTCAACCAGATCCGCCACCTGAGCTTCACCGCGCCCGAGCAGCTCCGGCAGCGCCTGGCCGGCGTGTCCCGCCACCATCTGGCCGCCCGCGCGGCCGGGCTGCGCCCGGCGACCGGGGAGGGCGCGGACCCGGTCATCGCCGCGACCAAGACCGCGCTGCGGATCCTCGGCCGCCGGGTGCTGGCCCTGGATGAAGAGAAGGCCCGCATCGACGCCCTGCTCCCCGGGCTGGTGTCCCAGACCGCGCCGCAGCTGCTGACAGTGTTCGGCGTGGGAATCGACACCGCGGCCGCGCTGCTGGTCACCGCCGGTGACAACCCGGGGCGGCTGCGGTCCGAAGCCGCCTGGGCGCACCTGTGCGGCACCGCCCCCATCCCCGCCTCCTCGGGGAAGGTGACCCGCTACCGGCTCAACCGC
>DASYQM010000084.1:0-4659 GCA_036005525.1 Streptosporangiaceae bacterium
GGCCCGCTGTATCTGTCATAGGTCGCGGCCGGGGGTCACGCTTGCAGCAGGAGTTTTCCCTCGACGGCGCGGCTGGCGAGCCTGATGTGTGCCTGTGCGGCGTGGCGGAGGGGGAAGCGGCCGGCGATCCGTGGGCTGAACAGGCCGCGGCTGACTTCCTGCAACACGGCGCCGAGGGCGCGGGCCCGCGCTGGCGGGCTGCTGAGGTAGTGGCTGGCCGCGACCCAGCGCAAGGTCAGCGAGCCCGCGCCGCCGGGGCTGGTGATGCCGGACAGGCGGCCGGGGTCGAAGGGACGGACCGGCCCGCTGGACTGGCCGTAAAGAACCAGGGTGCCGCGGGTGGCGAGCATGGCCAGGCTCATCTCGAAGGTGTCACGGCCGGTGGCGTCATAGACGACGTCCGCGCCCCGCCCGCCGCTCGCCGCCATCACCGCGGCCACCGGGTCGGAGGTGTCTCGCAACGCGATGGCGTGCCGGGCGCCGAGTGCGGTAGCCACCGCTGCCTTGCCTGCTGTGGAGGCAACGGCGATGACCTCAGCGCCCGCGGCAGCCGCGCGCTGCACCACAGCGCCGCCGGTCGCGCCGGCGGCCGCGTGCACGACCACGACGTCGCCGGGCCCGACCCGCTGTGTCGCGCTGGTCAGCACATAGGCCGTGGTGCCGCTCATGGCGACCGCGGCCGCGGTGTCCAGCGGCGTATCCGGCGGCAGCGGCACGACGAACTCAAGCGGGACGGCGGTCAGCTCGGCGTATACCCCGGCGAGGTGACCGAAGTGCACTACCGGCGCGCCCACCAGGCCGGTGTCATCGCCGGGCCCGGCCGCGACGACGGTGCCAGCTGCCTCGGTACCGGGAATCAGCGGCAGCGTCACCGGGTAGGGGCGGCCTTCCCGGTGCTGCAGGTCAACATAGTTGACCCCGATCCAGTGGTTGCGCACCAGCACCTCACCGCCGGCCGGGACCGGGTCAGCCCGTTCCACCGGGACAAGCACTTCCGGGCCGCCATGCCGTGAGACCTCAACCGCCAGCACCGGCTGCCTCCGTTGAGCCAATGCCTGCTGAGCCGCGCGCGGGCACGCAGCCGGGCAGCCAGAGGCCAGCCGTCATCGCCTGCCGCAGGAGCACCGTGGAACCGCCGTATGGAGCCTGGCCGGCCCGCCTCACCGCGCCGCCGCACCCGGCCACTTCATGATCCAATGATCCACCTACCCATCACCAAAGCACTCGCCGACAACGAGCGGCCGGAAGCCGACTGGGGCGAGCACATCACGGATGACGAACACAACCGCTGCTGACTCCGGCTCTTGCGCAGGAGCCGGACCAAAAGACCACCCTAGCCGTCTGCCTGGTTCTGTCCGTCTTCTCCGCAGGCGCGGAACCCCTGGCGAATGGCCACCGGGTCTAGGTTGGCGAAGCCATCGCGCAGCAATGCCGCGTAGTTAAGGCCCTGTGGCGCCTGGTCAAGGACGATCACGTGACGGCGTGTTGGCGGGAGATGGAACGGGACCTCTGGTAGTTCCGGGGCAACCGGTCAAGATCGTCCCGATATCCAGAGGTCCCGTTGCGTACTCAGTCTGCCATCACCACTATCACGCATGCCGTCACTGTCGCCGGGGGTGTCTTCGCTCCTGGGCATCTGGGTGAGCTGACCCAGTACCTGCCGTTCGAACTGGTCGATGATGTCCTGGCGGAAACCACGACGGTGCAGCGGCGGCTGCGGGCGTTGCCGTCGCGGGCTGGGTTCTATTTCGTGCTGGCGCTGGGCATGTTCCCGCACCTGGGCTATCTGCGGGTGTGGGGCAAGCTGACTGCCGGGCTGGCCGACCTGGAGGTGCCGCGGCCGTCGGAGAAGGCGCTGCGTGACCTGCGCCGCCGGATCGGCCCGGCGCCGCTGAAGGCGCTGTTCGAGATCGTCGCCGGGCCGCTCGGGCAGCTGCACACCCCTGGCGTCCGGTTCGGCGGGCTGCGCACCGTCGCCTTCGACGGCTGCAACTCGGTGCACATCCCCGACACCGGCCGCAACCGGCGCTGGATCGGCAAGCTCCGCTACCGGATGGGCCTGGCCGGGTATCCGGCGCTGCGGCTGATGACGCTGGCCGAGACCGGCACCCGGGCGCTGCTGGGCGCGGCCGTCGGATCGGCCGCCGACCGGGACGAGTCACGCCTGGCCCGCCGGCTGCTGCCGCTGCTGGGTCCGGGCATGCTGGTGCTGCTGGACCGGGCATTCGACGCCAACAACGTTCCTGGCCGAGGTGGCCGGCACCGGGGCCATGCTGCTGGCCCGGGCTAAGGCGACCCGTAATCCCGCCGTGGTGGCGCACCTGCCCGACGGGTCCTACTTGGCCCGGCTGGACGACATGCCGGTACGCATGGTCGACGCGGACGTGGCCATGACTGGCGCCGACGGCACCAAGGTGGCCGACCGGTACCGGCTGATCACCATGCTCACTGATCACCGGGCCTTCCCGGCCGCCGCCTTGGTGCGGCTCTATCACGAGCGGTGGGAGATCGAGTCCGCGTTCCTCGCGCTGCGGCACACGCTGCTGGACGGCCGGGTGCTGCGCTCAGGCGACCGGCCCGGCATCGAGCAGGAACTATGGGCGCTGCTGACCCTCTACCAGCTGCTGCGCATGGCCATGGTGACCGCGGTGGAGACCCAGCCGGGCACCGACCCCGACCGGGCCAGCTTCACCAGCGCGCTGGAGGCCGCCCGCGAGGAACTGACCGCCGCCCGCGGCGCCTGCCCCGACGGTCCCGCCGACCTGGCCGGCGTCATCGGCCGCGCCGTCCTCGCCACCCTGCTGCCCCCCCGGCGGCCCCGCTACAGCGCCCGCAAGGTCAAATGCGCGACCTCCCGCTACCTCAACCGCGACGACGGGCGGCCCCACGCGGCCACCGCCATCACCTCAATCGGCATCACGGTGCGCACCCCGCCGCTCAGCCGCGGCAGGCCCCGCCGCTACAGCCCCACCCGGCCCCGGCCACCGCAGCCGCCCACCCGCCGGTAGAAGATCACCGCGATCATCACCAGCCAGCCCCCGCGCGACTGGACGCCCCGAGAACTCGCCCGAATGCTCAACGTCCACCCCCGCCACCTCGCAACCCAGCTGCGCGAATGGTCCCTGCTCGGCTTCTTCACCCGCACCGGCCTGGGCACCTACCGGCTCAACACGCCGACGCCGCCACCACCATCGACAACCGAGCCAGACCCTTAACTACGCGGCATTGCATCGCGAAGCGACGCCCGCAGGGCGGTCTAGACGCGGTGCTCGCGAGCGGGACAATGGCCGCCGGAGGAAGGCGGCAACGCGCGTCAACGCCGATGCGCGCCGGGTGAGCCAAGTTGATCAGAGGCGTCCCGAGCGGTGGGTCGGCGCGCGCCCGGCCGGGCCCTAAAGCTAAGGCCGGGCGCTGGTGCCGACCCCGCAGCGCGCGCAGCGCGCCGCCTTGATATAGAACTACGGCCGGATTCGGCAGTACTACGGCCTCTTCGTCCCGAAGCCATCCGGCTGTTGAAGAAGCTCGGCCGCCGACGACGCCTATCAATGTCCGATTCTGGGAGCAGAATGGGAGCGGCGATCCTCGGTCAGATGGCCTCAGACGCGGTGATCGTCTCCTTACGTAGGCCGCTGACCTGGGCGAACGCTGCTACCTGGCCTGTTTGGACGGTAGCGCACTCAGTTCGCATCGAAGGGATCAGCCAACGTGCTCCCCCATACGCCCCCCAGTGAGTGTGGCCAGGGTGTGTTTTGGCACGTAGGAGCCGCAAACAGGATCGGCCTCCGGAGCCGTGAGCGCATGTCCGAATCCTGCTGCGGGCACCCTGCCCTGACCAGCAATAAACCACCCTCGCTGGGCTTGGTACCGCCAGGGTGACTCGGCGGGCTCCGTCACCCGATGCCGCACTCCGCCAGATTCTTGCCCCAATGCTGCCCCAAATCGTGCCGCAGCTGCTCGAGACACTGACGGGCCGGGCGATTCCAGCCCACCGGGCCAATGATCATGAGATGGGAACACAAATGAGAGCGCCCACGCTCCCCGTGGCCCTCCCGGCCCGGCATCAGGAAGAGCCATTCCGAGAGCCAACGTGGACCGGCGTCAGGCGACAGCCAGCCACACCGGGCCGCTACTTCGGCTGGTCAAGTGCCCAGTGAGCCCTGCTGGGCGACACCCAGCGACACCCGGAAGGTGACTGGGGGTCAAGGGGTCGCCGGTTCAAATCCGGCCGTCCCGACGCAGGTCAGAGGCCGCTTCCGGAGTCCCAGAAGGGGCCTCTTGGCTTGGATGGGAGCGCAAATGGGAGCGCACTTCGCGACACACACCTTGGGTGGATGCACTCCTTCGGCAGGGCCAGCACGCCGGCGCCCGCCCGCAGCCGCGGCCAGACGCCGGTTACCCGTCGGCTGGGACGACCCGCATCGTCTCGCGCCGTGCCTTGCGCAGCCGCTCGGCAAACGGAACCCGCGGCCCGCCTGATACGAGATCTCCCATGGCCCCCGGCAGCCGCTCTCAGTTCCGCAGCGGCGACCACATGATCAATGTGATGGACACAGGCGGTGACGCCCGCCTCGCCGTGCTTGCCGCCCCTCGCGGGCACCACGAAGGTCCGGATCCTCAGCCCCGCGGCCCGGCATGTCCGTCTCATCGCGGCACGCCACT
>DASYQM010000085.1:0-3022 GCA_036005525.1 Streptosporangiaceae bacterium
GCCGGGCCCAACAGCTATATGGCGATCGTCAATCTGCTCCTAGTCCCCGCCATGGACGGACCGGGTACATCTCTAGACCTGCCGATTCTTGGTGGAGCTGAGGGATTTGAACCCCTGACCCCCTCGATGCGAACAAGGTTCGAGCTTCTCCGACCACGCTGGGAGCGCCCGTTGCCGCTGGTCAGGCGGCGTCGGTCCTCACCATGTGACCGTATCTGACCGCGCCTGTGCTCCCATCGCCGCTCCCACTCTCGCTCCCACCTCCCTGATGCACCGCACTTGTGCGGACGGGCAGTGCCGCACCACGGCGCGGGATGGTTGCCCGGTGCCTAGACATCCGATCCGGCCAGCGCGTCAAAGTCCCCGCCCGCGGTGGTAGATCAGCACGGCCGCGCACCTCGCCGCGTAGGGGGCGTCTGCGGCGGGACGACCGCGTGTCGGGGCGCTGACAGCCGGCAGCGAGCGTGACGGTCCTGTTTCGTGCGATGGCGAGCGCCCACCATGCCCCTCGGAAGCGACCGCAGATAGGCGGTAACCCCGCATCCCGGCCGGAAGGATGTCTTCCAGCCGGGAGCCTGGTGGGATCATCCTGCTCGGTCAGCCGACACGCGCGACCATTCCCGGCCCGAAGACCGGCGCCGTGACGTACACCGTTCCGTCCCTATCAACGTCGACGCCGCCGGGAAGCACGAGCTGGCCGGCCGCGAGCTCCACCGGTGCACCGCCACCGGGCGGGATGCGGAATAGCCCGCCGAGCGGTGGGTTGACGAGGCCTAGCTCAAACTTCAGCCAGCTCTGCTGTACCAACTCAAGCACGTAAATGCTGCCGTCGGGGCCGGCGGCGAGGTCGACGATCGAGGTGAAGCCGTCGGCGTAGCGCCGGCAGGCGCCTGTGCTGGGCGCCTGCGGGTCACAGAGCGCATTCACCGATCCGGGTGCGATCCGCCACACCTGCGAGGTTCCCGGCGTCGCGGGGAAGCCGCGCAACTCGCCGACGTAGTAGTACCCGTCGGCACCAACGGTCACCGAGGTCGCGACGTCCTCGGACGGTATCAGCGTGCCGGCCGGCGGCAACGGCTCACCCATGAATGTGCTGGGCAGCCCCGGGGGGACCGGCACCACGCGGGGCTTGAGGCGCGCCACGGTGACGATGTGGCCATCGGGGTAGACCCGCAGTAGATCGTTTCCGGCCGCGTCCGCCACGAGGGCACTGCCGTCGGGCAGCGCAGCGACACCGAACGGGTTGGACTCCCCGGGAGGGCCTTCGAGGTTGTACGGGTCCGGGTCTGTCTGCTGGTATGCCGCGATATTGGCGACCGTCCGTACCCCGGCGCCAGGAGTCCACCGGTAGAGCGTGGCTGCTCCGGGGCCGGGAGGCGAGCCCGGAGGCGGAGTTGCGGTGGTGAGTACGAACGTCTCCCCGCGACCGCGCACCGCAACGGCCGGGGCGATGAAGGTCTCCGGCACCTTGCCGAGCTGCGTGACCCTCCCGGCGTTGCTGCCCTTTGTGATGACCTCGCTGAATGATCCGTCAATCTCCGCGTACACGATCCGCCCGGCCGGGCCGACCGCAATGCCGCGCGGCCCATCGAGCCCCTCGACCACCGGCGAGAGACTGGTGGCCGCGCTCGCCGCGGGCGCGCTGGCGATCAGCGTCCCGATGGCGACCGCGGCTGCCGCTACCCGCGTGATGCTCCTCCTGCCCCGTTGACCCCCCACGATCACCGCCCCCTTCCACCTCCGTCAGTGCGTTTATTTGTTGGCACAGCTCCCACGCCAGCACCGGACGCCTCCGGGGGTCAATCGGGAGTCCGGGCGGCTGGTGCAACCGCCCGGACATGCGCCAGCCATGACCGGTGGAGTCAGGGCACCAGCCGTGCGGCGGTGATGTCGCACCCCGCCCGGTCCTGTCGCACGCTGCAGGTCGTATTTGCGGCGACTCGTCGATGACCGTGACGAGCGCGGGTCAGTCGCCTTCGGTTCGCCATCCGCCACGATCGCGGAACCGCAGGGGTAGCCGAGCGTCTGGCGGTAGGCCCGCGGCTCGCGCGGATCACGCGCGCGCCGGAAAGGCTGCGACCTCGGTATAGCGCTGGCCGGTGGTCAGGCAGTGGTGGAGTTGGCCGAGGAAGCGGTTAAACAGGTGACGGAGCGCGGCTGCGTGCCGGTCGCCGGCTGCTCGGCGGCGGTCGTAGTGAGCTCGTGCGCCGGGTGAGTGGGTCAGCGACGCGAACGCCCAGGTCCAGCCGGCCGAGGCGAGCCGGTCGTTCTTGATCCGTCGGCGGGTGATGACGATGCTGCGCCCGGAGGCGCGGGTCACCGGGGCGGAGCCGGCGTACGCCTTGACTGCCCGGGGGTCGGCGAACCGGGTCCGGTCGTCGCCGATCTCGGCCAGCACCCGGGCGCCGCCGGTGTCGGCCAGGCCGGGGAAGCTGGTGATGATGGCGTGGTCGGGGTGCTGGGCGAAGGCGTCGGCGGTCGCCGTGGCGAGCTGGTCGGCGCCGGCGCAGGCCGCGTTCAGCGCGGCCAACAAGGCCAGGGCCTGCACGCCCATGGCCCGCTCGACCAGAGCCGGCTGCCGCAGCTGCCGGGCCCGTAACGCCCTGTGCAGCTTGGCGGCCACGTCCTCGATTTCGCGTTGCCGGCCGGCCCGGCGCAGCGCCACAGCGATGCGGGCCGTGGTCAGTCGGGCCGCGTCGACCGGGGTCGGGGCGATCGCGAGCACGGCGCGGGCCTCCCGGCTGGAAAGGTTCGCGGTCTTGCCAGCGAACGCGGCCAGGAACGCGGGATAGTAGTCACGCAGCAGGGAGCGCAGCTCATTGGTGGCGGGCCGGAGACTCGTGACGGCTCTACAGCGCGTGTGGGAGGGGGCCTCCTCTGGCCCCGCCAGGGCGGCGCTGCGGAGCACCCCGTCCTGGACGCGCTGCTCCGCCCGCACGGGGTGCCTAGAAGTTCGGTCACCGGGAGATGCGCTCCCACTGGACTCCCAGAAGCGGACACGGAGCGGTCAGAGGCCCCGGCC
>DASYQM010000086.1:0-10215 GCA_036005525.1 Streptosporangiaceae bacterium
GGCGCGGACCCGGCTGCGCCGGACTGGGTAGACCGTGATCGCCAGGAGTGTGCCGAGCGCGCCGCCGACGATCTGCGCGGCGATGAACGCCGGAGCCGACGCGGGGGCGATCCCGGTGTAGGTGTTGGTCAGGGTCCGGCCGATGGTGACGGCGGGGTTGGCGAAGGAGGTGGAGGCCGTGAACCAGTACGCTGCGCCGATCCAGGCGCCCACCGCCCACGCCACATGCTGGAGGCGGCGGGTCCGGGCCAGGGTGACGATGACGAACAGCAGCCCTGCGGTCGCGACGACCTCACTGAGCAGGATCGGCACGCCGCCGCGGTGATGTCGCGAAGGGCTGAGCACGGGCTCGGCGAACATGGCATCGGCCAGCGCGGCGCCGGCGATGGCCCCGGCGATCTGGCAGGAGATAACGGCGGCAGTCTGGCCGAGGCCGTAGCGGCGCGGGGTGCGGCGGCCCAGGAGCCAGTCGGCGGCGGTGACGACGGGGTTGAAGTGCGCTCCCCCGGCTTGGATGAATACCAGGATCAGGACGGCCAGGCCGAGCGCGGTCACTAGCGAGTTGACCAGCAGCCGCAGCGCTCCGTCAGTGGTGAGCCGATTGGCGGCGATGCCGGACCCGACCACCACCGCCACCAGCAGGCCGGTGCCGGTGAACTCGGCGAGCAACCGCCGGCCGACAGCAGTGTTCACTGGCCGGGGATAGGGACGGCGACTCGCGTGAGTCCGGTTGGGGCCAGCCAGGTACCCACAATGTTGGCGGCGATGAGCGTTCGGGCGGGTGGGTCCCACAGCAATATGGTGTCGGCCTTCGCCAGGGCCAGCAGCGCGGTCATCGAGGCTGGGCTGGGGCTGACGATGTGCTGCTTGCCGTCAGCAGTCACGATCATGACCTCGAACTTGCCGTCAGCGCTGTCTGGCCCAGCGGCCCAGTTGACGTTGAGTACCTTGACCTGGCTTGTCTGCTCACTAGCTCCGGGCATGGCGATCACCGGACGGGCTTGACGGCGCGGATGATGGCCGAGTGCATGCCGCGGGCCGCCTCGGTGGTGAAGATCACCGACGCGTCGGTGAACCCGGCCGCGGTGAGCCCGGCGACGTACTCGGTCTGTGACAGCGCCCCCGCGATGCAGCCGACATAGGAGCCAGCCGTGGCGCGATCGGCGGCCGTGAGGTGATCCTCCGCGACCACGTCGGTGACGCCGATCCGGCCACCCGGTACCAGCACGCGGAACATCTCGGTGAGCACCGCGGGCTTGTCGGTGGACAGGTTTATCACGCAGTTGGAGATCACCACGTCCACGGATGCGTCGGGCAGCGGCAGGGCCTCGATCTCACCCTTGAGGAACTCCACGTTCTGGGCTCCGGCCTTGCCAGCGTTGGCGCGGGCCAGGGTGAGCATCTCGTCGGTCATGTCGACGCCGTAGGCGAACCCGGAGGGGCCGACCCGCCTGGCCGACAGCAGCACGTCGATGCCGCCGCCCGAGCCCAGGTCCAGGACCCGCTCGCCCTCGCGCAGGTCGGCGACCGCGAGCGGGTTGCCGCAGCCCAGGCTGGCCAGAACCGCCTCCTCCGGCAGCCCGTCGGTCTCCCCGTCGCGGTAGAGGTTCTCGCTGAAGCCGCCGACCGCCTCCGCAGCCGCCGGCCCAGCGCTGCAACACGAGCCCGTATCTGAGGCGCAGCACGAGGCGGTGACGCCAGCACTGGGCTCGAGAACCGCGCGGGCCGCCTCGGCGTACCGCGACCGGACCTCCTCACGCAGGCCGGTGCTCGCCTGGTCGCTCATCCCGATCACCCCTAGGCATAGATAACTGTCGATGCCTACCCTGCCTTAGAGATAGACAGTTGTCAATGTCTGCCGCATACTGGTCAGGTGAGCGCTCCCACCGCCAGCATTCAGAACCGGCCCGCACTCCCGGTGGTCGACCAGGCGTGCTGTACGCCGCTGCTGTGTGAGCCGATCACCGTCAGCCAGGCCGCCGACCTCGCCCACAAGCTCAAGGCGCTGGCCGATCCGACCCGGCTGCGGCTGGTCTCGATGGTCGCCGCGCACGAAGGCGGCGAGGCTTGCGTCTGCGAACTCACCGAACCGCTCGGCCTGACCCAGCCGACCATCTCCCACCACCTCAAGATCCTCGTAGATGCCGGGATCTTCACCCGCGATAAGCGCGGCGTCTGGGCCTACTACGCCATCGTCCCCTCAGCCATGAACGCGCTCTCCGCGGTACTGAGCACGGGCGGTCAGCCCGTCAGGGCGTGATGGACGTTCCGTAGGGCGAAGCCGGAGCGGCCCGCGCTGAGAGCGACAGCCAGGGCGAGAGGCCACACCAGGGCCGGAGCGATGACCAGGACGGTGCAAGCCATCGCCGTGTCCAAGAGTGCGGTGCCCACACAGGCCGCGGCCGCTGCGCGGCACACCAGCCGGTAATGACGACCCAGCGCGGCGGCGGCCAGCAAGCCGATGACCGCGATCAGCGCGACGCCGAACAGCACCCGCGCCACCACCGGAACTGGCCACGTCCATGCCCGGGCGGAGATGAGCACGACGGCCCAGCACAAGCCCACCACAGGTCCCGCGGCCAGCAGCCTGCGAGCGGTCTTCCGGCCGCGGCTGGCACCGGTGAAGGCGACCACAATCACCCGCGGCTCACCGAATTCGGTCACTGCCGCTCGCGCGGCCGCATCCGGGCCCAGTCCCTGGCCGAGATAGCGGCGGTACGACTCATCCAGCCCGTCGGCCAGCTCCTCGACGATCCAGCTGGGAAGATCAGCCGACAGCTCAGCGAGGTAGCCGTCGATCAGGCGGGGTCCGGGCATGGCCCCCCCTCCAGCGCGGCGCCCATCATCGCGGCGAAATCACGCCATTCGGCCCGCTTCCCCGACAAGGCTCCGGCTCCGTCTGCGGTCAGCTGATACAGGCGCCTGCGCCGACCCGCCACAACCGACCAGGACCCGGCGATCAGCCCCGCTTGCTCCAGCCGGTGTAGCGCCGGGTAGATCGTCCCGGTCGGCAGGTCCAGCCGGCCACCGGTGCTCTGGCGCAGCGCGTCCATCACCGCGTAGCCATGCCGCGGGCCATCTTCCAGGGCGGCCAGCAGCAGCGTGTCCAGGTGGCCCTTCAGCTCCTCCGCCCGCATAAGTAGCAACACTACGCTAGGCCTTCCTGCCAGGCAATTTACCGCGTAAGATGGCCGTATAGGTAGCGATGCTACGTATATAGGCAACGAGCGGCAGGGGGCCGGTTGGCATGGTGACGGCCGCCCACATCCTTGGCGACCAGGTGGGCTCGACCGCGCCCGTGTTCCTAGCGTTCCTCGCCGTGCACGTGCTCGCCGGGCTCACCGCCGTCGTCACCGGGGCGGTCGCCGCCCTGGTGCGCAAGGGCAGCCCCCGGCATATCCGGGCAGGCCGCTGGTACTACCTGGCAATCACCGTCGTCTTCGTCACTGCCACGGTCCTGGCCGCGCTGCGCTGGCGGCAGGATTACTACCTGTTCATCATCGGCGCCGTCGCGTTCACCGCCGCGACCATCGGCTACCAGCACCGCCGCCGCCACCGGCCGGGCGACACTGGCCACATCGCCGGCATGGGCATCGCCTACGTCGCCATGCTCACCGCGTTCTATGTCGACAACGGCCCCCACCTGCCCCTCTGGGACCGACTCCCGGCGTTCATGTTCTGGCTGCTCCCCTCTGCGATCGGCGCACCGATCATCGCCCGCGCGATAATCCACGCCCGGACCCGCCACACCCCTCTCCTAGACAAGCCAGACAAGTGATCACTGGCCTACCAAGATCACCATGCCATTGGCGTGCCGCTGGCCACGGTCGAATGCGATGCAGAACGGCCGCCACCAGCTACACAAGTTGGCAGCTCAGACGAGGTGACAGCCAGTTTCGTTCCGATTCCCAAGCTGATAGCGCGGGGGTTCGATCCCGTCACCCGCGGCGACGTTCGATCCTCAGTGCAGCAATGCGCTGGCCGTCGGTGTAGCCGCGCCAGCGGGTGAAAGCCGAGCTGGGCGTACCAGTCCTCCAGATGCGTGTACGCGCAGTAGCAGACCTCCGCGCCGCGCCGTCGCACCACAAAACGTCGCCGGTGGGCGGCTGGCACTGTGCGCGGTCAGCGGCCGCTGTATTCGTCGTCGGTAACGTGCTCCCCCCAGTCCGGTTCCGGTCGCTCGCCTGCCGGGGTGGCTTCGGTGATGGACAAATGGGTCATGAAGTGGCCGGGTGCGGCACCGTGCCAGTGCCATTCGTCCGCCGGCGTGTAGATGATGTCGCCAGGGCGGATCTCAGCGATGCCGCCGCCGCGGGACTGCACGAGACCCCTGCCTTCGGTGACGTACAGGGTCTGCCCGACGGCGTGGGAGTGCCACGCGGTGCGGGCGGAGGGAGAGAAGCGGACCGCGCTGACCCGGACGCGCGAGGGTTCCTCGCCCCTGGCGATGCCGTCGATCCAGACGTCTCCGGTGAACCACTCGGCCGGCCCCTTTGTGGTCGGCTGCTTGGCCAGGAATTCCACGGGTGTCTCCTTGCTGATGGGATGACGCGCCGAACGCCCTCGCCAGCTGGGCGGCCACGCTCGGCCAGGCACCGGCCAACCATTGCCAGGCGGCCGAGTACCACCAACCCTGACCGCGCCGGCCGGTATCTAGCCGCCGGTCAGGTGCGGATCAAGAAGGCAGGTACAGCCGCAGTCCCGCGGGCATGTGCTGGTCGTAGCTGATCTTGCCCGTGAACACCCCGTTGATGTAGTTGGCGACGTTCGCCGGGTACGCCGCCCCCGGTGAGTTCTCCGCGGTCAGCCGCAGGATCGTCGATGACTGGGTGTGATGCTGAGCGGCCAGCTCGGCCAGGCTCATCGTGCCACCTGTGGTGTGCTCAATCACGGTTGCCCCCGATGCGCGCCGGGACCTTCCCGGTGCCCTTCCCTGTCATCATCAGCCATGACCCCGCCCACGTCCACCGGCGTCCACCAGCGTGTGACCAAGGGCGCCGCAGGCTCCGCCCGCAGCGCCTTGCCGGCCCGCCGGCGGGCAGGTGTCCTGCTGGCGCGGCACTAAAATGCGTGGATGCTGCGGACGCGCTTGTGCGACCTGTTCGGCATCTCGGTCCCGATCGTGCTTGCTCCGTTTGGGCCGTGGGACGAGATCGACCTGGCCGCCGCCGTCTGCGAGTCTGGAGCACTCGGCAGCGTCGGTACGGCGATCCGGTCTCCCGGCGAGCTGCGCGAGCAGTGGGCTCGGCTCAGGTCGCTAACGGACCGGCCGTTCGCCGTCAACCACACCGGACGGCCGTTCAATGAGGAGGCCTTCGCCGCGACCCTCGAAGCTCAGCCTGCGGCCATCTCGTTCCACATGGGCGTTCCGGCGGACCTGATCGCCCGGGCGCATGACCGGGGGATCCTGTGGCTCCAGACCGTCGGGGACAGGCGTGCCGCCGAGCTCGCGCTGGCGGCGGGTTCGGACGTCCTGGTCGCTCAGGGGACCGAGGCCGGTGGCAACTCCGGGTGGATCTCGACCATGGTCCTCGTGCCGGCCGTGGTGGACGTCGCGGGCGAGGTCCCGGTGGTGGCGGCGGGCGGAATCGCAGATGGCCGTGGGATCGCCGCGGCGCTGGTCCTGGGCGCCCAGGGCGCCAGTCTGGGCACCCGCTTTCTGGCGACGACGGAGATGGGGATCAGGGAAGCCTGGAAGCGCCGCATCATCGAGGCGGATGCCATCGAGGCGGTCAAGGTCCCTAACGCCGAACGCGTCATGCCGCCGTTCACCATGCCGCAAGTGGGGCCGCCCTTCGCGCCGCGAGCCCTGCGCACGCCGCTGATCGAACAGCTGGAGTCCGAGCCGGAGACCGTCGATCCCTCCGTCGCGGGACCGGCGGCGGTAGCGGCGATCAGGGCCGGAGGCGGCGAGGACCTCCTGCCGTTTGCCGGGCAGTCGGTCGGGCTGATCCACGAGGTCCTGCCGGCCCAGGAGCTCGTCCGCCGCTTGCTGGCCCAGGCAGAGACCGCTCTCGAGCTCGGCGCCCAGCTGGCGCGGTGACCCGCCCGCCTTTCGGCTGGGCGGATCGCCGGCGGCTACCGGGTTCCGGCGACGCCGATCAAGTTGCCCTCGGGATCTGTGAAGTGGCCAACCACGAGGCCGGTCGGGGCCCGGGCGGGGCCCAGCCGGCGCGTGCCGCCGAGGCTCTCGGCCTTCTGGAGCGCGGCCTCGACATCGGGCACGCCGACATAGAAGATCACGTGGCTGTCATAGCCCGTGCCCCCTCCGACGCCACCCGGGATCCCGGTCCCGTCGCTGGTCGTGTTGCGGTCCACGAACCCGTAGTTCATCGGTTCGGAGACCGCGTCCGAGACCGGGGAGCTCGTATCGAAGTCCCATCCGAACATCTCGCCGTAGTAGCCCCGGAGCCTGGCGGGATCCTTCCCGATGACCTCGAAGTGCACAACTGGCTGTCCCATGGTTGCTCCTTTCCGCGCCCGGCAGCCCGGCGCCCATGAACGGAGACCTGTGTTTAGTGACCGGGACCTGCCATCAGACTCATCGATGGCCAGTGGGCCCGCTGCCGTCGACTGAGAGGAGACCACTCCTGACGTCCCGGTCGCCCAGCGGTGGACGATCGCAGCTACGCAACGCTGCCGAGGAAGCTGAGAACGCGCCGCATGAGTAGCGTCGCGGCGCTCTCCTCGTAGGCGGGCAGGCTGTTGTCGGTGAACAGGTGCTGATCGCCGGGGTACAGGAACAGCTCCGCGTCCTCGACCGTCTTGACGAGATCGCGGGCCGCGTCGAGATCGCCCCCAGCGACGAACAGCTCGTCGGCTTCCATCGCGTGGACCTGTAGCGGGACACCCTGCGGCCACGGGCACCCGAACTCGGAGGCCGGGATGCAGGCATGGAACAGCAAGGCTCCCTTCGCGCCCGGCCGCGTCTGGGCCAGCATCTGCGCGGGCAGCACGCCGAGCGAGAAGCCGGCGTAGACGATGCCGTTGGGCAGGCCCTCGGCGGCGAGCCGGCCACGCTCGATGATCGTGTCGAAGCCGACCTGCTCGGCATGGCCGATGCCCTCGTCGAGGGTCTCGAACGTTGCGCCGTCGTAGAGATTGGGCACGGTGACGTGATGCCCCGCGGCGCGCAGCTGGCCGGCGAACGCGCGGACGCCGTCGGTGAGGCCCTGGGCGTGATGGAACAAGATGACATCGGTCATCGGCGCTCCCCGTGTGCTGTCTCGGCGGAGGGGCTGTGGAACGCACAGTAGCCACCGGCTCCGACAGCCGCGAGCAGCGAACCCCGTTCCGGGCTACCGCCACCCACAGGCGGTCGGCGAGCGCGTGGGCGACTCGGTCAGGATGAAAGCGCGCGCGTTTCGCGTGCCACGCAGGTACCGCAGCGGCACTCGGTCTGGCGTCTTTCGGGCCGGGGGTCCGCCTTGCCAGCCCTCGCCACCAGGTGCACGGAGACAATCCCGCCAAGCACGAGCCACCAGGGGATCGCTATGCCCTGCAACCAGGCCTCATACCCGGGCCGTGCCTGGGCGAGCGAGAACAGCAGTGGCCAGCCCGCGACGACGGGGAGGCCAATCAGCAGGCCAAGGCACAGGCGCCAACGGCGGCGGCGCAACCCAGCCCGGAGCGTGTTCGCGAACAACGGCCAAATCTGCACGCCGGCACGGATGAACCCGGCCAGCACCATCGCCCATGCCAGCGAGAACTCGATGAGCAAGTACCGCACGACCAGGCGCATGACTGCCTCCGCGGACGGCGGACCTTGCGCATGACCGGCCAGGACGCCGCTCCGTGGCTTCCATAGAACACCTCGCGCGGCGCTAGCACAACGGCAGATCCCCAAGCTCGTCCGTCGCCGCGCACCTGCGGGCGGCGCGCGAGAGTCAACCAGACACCGGCGCGCGCCGGGGGTAGCGGCCAGGAGCCGCGGTGATCGCAGCCCCGCTATCGCCACCCCGTCTTACGCGTTGCCCGGCGGGCCGGTCGCGCTGACGGTCACGTCCAGGGTGCCGGGGTGGACCACGAGGGTGAAACCGCTGCTGGTACCGATCCCGCCGCTGCCGCGCGGCACGGTCGCCTCGCCGTAGCGAGGGTAGGAGATCACGACACCGGTGAGGTCGCAGTCGGTGTGGGAGATGGTCACCGGGACTTTCCGGACCGTCACGTGGGCACCAGGGTGCCCGCAGGCTGCCCGGAATTCCGGGGGGACCGCCGATCGGGTACCCGGTGGCAGGCTTCCGCACCCAGCGAAGGGCACCGCCATGACGGCCAGGACGGCTATTCCCGCCCAGACCCGGCGTGGCATGCAGGGCGCTCGCCTCATGGTGGTCGGACGTGGCGGCTCTTGGTTTGGTTCCCCGGCGGTGCCAGCCGCGCGCCACCCGGCAGAGCGTCCACCGACGTAGACGCGCTCGATCTACCTAGATAGAATCCAGGCCATGGCGCACCGGTCGGGCTTCTCCGCACAGACGCTGGCCGTCCTGGCAGATCTGTGCGCTACGCCGTCCCGGTGGCGTCACGGCTACGGGATTGCCAGGGATACCGGACTGAAGTCGGGCACGCTCTACCCGATCTTGATCCGGCTGGCCGACCGTGGCCTGGTGGAGGCGCGCTGGGAGGATGAGCAGCCCGCTGGCCGGCCGCGGCGGCACCTGTACCGGCTGACTCCCGATGGCCTCGCGGCTGCCGCGGCGGCGCTGGCACAGGCACCTTCCACTGACGGGACGCCGGCAAGGGACCGCGTCCGGGGCAGGCGCCGGGTCGCAGCGGGGTAGCGCCATGAGCTGGCTGACGGGGGTGATGGCGGCCCTGCTGCGGTGCTCGGCGGGGCTGCTGCCAGCTGACCGCCGGGTGTGGGCGGACGCGCTGCTGGCGGAGGCGGGCGAGGTTCCGCCGGGGCGGCACCGGCTGGCCTGGCTCGCCGGCGGCGTGCGGCTGACCGTGCGGGAGGCCGCGCTGGCCCGCAGGCTCACGTACCCGCTGGCATTCGCCGCCGCGGCCGCGGGCACGGCCTGGAGCGCATGGTCCGGGCCGGCCGGCGACCCGGCCATCGTGCCGAACAGGGTCGGGGTGATCGCACTCGCGGTGATCCTGGCCGGGCTGCCGTGGGCCATCCGCCGGGCCCGGGGCCCGGCAGCAGGCGGCCGGGCGGCCTGGCTGGTGCGCACCGGCGGTTACGCGGCGCTCTTTGCCTTGGTCCTGGTCAGGACCGCCGTGGAACGGGTCGCCTATGCGCCGCCCAACAACGTCGCAGGGTCATCCGGTGCCTGGATGCGCGGGGGCTCTTCCTGGCGGTGATGGCCGGCTACGCGGCCGGGATGCTGGCCCTGACGGCACGGCGGTCGCGGGCGGCCCCGGCCAGTGTGACCATCGGCACCGCCACCGGCACCGCCGTCGGCGTCCTGGCCTACGCGCTGGGGCCGCTGGGGTTCCCGCTTCGCTTCACGGGTCCGTGGCCGGCGGGCCTCTACGACGCGGCGCTGGCCCTGGTGTGCTGCTGGCGCTCGCTGGTCCCGTGGCGGCGGGGCTGGCAGCGACCCGGCGGGCCGGGTCGCTGCCAGCCGGTTTCCGTGCCGGGCAAGGCGCCAAGGCCGGGCTGTGCACCGGGGCGGCCGCCGCGCTGGTGGTCGCCGTCCTGTCCACCGCCACCATTGCGCTGCTGCCCTACGACACCGGGCTCCAGCACTGGGCCGCAAGCCACATTGGCCATTGGACGCCGGTCGTCGGCCAGTGGACGCCGATCCTCGGCCCCACCCGCCTCGGCTACGTGGCGGGCAACAGCGCCTTCGCGGCCGGCTACCTCGTCGTGCTGCTGGTCAGCCCACTGCTTGGCTGCGCCTTCGGCGCTGTGGCCGGCCTGGCCGCCGACGGCTCTCAGCCTCCCCGCCCACGGCCGCGCGGCGGCCCGCCGCTGCCCAGACCCGCTCCCGCCACCTCCCGGCTCAGGCCACCCCCCTAGCGGCGATCAGCCAGTCCCGGGCAACCGTCACCCCGGCAGACCCGGGCGCCGTGATCGGGTGGCACTGGCGGCGGGGGATTGGTCATCCGCGCACGGACCGCGGGGGCGATCACCCCAGGACGCGGTGGAAGAAGGCAAGGATCGCGGGCAGCGTCCTGGCTGCGGACCGCCCGGCGAGCAGGGCGGTGCCATGATCAGAGCCCGGCACCGTGACCAGGTGCTTGGCTTGGCTGGGTGCCGCGGCCAGGAACTGC
>DASYQM010000087.1:0-3410 GCA_036005525.1 Streptosporangiaceae bacterium
CCGTTCGGTGGACTCCTGGCCCGCCTTCACGGTCGGTGAGTCGCGGGTCTCGAGCACGATCTGCGTACCGCCGCGCAGATCCAGGCCCAGGCGCGGTGGCTTGGTCAAGACGTAGAAGGCGGACAGCGCGAGGACGATCAGCGCCAGCACCGCCCGTACCGCGGCTGCGCGGCTCATGGGCCGCCCTCGGCAGATCCGCGGCGGCCGGCCCGGGCCCTTGCCTGATCGCAGCAGCTAGCCCAGGCCAATGCTGCCGCCTTGGCCCACGGATGCCGGCAGCGGGCTGATGATCGTCGTGATGCACGCCTGGGCGCGTATCCAGCGGCTTCGTCGCTCATTCCGAATCTAGTCATAGCCCGCCAGCGCGAAGCGGCTATGTGTCGGCGGTGGAGGACGGGTGGAGAGACCTGCACCAATAATCTTTCCGGGCCTGACAAGCGGACGCGCAAAGAGAACGCGACAAGTTGGCTGCGGCCCGGCGGCCGGTTAAGACCACGACCCCGTACTTCGGGATCGGCCGGAGATCCCCGGCCATACCGATCAGCGGTGCGAGTCCGAGCCGGTAGTGCGATATCCAAGCCGCATGCGTCGGCAAACGCCAGGGACCAACGGAACCCACGTGATCATGCCGCCCTGCCCTCCTGGCAGTCCGGCGGGGGGCCCGGGCCAGGCGAAGTGGCCTTCGGCTCATGGGCTGCCTTCATGCTGGAGGTCTGCTCTTGCATGCTAGAGGTCTGCTCTTGCTCGGCCTGTCGCGCCGGGCGGTGCACGGACCTGTTGCGCGATCTATGCAGCCGGATGCATATGAGGGTCAGGACGGCGCCGGAGATGATCCACGGTATGAGCACTATCAGGTCGTAATCGGTCATGTACGCTTCCCCGGCCGCAGGTGTGCTAACAGTCAAATGGCCGCCAATGCGGATCAGGTGAAACCGTCATGGTGACCGTATGGAGGTTCCTGAACGGTGTCCCCGGGCGCACGTGTTTATCTTCTTTGATCATCAGCCGCTTTGTCTGTTCCGGAGCCGGTGGCTGCCGCCTGCACTGAACGAATGACCGCCGATGGCAGCGGCCGCAACCAATACTTGTGTGCCGGTCCAGTTAGGGGCGGCCGGGCTCGGTACGCTGCTGGCTCATGGGCTACACCGATGCCCCGCCCGGCTGGTGGCGGGAGTTCATCCTGGCGTCACCGGCCCGAACGGCCAAGCTGGCGGTGGTGCGCGCGGACGGCTCACCCCATGTGGCTCCGGTGTGGGTCGATCTCGACGGTGACCAGGTCGTCTTCATGACATCGGCCGACACGATCAAGGGCAGGGCCATTTTGCGTGATCCGAGAGTGTCCCTGTGCTGGGATGACGAGCGCCCCCCGTTCAGTTTCGTGACCGTCGCCGGGATCGCGGCAACGTCAGCAGACGCTGGTGAACTGGTGCAGTGGGCAGCCCGCATCGGCGGGCGGTACATGGGTGCCGATCGCGCGGAGGAGTACGGCCGGCGCAACGGGGTGCCGCCTGAGCTTGTCGTGCGGGTTATCCCGACGCGAATTGTCGCCAAGGTCGAGATCGCGAACTAGATCTTCGTGGAGGCGGCGGCGGAGGGCAGATGCCCACGGCTGCTGAATCTCTTGACATGAGTTGACTCGCGTCGCAGGCTGTCACGCGACGGCGCCTGAGCCGAAGCCGGGATGGCACCTCAGTGACTCCCGGCGTCGCAGGACCAAGATCTCGGCGTCGTCGGCCAGATCTGAACGCGCGGGGCGGGCCATTCGGCGAGCATTCGCAGGAAATGCCAGATAGACGAAACGTAAAGTCACGGGTGCCGTCGGTGCCTGGGCGCGGGGTTTGCCGCGCCAGACGCCGGTTACGGGCTCAGGGTCCAGGGGGCGTGAGGCCCAGTTCACGCCGTGTGACATGCTTCCCGGCGCACCCCAAGCCCAGCAGTTCAGGTCGGGCGGATCCCAGCGCCAGCGCGCAACCGGCCTTGCTGCTCCCTGGATCGGCCTCAGGGGTGTGACAGTGGCATCCGCCGCCGTAGTGCGAGCCGTGCCGGACGCGTACACTACTCACAGTCATTCCCTGGGGGGGACCCGGACATGCGACCCAGCATCGCTGGCAGCAGCTGTGGCATTGCCGCCGCAGGGCCATGCCAGCGCCATCTACTCCCGCTGAGAGCTGACCCCCCCGCCAGGCTGGTGATATTCCGGGTACCGGAGGTTTACCTGAGCGGAGAGATGTGATGCCCACACTGCCGATGGTGGGAGATGAGCTTGCGGGGTACCGGCTGCGGGGCGTGCTGGGCCGGGGCGGGATGAGCGTGGTGTACGAGGCGGAGAATCCGCGCCTGGGCAGCACGGTGGCGCTGAAGGTGCTGGCGCCCGAACTGGCCACCGATGACGTGTTCCGGGCCCGGTTTTTGAAGGAGTCGCGGATCGCCGCCTCGCTCAACCACCCCAATGTGATCCCGATCTATGACATGGGCACGCACGAGGACCTGCTGTATATCGCGATGCGCTATGTGGCAGGCGCGGATCTGCGGGCGGTGCTGAAAGCCAACCCTGTGCTGGCCCCCGAGCAGGCGCTGCTGCTGTGCGGGCAGGCCGGCCGGGCGCTCGACGCGGCGCACCGGCTGGGCCTGGTGCACCGTGACGTCAAGCCGGGCAACATGCTGGTCGAGCACGGCGCTGATGAGGAAGATCCGGACCACGTCTACCTGACCGACTTCGGGATCACCAAGCACGCCGCCTCGCGCAGCGGGCTGACCGCCACCGGCGAGTTCATGGGCACGATCGACTACATCGCCCCCGAGCAGATCCAGGCCCGCTCCGTCGACGGCCGTGCCGACATCTACTCGCTGGGCTGTGTGCTGTATGAGTGCCTGACCGGCCGGGTTCCCTTCGCCAAGGACGTCGACGCGGCGGTCATCTGGGCGCACGTGGAAGAAAACCCCACCCCTCCCAGCTCACTGCAGCCGGCCCTGCCCCCCGACATCGATCAGGTGATCGGGCGGGCGCTGGCCAAAGACCCCGCCGACCGCTACAGCACCTGCCGCGAATTCATCACCGCGGCCCGCGGCGCCCTGGGCACCGCCGCCAGCCAGCACACATCCACCGTCCTGGCCGCCCCCGCCGCCACGGTCTTGGCCACCCCAACGGCCGCCGCTGCCCCTGCCGCGAGAACCGACCGCGACACCGCCCCGAGCCGGCCACCGGCGGCTACTTCGCCTGCCGCCGCGCCCAGCCCGGCGCGCGAGCGGCCACCCGGCGGCCCGCCACCCGCTGGGCCAGCACCCGGCGGCCCGCCGGCACTGGCCCGCCCGAACCGGCGATGGCTGCTGGCAGGCCTGGGCGCTCTGACGCTGGTTGTCCTCGTTCTCGGCGGCTTGCTGATCTGGCGCGCCGCCACCAGCAGCTCACC
>DASYQM010000088.1:0-6158 GCA_036005525.1 Streptosporangiaceae bacterium
GTACGGCGCATGATCTCGGCGCGCAGCAGCCGCAAGCTCTCGGCGGCGTACCCGATGGACTCGTCATCGACGCCGGACACGAACCGGTGGCTGACGCGCTCCAGCGGATCCAGGTCACCGGAGCCCTTGAGCTCGTGCACCCAGATCTCCGCCAGGGGGTCCAGGGCGACGGCACACGCGAGGGCCCGGACAGCGGCGGTCTTGCCCTGCCGGGGGATCGCGCCCACGAGCCAGTTGTGGTACACGAGCGGCACCCTGACCACCCGGCCGCGCACGTCGGTGCCGAACGGGACGGGCTGGAAGATGTCGGCCTGGCCTCCGCGCAGCAGCGGCCAGGGTGCCTGCCGCGTCTTGGACACGTCCTGTCGGCCGACCCACAGCTCGAGCCGCCCGGCGTGCTCGGCGGTGACCGGTTCGGGCCACACGGCGCCGAGCGGGCGGCGGAGCCCGGACGCGAGCTGCTCCCGCCGCTCGGTCACCATGGCCGCCGTCACGCCGTAGGGGAGGTCGACCTCTGCTCTCCAGCCTGGCCCGTCCTCACGTACCGGGGAGGGGAACACGAGCTCGCGGCCGTCGCGGAGCCAGCGGTCGATCCCCGCGATACCCAGGGCGCCGAGCGCACGCGTGATGACGTCCTGCGTCGGCGCCTGCACCGCCGCCGGCAGGGTGGCGCCGGTGACGATCGGCTTGTGAGCCGGGCGGCCCGTGCGGGCGAGCAGCGGCAGGACGATGACGCCGGTCAGCACCCACGCCCACGGCGGGGCGAGGGACAGGGTGACCACCGCGGCCACCACAACGACGGCGCAGGCGGCGAGGATCAGCCCGCGGGCGGTGCGGACATCCCGGCCCGCCTTGTGGATCCGCAGGTGGTCCGACAGGAGTCCGTCCGCGGCGGCCTGCCGCTCCAGCCGGGTCAAGTCCGGGACGTGCCACCAGGCGAGCAGCAGGCCCACGGTCCGGGCGATCCCGACCAGCGACCACCAGGCGGTGAGCACCACGTACATGGGTGCCCGGACGCCGTGGTAAGCGGCGGCGTGTGCGTGCCGGGCGGCGGCGAGCCGCACATGCTCGCGGGCCGCCTGCCGGGTACGCCAGTGCCCGGGGATGATGGGCCGGCGCTGCGCCCGGCCGTCGGTCAGGTCCGTATACGAGGGGCCGGGTGATTCGGCGGTGCGGACCTCGGTAGCCGTGTCCTCGGCGCGCAGCGGGATGACTTTCCCATCCTCGCTGCCGCCAGTTGGTTCGGATGTCACGATGGGTTCCCTCCTCCGGGAGAGCCCCGGGCCGGGCTGCTCTTCTGGTGACTAGCAGTAGTTTGTTGACTACGGGCATGGTTCGCGGTATGCCGGGGTGTAGTGGCGCGATAGGCCCGGGGGTGCGTGATGACGCGACGCCGTCCCTGTCCTGCGGCGCCGGGCCCTTTGGAGGGGTATGCGGCGCGGTTTGACGACCTGTTCGGGTCTTTGGCGCAGCGGCGAGGGTTCCGGGAGTACCTGGCGGGGCTGCTGGCGCCGCGGGACCGGAACAAGACGCTGACGGCGCTGGCCGGGGCCGAGCCGGTGACCGGGGCGGCCCATCCGGCGGTGCAGCGGCTGCAGTTCTTCCTGTCCGAGTCCCGGTGGGATCCTGAAGAGGTCAATGCCCGCCGGCTGGAGCTGCTGTTCGCGGATCCGGCGACCGCGCCGCACGGCGGCGGGGTGCTGGTGATCGACGACAGCGGGGACCGCAAGGACGGCACGAAGACCGCGCACGTGGGCCACCAGTGGCTGGGCCGGTACGGCAAGACCGACAACGGCGTGGTCACCGTCACCACGCTGTGGGCGGACGAACGGCTTTATTACCCCGTGCATGCGGTGCCCTACACCCCGGCCAGGCACTTCGCGAAGGGGAAGAGCGATCCGGGGTTCCGCACCAAGCTGCAGATCGGCGCCGATCTCGCGATCGAGGCCAGGACTGCGGGTTTCGCGTTCCGCGCGGTGGCCGCCGACAGCGCGTACGGAGACCAGGACGGGTTCCGCGGCGAGCTCGCGGAGGCCGGGCTGCCGTTCGTGATGGCCCTGAAACCCCGCCACGGGACCTGGGCCTACGGCGCTGATGCCTACACTCCCGCAGACGCCGCCCGCGCTCTGGCCTGGAACGGGCCCGCCGATCCCGGCGACTGGCAGCCGGTGACCCGGACCTTCCGCGACGGGCGCACCCAGACCTGGTACGCCGCCGACGCGACCCTGGGCTGGTGGGGACCGGACGGCTTCACCCGCCTGGTGGTGGCCACCGCCGACCCGGGCACCTTGCCGGACAAGGCCACCTGGTACCTGGCCACTAACCTGCCCCGGCCAGGCGGCCCGCGCGAGGCCGCCAGCGTCCACCCGCCCGCGGACCTAACCGAGATCGTACGGATCTACGGCATCCGGCACTGGATCGAGCAGAGCTACAAGCAGGTCAAGGACCAGCTGGGCTGGGCCGACTTCCAGGTCCGCTCCGACACCGCGATCCGCCGGCACCAGGCCCTGGTCAACTGCGCGTTCTGCTTCTGCTGGGACGCCTGGTTCACCGAAAACCCGCCGCCCGACGATAGTGCAGCACCGCGGCCAGCGCCCGGCCGCAAAGAGAGGGGGGCCGCGCGCCGCCATACCGCCGCCCGCCCCGCCCTGGCCCCGGGCGCTGCGCGCGGTACGCGCCTGGCTTTCCCCCTGGATCGCGCTGCAGCGCTGGTGGCAGGCATGGTCCAAGGCGCCCCCGCCCCCGCAGCTGCAAGCCCTGATCAGCTCGGTCGCGGCAGGCTGCGGCCTGCACCTCTATCTCCGTAATTAACAAACTACCGCTAGTCCCGGCCCGGGGCGCATCTTGTGTTCACTTCGGCCAGCGGGCCGCAGATCAGCGGCCTGCCAGTGGAGTCACGGTCCGCCGTTCGCCCCGGCCCAGGGCGTGACGCCGCACAGCGGGCAGCGCCGGGACGCGCCGCCTTGCCGTTTGAGTTGCCGCTCGCGGGCGCGGGTGCCGGGCCAGGTGCGGGCAAGCCGCCAGCCGATCCCGGCCGCGTGGGCGACCGCGAGGAGCCGGGCGCCCTGCCCGGCCTCGTGCAGCGCCAGCCGCGCGGGCAGGTCGGCGGTCCAGCCCGTGTAGTGCTTGGCGTGGGCGTAGCCGGGCGCGTCCAGGTGCAGCAGGTAGACCACCCCGGCGGTCATGACTGGCCCGCGATCTGCTCGATGCGCTCCAGCGCGAGCTGCCGGTCGTGGTGCTCCCAATCGAACGCCGCGAGCACGTCCCGGATCTCGGCCAGCCTGGACGTCTCCGCCTGCCGCTCGGCGAGGACGCCGAAGACCTGGCCGAGCAGGCGCCGCAGCTCGGCGCACTCGCGCATGAGCAGCGACGGCGGCATCTGCTCCACGCTTCGCTTGCGGGCGGCAGTGAGGTAGTCGCGGGCGGTCTCGGCCCGCTGGTCGGCGCTCATGACGCCACCGGGACGATGCCGGTCGGGGCGGCCGGGTCAGGATCGGTGCCGCTGCCCCGGCAGCGCAGGCATGGGCCGCCGTCAGGGTTGGTGCGGTCGCCGACGCAGGCAACGCAGATCGGATTCCGGGGTGCGGGTTGTGGGATGGTTTCGTGCATGGTTGGTGCCTCCTCGGTAGGTGCCATGCCAAGGCCCCGCCGGGCGCGCTGAACGTCCGGCGGGGCCGACTGGTGAAAGGGAACAGTCGGGGAACACGGCGCAGCGCGGGAGGGCGCGGGACCGTGCGGGAGTGCGCAGTCTGGCGGGGCCGTTAGCTGCGCAAACAGCGGTTAGGCGCGGGAAGGTGCGGGACGGTGCGCTGGTAGCATCGCAGCTCATGTCCGATCCTCTTTCCAGTTCTGAACTGGACGAGATGCTCAAGCGCTGGGTGGCTGAAGGCTGGTTAGAGGCCGGGCAGGCCGCCCGGATCCGGGCGGGCGAGGCGGCCCGCGCCGCCGGTGGGGTCGCCAGGCCCGCCAGCGGCGACGACGAATCCCCGGCTCCTGGCGGCGTCCCCGCTCCTGGCGGCGTCCCCGCTCCTGCCCGCAACCCGGCTCCTGCCGGCATCCCGGCTCCTGCTGGCGCTCCGGCTCCTGCCGCGGTTCCGCGCCGGGGGCCGCTCGTGGCGGAGGCGCTGGGTTATGTCGGCGGGGTCCTCGCGGCCGTGGCGGGACTCATCGCGGTGACCGAGCTGTGGCCGGGGATCACCAGCGGTGCCCAACTGGCCTTCGCCGCGGCGGGCACCATCGCGCTCGGGGCCGCCGCCGTGCTGGTACGCGCCGGTGACAGCCCGGCGCTCCGCCGACTCCGCAGCGTGCTGTGGCTGCTGTCGACCGCATGCCTGGTGGCCTTCGTGGGTGTGCTCGCGGACCAGATCTGGCACTTCAGCCCGGTCGACACCACGCTCGTGGCGACCGCGGTGGCAACCCCGTACGCCGCGGTGCTCTGGTGGCACACTCGCGCGCCTCTCCAGCACCTGGCGATGTTCGCGGGAGCGGCGACGCTGGTCGGCACCGGTATCGCCAGCGTGGCTCCGGGGCTCGACGCCTGGCTGCCCGGTCTCGGCGTCTGGGCGCTGTCCGCTGCGTGGGGCGCGTCGGCGCACCGCGGATACCTTGCTCCCCGCAACGCCGGTTACCTGGCTGCCGGGATCGGGCTGCTGACCGGCGCGCAGCTGACGATGCAAGTCGCCGCCGGGCACGTGCTCGCCCTGGTCACCGTGGCGGGACTGATCACGGCCGGGGTTGCCCTGCGGCGGGTCTGGCTGCTGCTCCTGGGAGCCATCGGGGTGCTGCTGTTCGTGCCACAGACCGCGAGCCGCTACCTGCCCCAGTCTGTAGCCGCCCCGCTCGCGGTGTTCGCCGTGGGCCTGGCCCTGCTGGGCGTGGCGCTCTGGCTCGCGAAGGCCCGAAGGACACCCAAAGCCCGGTGAGATCGTCCTGCCGGTTCCGGCCGGGAGCACACGGCGACCGGCCGTCACCCCAGCTGCGGGTTCCGGGCCGGGTATGCCGTCTTCGGCGTTCGCGCAGGTGGCGTGGCCAGACCCTAAGCTGGGTACCACGGCACGGAGGGGAGCACCGTGAAGCGGAACTGGGTCGTCGCGCTGGTCGCGGCCCTGCTCGTGGTGGGCGTAGGGCTGGGCGCCACGCCCACCATCAGAGCCGCGAACGCGGCGCCCAAAGCAGCGCCCCTGCCGGTCGCCTACAACGGCGCGAACGGCTGGCATCAGGGCCGGGCCCGGCTGCCGATCATCTACATCGGGCAGTCGAACGTCTTCGTGCGGACCCCGCACTGGTCCCGGTGGTCAGGATCGTCCGCCCACACCCGTGGGGAACTGTGGGTGAACACCTGCACGCCGACCTGCTCGGCGGGCCATTGCCGGACCTACCCTGCGCAGGTCAGCTTCTCGCGTGTCGCCGTCCACGACGGCGTCCGGTACTTCACCCGGATGACGCTCCGTTACCGGCACGGTTACCAGCGCGACTACGTGTACCGCTGGGGCATCCTGCCCGGGGCGACGATCCCCGGCTGGAACGGCGGGCCGCTCTAACGCTGCCCTGGCCCTAGAGGCCCCGACAATAGGACTGCCGGGCTCGCGTGCCCCCGCATCCCGGCTGGCGGCGTTGTCGTCGTCGCCGATAGCTCCACTATCGGCTCCTCCTCCGCCTTGCCATCCGGGCGCGGATGGCCCTCTCCCTGATCCAGCGCCCTACTGCCGCGGCCTCTTGGCCGGGGCAGTCCCCCGGTCCTGGCCAGAGGAGACCGCGGTCCCTGGCGTGCGGCGCCCGGTCACCGACGTGGGATGGATCCTGACCCAGAAGGGTCGCTCCACACCGGCCGCCCAGGGACGCAGGCCGAGCCGGTCGAGCCGGTTGACCTCGGCTTCGTCGTACACGACCACGGCGCGGCCGGTGACGAAGACGCTCCACCCCGACCGGGTCCGCAGGTCGTAGTCGTCGGCCTCGAACGCGACCAGGTCTTGTTCCTCGGCCGCTGTGAGCTTGGACCCGCTGGCTGTGCGGAAGACCACGTCCTGGCCGTCCACGGCGTGGTTCACCGGCAGAAGCACCACCTCGCCGTCCGCGTAGAAACCGATGCGCCCGATCGGAACCGAGGCGAGCAACCGCAGGCACATGTCGAAGGGCAGGGTCTCGAGCCCCGCATGATC
>DASYQM010000089.1:0-2670 GCA_036005525.1 Streptosporangiaceae bacterium
AGCCCTTGTCGCCGTTGAACCAGTTCACAGTGCCCTGCGCCATCTCGACCTTCTTGCTGTTGGGTGCGGCACCCCGTCACGGCGTGGGGGCCCGCGCTTGCCAGATCGCGGCGGCTAGCCTGCCACGGCACCCGCCGGGCGGGTCAACTGTGCGGCTGGCCAGCTGCCCGGCGGCTCCCGGCGATCGGCGCCTGGCGGCGGATCGAGCGTGTCTGACGCGAAACAACCGGGCCTGCGGCGCGTGCCCGGCCCGGGGACGGCGGCATGGGTGGGTTGTGAGGCACGGCGCAAGGGCAAGCAGGGCACGATCATCGGCCCGGGGCGTGCGCTGGTCCCGGCTCAGGAGTTGCTCACCGGCAGGGACAAAAGTCCCGCAGGCTGGGGCGAAGGGCCCTGCCGCGGAGCTGGCGGGAGTGGTACCGCTTGACAGGGGAGGTGGGCGAAATGAACGGTCACCAGCGCGCCGCCATCGAGCATGCGCGCATCGCCTGGCATTACCACCAGTTTGAGCACGGCTGCTACGGCCGGGACTGCGCCCAGGACGGCGGGCTGTACCGCGCCTACCAGCGTGCGATAAGCGGCGATCTTGCCGGCGATCCGCGGCCGGCTCGTTCCGGCTTTGCCGCAGCGGTGAGGTCACCGGCTGGCTATGGGAGGGCGCGGCCGCGGCCCTGATCCGCCAGGACGGGCACGATCACGGCTCCAGATCGTCCTGTTCGGGCGAACTGGGCGTAGAAGCGCAGCGTCGTTGCGCCCTGGGCATGACCGAGCCGTCCGGCCACAGTGCGCAGGTCAACTCCGTTGGACAGCAGCTGGGTGGCCGAGGTGGCGTCCGGAATCCGGTGTAAATCGGCGGGCGTGGTTCCGCTTCGCAGGTGAGATTACGCGGTTGCCCTGACAGTTTCTGGCATGTCGTCTGCGGGGGTCGTGGTGAGGGTGGGTCGCCGGAGCTGGCGGGGTGGTTCGAGCAGGGAGCGGCGCAGGTCTTGCAGCAGCCGCAGCCCGTCGGCGGTCATGGTGAAGCCGGCGCCAGCCGGCCGACGCCCGGTCCAGGACGGCCCACACCAGGGTGAGGCAGCTGGTCTCGCCGGGGAGCCGGCCGATGACCTTGACCCTTCTGCGGGTTTCGCCGAAGGTGCGCTCGATGAAGTTGGAATGCCGTACCCGGTTGTGGTGCTCGGCGGGGAAGTGCAGGTAGGCGGTCAGGCCCTCGCGGTCGGTGGTCAGGCACTTCATCGCCGCGGGGTAGGTGGCGGAGTACTTGGCGGCCATCTCGCCGATGCGGGCGTCGATAATCTCTACCAGCTTCGGGCCGGGCGGGGTGGCGAGGTCGCTGGTGTCGAAGATCTTCCAGTAGGTGTCCTTGACCTCGGCCTGCATCCCGGCCGGGACCTTGGCGAGGATATTTCGCCCTCGATGGACAAGACACCTTTGACGCAGCGCTTTCGGGTAGACCCGCTCGATCGCGCCGATCAGCCCGGCCGCCCCGTCGGAGATGATCAGCAGCGGGGAGGGCAGGCCGCGGTCGCGCAGGCCGGCCAGGAAGTCCTGCCAGGCGTCGAAGGACTCGCCGGTGCCCGGCGCCAGGCCGATGAATGCGGGCTTGCCGTTGGTGGTGATGCCCCAGGCGGCCAGCACCGGTTCGGCCGGTGAGCCCGGGTGCATGCGGAAGAAGCTGGCGTCCAGGAACAGGTAATCAAGCTTCACGCCGTCGAGGCGCCGGCGGGCCCAGGCCTGGTATTCGTCCTTGATGGCCTGGCAGATCGCCGACACCGTGGACTTGGAGACCGCGGCCTGGTCGCCGAGCGCATCGGCGAGCGTGGCCTCGACGTCGCGGACCGACAGGCCGCGGACGAACGAGGCGATCACCAGCGACTCCAGAGCGTTGGTCTTGGTCACGTAGCTGCCGAACAGGCGGGAGGCGAACACCTCGCCGGTGCCGCGCAGCTTCGGCCGGGCCAGCGATACCGGCCCAGCGGTGGTCTTGACAGTCACCTCCCGGTACCCGTTGCGGGACCCGGGCCGGGCCTCCTGGCAGGCCGCGGCCCGCTGGTAGCGGTCCCGGCCCAAGAACTCGGTGACCTCGGCCTCCAGCGCGGCCTGCATCAGCAACTGGGCGCCGAGCCGGGCCACCTCCTCCAAAATCTCCGGCAGCGGCCGGTCCCGGGCGAACAGCTCATCGATGTGGCCGCGGATGCGGTCGGTAGGCGATACTCGGACAGGCACGGGCGTAGGTCCTTCCTTCGATGACTGGCAGGTCTTGAAGGGAACCTACGCCCGCCCTCATTTACACCCGATCCTGGACGCGACCTCGTGGCCACCACGCCGAAGCAGTCGAACTCGCCGACTCGGCGGTGGCGCTGGCCGCGCAGACCGACCTGCTGAGCCAGCACGCCGCCACCCTGCTCGACCTCGCCCGCGTCCTCGCCGCGGCCGGCCGCCTCCACGAGGCACACGGCGCAGCCACCCAGGCGCTTGATCTCTACCAGCGCAAAGGCAACCTCCCGGGAGCCCGGGAGGCACTCAGATACCTAACCCAAGATGCACCCCGCTGAGAGGACCAGCCATGCTAGAGATCCCACCCAAGCCACACACCCAGGTTACCGAGATCCAACTTAGTGAGGGCAACATCAGCCTCACCGTCGAGGTCTTCGGGTTCGACGAGGGCAC
>DASYQM010000090.1:0-9319 GCA_036005525.1 Streptosporangiaceae bacterium
GCCTGCTGGGTCTGGCGGGGGCTTGGCGGCATCCGCGCAGCCGCCGTCTTGCCTGCAGCAGTACCGCTTGTGGAGCTCCGGGCCGGCGCACGCGGCCGGGGAGAACCTGACCGCGGCGCTGAACATCCTCCAGGCCGCGAGCTCGGCATCGGATATCCGTGCTACCAGCGCGGCTCTCAAGCATGCGGGGGTGGCGGCCAGAACCCTGGCGCAGTCTCCCATCCCGGCATGCGCGGACCCCAGGGGGTACTGGCATGCGGTGCTTGCGGGGATTCAGACTGCCGCTGACAACGCGGGCACGTCACAGGGACAGGGAACGCTGACCGCCGCCAAGGTGGCGCTGAAGCGGATGCCGGCGCTGGAGCGCAAGCTGGCCGCCGAGCTGAAGCGAACCGTTCCCGGACTGGGCCAGAACACATAGCGGCGTCGCAGACGCCGCTGACCGGTGAGCCTGCCTGGCCGCGCGCGGAGGCGCCGGTGATCACGGACCGTAGCCCGGTGCCGCCGGGGGGCGGGGCAGTGAGCGCGTCTGCCGGGGCCAGCGCAGCGGTGCAGGTTATGCCGATGGCGCCGCGCCGGGCGCAGAATACCGCGTTCCCCACCAAGGACTGCGTTCTCGGGAATGTTGCGGGCTCCCGCTTGCGGTGTGGGCTTATTTCACGCCCAAGCCAAGCAGCAGGCCATCCGCTGCCACGGCTGGTGAACTGGTCACGAACAGCGGGACGCCAGACGAGGGCGCGGACAGTGTCTGCCGAACCTCTGCGCCATCGAGGCTGCTGACGGCACCGAGCAACTGCCCTTCGGCCACCGGCTCACCCGGGCGGACAGCTGGTTCCCACCAGCCCTCACTGTGCGAGCGCAACCAGAGGAAATGACGAAGATGGGTTGGCGCCACACCGGGTGCCTCACCCGCTGCCAAATCGTCTGCCATGCCGAGCAGCGCGAGCACCCGGTCCAGCCCACGGATGTGAGCGTCCACCGCGGTCGGCTCGATCAGGCCGCACCCGCCGGCTTCCGCGATGATCGCGGGAATGCCGATCCCGGCGGCGGCCGTGCTGGTCGTGCCCCCGACCGCACGATCAGGGCCTGGTTCCTGGCGGATCACATAGCCGAGCCCGTATGCGGCCGCCAGCTCATGGGCCTTCGCCTCACTGGCACCGGCATCGTAGAGCGCGAAGGGCTCCAGCGCCTCGACCATGTCTCCGGCGTGGACGTCGACCAGGGCGTCGGAGCCAACGATGAGCTCCGTGAATGCCGCATAAGCCAGTCGCTCGGCAAGGGTTCCCGCCGGGTCCCCGGGGAAGCACCTGTTGAGGTTCTTGCCGTCATCGGGAACCACGAACGGGGTGCGGGCACGAAACGCGGGGACGTTCAGCACCGGGACCACGCGCACGCTTCCCCGCAGTTCCCGTTCCGCCAGGGCGCGAGTCCACTGGCGCACGGCCGCCATCGGCGCGTACTCACACCCGTGCACCCCGGCTAGGACGGTGAGCCGCGGGCCGTTCCCCACGCCGGTCAGTTCGACCACTGGAATGTCGTGGCCGGCCAGGCCGAGCGTGCGCCGAAGCACCATCGGTGGCATGTATCAGCCCTCCCTTTGACGCGCGAAAAGCTGCTCGGCGGCCGCGGCGGCCCGAAGCAGTGCCAGGTCAGCGCCCCGACCGCCGGCGAGCTGAAGGCCCACCGGCAGGCCAGCGCTGGGCACAGGAAGCGAGATCGCCGGATGGCCGGTGAGGCTGTACGGGCCGGTGAAGCGGCTCTCTGCGGAGCCTTCACCGACACCGAAGGGCGGGTCTTGTTCCGGCGCCTGGTAGCCGACCGTGGGGCCGGCCAGGACATCGACGCCGGTAAGGCTCGCCTCGATCGCGGCCGTGAGCTCCGCGCGCTGCCGAAGTGCGTTCGCATACCGCTGCGCGCTGACGGACGCGCCAAAAGCGAGCAGCGCCCGGGTGCCCTCCGCGTACCTGTCCTGATCCCGGCCCTGGTGGACCCTGAATGCCTCCGCGGCCACAATGACGGCGAGCGTGTCCTCCCATTGGGCCAGCTGGCCAAGCCACGGCGCAGTGATCTCGCGCAGGCGCCAGCCCGCCGCCGACAGCACGGCCAGCGCGTCGGTGACCGCCTTGTGAACGTCGGCCGTCACCGACGGATCGCCCAGCTGGGCGGACAGGACGCCGACGGTGAAAGCCGGGGCGCCGGGCGGGACGGCCGGCCCGCTCGCAGGGTCGGCCGGGCGGCCGCCGGAGTCGGCCGGAGCGCCGGGATCCGCCGGGGCCGCGGGGCCGGCCAGAGCCGCCAGGAGCTCACCGGCGCCCGACACTGTGGAGGTCAGCGTGCCTGCGTGGTCGCACGTTGGCGACAGGGGGAAGACTCCTTCCAGCGGCAGCAGCCCGTGGGTCGGCTTGAGCCCGGCGATGCCGCAGTAGGCAGCGGGGATCCGCACCGACCCGCCGGTGTCCGTGCCGACCGCCAGCTCGCACACGCCAGCGGCGACCAGTGCCGCAGACCCGCCGGATGACCCGCCCGACGTGCGGGAGGGATCGCGGGGATTACGGGTATCGCCCACCTCGGGGTGAGCGAACCCCGCCGCGTACTCCAGGCACTGGCTGGTGGCGAACACCTCCGCCCCGGCCGCCCGCAGGCGGGTTACGACCGCTGCGTCACGGTCGGCCGGCCCGGGGTCACTCGCCGGGCTGCCGCAGCGGGTCGGCACGCCGGCCACCGCGATGATGTCTTTCACGGCGACCAGGCGCCCGGCCAGCGGCCCGGCCGGCGCCCGCTCCGGCGCGCCGATCACGGACGCGACGGCGTTCAGCGGCCGCCCCAGCCGTTCCAGGCGCTCGTACGCCGCGAGCAGGTCGAGGTTCTCGCGCGAGCACGAGCGCCGTCCCTGCTCGATGGCCTGCACCAGCTCAACAAGCCGGGGCACCAGCGTCCCGTCAAGCCCGCCGAGGATCGCGGGTACCTCGGTCGGGCGGTGCAGTACCGCGAGATCCCGGTAGATCCCCGTGTGCGTCTTCGCCGAGGCCCGGTTGAGCCGCGCGAGCCGGGTGAGCGAGCCCGCCAGGTCCGTGGCGTCGAACCCGTCGAGCGGCATCGGCCGCACAGGCGCTTGCGCGATGACCTGCCGGGCGAGTTCGACCAGCAGCGGCCGGTAGGCAAGCTCTTCGAGCACGTCGACGATCGGCAGGTCACTGACGGCGGTGGCCGCCAGCATCGCCACGTAGGCCTGTTTCGCCCACAGGTACCGGAGGATGTCACAGGTGGGGGTGGCGTCCTCGATGTCGGAGGTGAGCGAGCGGACCCGGTCCGTGAGGCTGCCGTCCAGCTCCCCGACCATGAACGCGGCCCGGTTGCCGCGCAGCACCACGCCTGGCTCCAGCATCTCGGCGCCGAAGTTGACGACCGCCGCCACGACCCGCTCCGGCCCGACGGCGTCGGCGAGGATGCCAGCGGCGGTCACGCCGTTCTGCAGGCAGACGGCGTACGCGTCGCCGTGCAGCCTTCCGGCAAGCAGCGCGGCGGCCGCCGCCGTATGGTGAGCCTTGACTGCCACCAGGACTGGGTGTTCAAGGCGGGGCGGCAGGTCCGCGGGCGCGACGGCGGGCAGCGCGACGGTGAAGTTCGCCACCGGTCCCTCGATCCGCAGCCCACGCGAATTGACCGCAGCAACCACGGCCGGATTCGCGTCACAGGCCAGCACATCGTGGCCGTCGCGGACCAGCCCGGCGGCGACGGTGCCGCCTACCGCACCGCAGCCAAGCACGATGTAGCGCACGGCGCGAAAGGTTACAACGTCGTAAAAGCCTCGGTCCAGAGTCTCCCGCCCTATTTACAACTCGCTCGTTTGCGGACATCTTGTCAAGGAACAAAGGTTTGTCCTGCTTGTCGTCAGTGCCCTACCGCCGCCGCGGCTCCACCGCTGCCGCCGATCCACAGGGAGCGACCGTGACATACCGAACCACCACCGCGCGGGCCCTGATCGTGGCCGGCGCTCTGACAGTCCTCGCCGCCTGCGGGTCATCCGGTACGTCGACGTCATCCGGCACGGGGGCACAGCCGGTACGGGGCGGCAATCTGGTCATCGCCCGCACCGCGGACTCGCAGTCGATGAACAAAACCACGGTGTTCGACAACGAGTCCATCTGGGTCTTCGAGCAGATCATGGAGCCGCTGTACACGGTGACGCGGAACGGCAAGGGCGTCCAGCCGCGGCTGGCGACCAGCTACACCCTCTCGTCCGACAAGAAGACCTACACGTTCACGCTGCGCGAGGGCGTGAAGTTCTCCAACGGTAAGCCGATGACGTCGGCCGATGTGAAGTTCTCCATCGACCAGGCGAGCGCAGCGGCCAAGGGCTGGGGTTACATCAACACGGCCATCAAGTCGGTCGCCGCACCCTCGCCCGGCACCGTGGTGGTCCACCTCAAGTACCCGTGGGCGCCGCTGCTCGCCGACCTGTCGCTGTTCTCCAACGCGATCATCCCGGCCAACTACGGCGGCGAGACCGAGAACCAGTTCTACCAGCACCCGGTCGGGACCGGCCCGTTCAAGTGGGAGTTCTGGCACAAGGGCTCGGCGCTCAAGCTGGTGCGCAACCCGTACTACTGGCAGCACGGCAAGCCCTACCTGGACAGCGTGACCTGGACCGACGTGCCCAGCGACAACACCAGGGAACTGCAGCTCAAGGGCGGTCAGGCTCAGGTGGACGAGTTCCCCGCCTGGTCGACGGTGGCCAGCCTGAAGTCCACACCGGGCGTCACGATGAACCTCTTCAACTCGACACGCACCGACTACCTGACCTTCAACCAGCGGGCCAAGCCCTACCAGGACGTGCACGTCCGCCGGGCCATCTCGCTGGCGATCAACCGGGCCGCGCTGGTCAAGGCCGTGCTGTTCGGCAACGGCAAGCCGGCGAACTCGCTGTTCCCGCCGCAGGTGCCGTACTACCAGCGCGCTACCAAGGGCCTGCAGTACAACCTGACGGCGGCGAAGGCCGAGATGGCCAAGTCCAGCGTGCCGCACGGGTTCACCACGACGATCCTGGTGTCCTCCGGCTTCTCCGATGCCAAGACAATCGCCACGATCCTGCAGTCTGAACTGAAGCCGCTGGGCATCAACCTGAAGATCCGGCAACAGGACCCGAACACGGCCAACCTCAACTTTCAGAACCTCAAATACGACATGTTCCTGTCCTACTGGACGATGGACATCCCCGACCCGGATGAGCTCGCCACCTTCGCTGTGGACCCGAAGTCGGGGGCCCAGTCCTTCTTCACCGCCTACAACAACCCCACCGTCGTCAAGGCCACGCACGACGCGGAGAAGACCCTGTCCACGTCGGGTCGGCAGGCGCTGTACAACCACATCCAGTCCCAGTCGGCGGCGGACGCGTTCATGGCCTTCCTCTACTACTCGCCCTACGCCTACGCCACCACCTCCACCGTGCACGGCTTCTTCGTCACGCCGCTCGGCAACTATCACCTGGAGAACGTCTGGCTGAGCAAGTAACACCCGGGCTGATCCACCAGCCCAGCTGGGCACCCTGAGCTGAGCGGGCCCGGCAGGCGCGCGAGGAGGTGAGCCGCGCAATGGGGCGGATGACGTTCGTGATCCGACGGCTGCTGCAACTGATCCCGGTGGCCGTCGGAGCCACGATCCTCGTCTTCTTCATGATCCACCTGATCCCCGGTGACCCGGCGCGGACCATCCTGGGGATCCACGCGACGCCCCGCGCGGTGGCGCTGCTGCACCAGCAGTGGGGCCTGAACCGCCCGCTGATCAGCCAGTACTGGCTGTTTCTCGACCGGCTCCTGCACGGGAACCTCGGGCAGAGCCTGTACTACGGCGGCTCCGCGGCAAGCCTGGTCATCAGCCACCTGCCGCCGACGCTGTGGCTGATCATCTGCTCGTCCGTCCTCGCCGTGCTGATCAGCGTGCCGCTGGCGATGATCGCGGCCAGTCGCAAGGACGGCGCCCGGGACCACGCGGTCCGCGCGGTCCCACTGATCGGCCTCGGCATGCCCCAGTTCTGGCTGGCGTTCCTGCTGATCTACGCGTTCGCGATCAAGTTCCACTGGTTTCCGGTCAGCGGGTGGGGCTCGGGCTTCTTCGGCCACCTGCGGTCGATGTTCCTGCCGAGCCTGACCGTGGCGCTGGCGCTCGCGCCGGTGGTCATCCGCAGCCTGCGCGCCAGCATGCTCAACGTGCTCGGCGCCGAGTTCGTGACCACCGCCAGGTCCAAGGGGGTCGCGGGAAAGCGGCTGTTCCTGCGGCACGTGCTGCGCAACGCGGTCATCCCGGCGGTCACGGTGCTCGGCATCAACATTGGGTTCCTGATCGGCGGCACGGTGATCATCGAGTACGTCTTCGCCATCCCGGGCCTGGGCCAGCTGCTGATCAACTCGATCTTCCAGCGGGACTTCACCGTGGTCCAGGGCCTCACGCTGGTCTTCGCCATCATGGTCATCCTGCTCAACCTGGCGGCCGACGTGGCCTACGCGTCGCTCGACCCGAGAGTGCGGTTCAGCCGGTGAGCGCCATCCCGCTGACACCCGAGCCGGGCCTGCCCGGGGCGGCGCCCCCGCCCGCCGCCGCGCCGGGGGCGCGAGCCGGGCGGGGGGAGGCCCGGCGGGTCCGCCACTGGTACACCCAGCCCGCGCTGATGTCCGGGATCGTGATCATGACCATCGTCCTGGCGCTGGCCATCGCCGCGCCACTGATCACCCCCTACGACCCGAACGCGCAGAACCTCAACGCGACGCTGCTCGGGCCGAGCGCCCACCACCTGCTGGGCACCGATCAGCTAGGCCGCGACACCTGGACCCGGCTGCTCTACGGTACGCGGCTGGACCTGCGGATCGCGTTCCTCGCGGTGCTCTTCCCGTTCACCCTTGGCACGATCCTCGGCAGCGTGGCCGGCTACTTCGGCGGGTGGGCCGACACGGTGATCATGCGCGTGGTGGACGTCGTGGTGGCGTTCCCGTTCTACGTGCTGCTCATCGCGCTGGTGTTCGTGCTCGGCCCCGGCGAGCGCAGCATCTACATCGCGATCACGCTGGTGGGCTGGGTCTCCTACGCGCGGATCATCCGCGGCGAGATCCTGGTGGCCAAACGGCAGGACTATATCCTCGCCGCGCAGTCGGGCGGCCTCGGCAGCGTCCGCATCATGCGCCGCCATCTGCTGCCCAACGTCATCACCCAGGCGATCATCTACTCCATGTCCGACATAGTCCAGGACATCGTGGCGATCGTCACGCTCGGCTACTTCGGGCTGGGTGTGCCGCCGCCGACCGCGGATCTTGGTTCCATGATCAACGATGGCCAGAACTTCCTGTCCACCCACTGGCAGCTGACCACCTTCCCGGGCCTTGCGGTCGTGATCGTAGGGCTCGGGCTCTCGCTCATCGGCGATGGCCTCGCCGACCTGCTCCGGCCGGGCCATTCATGACCGGGCCGGGCATGGACGCGGCGGGATCGCCAGGCGTAAACGCGGCGCGCATCGGCGGGGCGGGCATGAGCGGGACCGTGCTGGAGGTTCGTGACCTCCGCGTGCGGATCGCCAGCCGCCAGGGCACCGTCCGGGCGGTGGATGGCGTTTCGTTCGACGTCGCGGCGGGCGAGGCGCTCGGCCTGGTCGGGGAGTCCGGGTCGGGCAAGAGCATGACGCTGCGCGCCGTGCTGGGCGTGCTGCCACCCGAGGCACGGGTCACGTCCGGCCAGATCCTGCTGGACGGCGTCGACCTGCTGAAGGTCGGCCAAACCCAGCTCAACCGCATCCGCGGCCCAAAGCTGGCGATGATCTTCCAGGAGCCGATGAGCGCGCTCAACCCGGTCATGCGCGTGGGCTGGCAGATCGCCGAAGGGCCGCAGGTGCAGCTCGGTTACAGCCGGGCCCAGGCCACGGAAAAGGCGCTTGAGCTGATGCGGCGGGTGGGCATCCCCGACCCGGAGCGGCGGTTCCGGGCCTACCCGCACGAGTTCTCCGGCGGCATGCGCCAGCGGGTAATGATCGCGATCGCGCTGTCGTGCGATCCCGAGATCATCCTCTGTGACGAGCCGACCACCGCCCTGGACGTCACCATCCAGGACCAGATCCTGCGCCTGCTGGCCCAGCTGGGCCGGGAGTCCGATGTAAGCCTGGTGTTTGTCACCCATGACCTGCCGGTCGTTGCTCAGCTCTGCCAGCGGGTGGCCGTGATGTACGGCGGGCAGCTGGTCGAGCGGGGCGGCGTCAGTGAGGTCCTGCTCGATCCCCGCCATCCGTACACGCGCGGGCTGGTCCGGTCGGCGCCGGACTTCGACTACGTGCGCGAGTCGCTGGTGCCGATCCCCGGGTCACCGCCCAGCCTGATCACACCGCCGCCGGGGTGCCGGTTCCACCCGCGGTGCGAGTTCGCCGAGGAGGATTGCCGGGTGAGCGAGACGCCGCTGCGGCTGCTGCCCGGCGGCCGGGCCACCGCCTGCCTGCACTATGAGCGCTGCCTGGATGCGGTCGCCGCGGATCGGGCCCGGCAATGACCGCGGGGACGGGTGCGCCCGTCGGCGATGAGCCGCTGCTCACGGCGCACGGGCTGTCGGTGTTCTTCCCGGTCGGGTCGCAGGCCGTGGCGCGCCTCCGGAACGAGGAACGGATGCTCCGCGCGGTTGACGGCGTGGACCTGGAGATCGGCCGCGGGGAGGCGCTCGCCCTGGTGGGAGAGTCAGGATCGGGCAAGTCCACGCTGGCCCTCGCGCTGTGCGGCCTGCGCCCGGTCGACAACGGCGATATCAGGCTTAACGGAAGGACGCTGCCGACCCGCCGTTCGCACGCTGATCAGCGTCGGATCCAGATAGTTGTCCAGGATCCGTACTCCTCGCTGAACCCGCGGCTGACCGTGGGCGGGGTCCTGCGCGAACTGCTGCGGGTGCATCACGTCGTGCCCAGGAAGCAGGTGGACGAGGAGAGCAGGCGCCTGCTAACCCTGGTCGGTCTCGGCGGGGAGGCGCTGGGCGCCTACCCCCGCCAGTTCTCCGGCGGCCAGCGCCAGCGCATCGCCATCGCCCGGGCGCTGGCGCTGCGGCCCGAGTTGCTCATCGCCGACGAGCCGGTGTCGTCGCTCGACGTCAGCGTCCAGGCCACCATCCTCAACCTGCTCGCCGGCCTGCGCAAAGAGCTGGGGCTCACGCTGCTGCTGATCTCACACAACCTGGCGGTGGTCAGGCACCTGTGCGACCGCGTCGCGGTCATGTACCTCGGCCGCATCGTCGAGGTGGCACCCACGGAGGAACTGTTCAGCGCTCCCCGCCATCCCTACACGTGTGGCCTGCTCGCCGCCAT
>DASYQM010000091.1:0-9015 GCA_036005525.1 Streptosporangiaceae bacterium
GGACGGCTGCCGCCAGGCACCGAGGGCGCTGCGGGCGACGGGGCACCGGATCGAGCGCACCGTGGACGGCACCTACCGCGCCTGCAAACCGGGTTATGGCGATCGGCGGCTTCAACGGAACCGACCCCACGCCAACCCTCGCCGAGTTCGAAAGCTCGTCTCCGAGCACAAGATCCACTACTTCGTGGGCCAGAACCAGTCCAGCTTCGGCGGCGGTCCGGTGATGCGTCGCAGATCACCTCATGGGTCAAGTCCCATTTCACCGGTGTAACCCTCCACGGCGTCACTGTCTAAAACCTGACCAGCCAGACGGCCCGTCATGACCTGCGCCCGGCCCTTTGCGGTAGCGATGACGGGTCCCCGTTCCTCCACTGGGGCCTCGCTGGCCCGCAGCGTCTCGGTGCGGCGCCGAGCACCTCGAGTTCAGCGGGCGTGGCCCGCTTACCGCAGGGACATCTCCCACTCGTGCAGATCGCCGGCGTCGGCCGCGCGCTGCAGTGGGTCCATCGTGCCGGCCGCCTTGCCCGCGCCGAACACCGGACTGCGCAAGCCGCATGAGCAGAACGCCTGGACGCCGCCCTCGCCCACCTCATGAAGGGTGGTGTGGTGATCCATGGCGTTTGGTCTCCTCCAGGTGAACGACCGGGCAGCTCATCGCCCGGCGGCTCGCCGCCGGGCGCCAGGACCCGGGAGGCGACCAGCTTGGCCAGCTCGCCGGTGTCCTGCGCCTGCGCCCGCGCAATGACGTTGTAGGGCCATTCTCGCCGAGACCGGGCCCCGCGTGCCGGGCGCGGTGCCCGGCGCCCCGCCACGACCGGCCCGGGGAACCTGCCCGCGGGCAATGCCAGCCGGATCCCCTCGCGGTCACGCCGGCCGTCGCACCGGCCGCGCGGGCAGGCTCACCGCTGAGAATCTCACGGCGGGACCGAGTCACCACGAAAGCCGCGCTGCGCCGGTGGCACTGCCCGGACCGGGAACACCCCGGACGGCCCGATCAGCGAGCGTGACCGGGCCCCCGGCGGGTCCGGGCACGCGCCCGCCCGGCCCAGGTGGTCGCTCCAGCCCTCTCGCTTGTCGGCCGGGCCGGGTTGTTCCGGCCGCCGGGCAGGTGGCCGGCCGCACGGCTTACACCCCCTGCGCGTTCCGTGACAGGCTGGCCAAAGCAAGGGGCGAGCGCGGGCCCCCTCGGCCGCGGCGGGGGGCCGCATCCACAACCAAGAGGTCAAGATGGCGCAGGGCACGGTGAAGTGGTTCAACGGTGACAAGGGTTACGGCTTCATCGCCGTCGATGGTGGCCAGGACGTGTTCGTGCACTTCAGCGCGATCACTGGTGGTGGGTACCGCAGCCTGGAGGAAGGGCAGAAGGTCGAGTTCGACATCACCCAGGGCCAGAAGGGGGCCCCAGGCGGAGAACGTCAAGGTCATCGGCTGACGCACCAGCGGCGACCGTCTGCCCGGACGCTGGGCAGTGCCTGGGCTTGCGGGGGCACGTCTGCTGAAGCCCGGCACCGTCGCGGGTGACGGACCGGGTAGCTGGAGGAGGCGTTCGAAGCCGCCCGGTTGGCGGCGTTCCCGCGGCAAGAGCGGACCCGCGTGGACCTGGCCGGGTTCCGCGCTCGCAGAAGACGAGCCGGCTCAAGACCCGGCCGGTGGACGCAGGGAGAAACACAGTTGCCCGCAGTCACCGGCAACGGCACGAGGGACCGGCCGGTCACCGCGAGGGCGGGGCAGCCGGGGGACGGCCGGTGCCAGCCCGGTCCCGGAGCCGTGCCGCCTGCGCGGGTGGGTGGGTGGGTGGGTGGGTGACTCGGGGGCCACAGCCCGCCACCGCGCGGCGGAATGCGCCGGTCGCGGCGAGCCGCGCAGTGGTCACCTGGGGGTGGTGGCAGAAGTGGGTGAGCCCGCCGGTCACCTCGCCAGCCGGGTCGAAGGCCAGCACGTGCCTGCCGCGCCGTGGTCGGCGGGGTCCGCGTGCGCATAAAAGGTCTGCCCGCCCCGGCTGCCCGCATGATCTATACCAGACCTGCGGGGCGTAACGTCAGGAGCGGAGGAACCCACAGGCGGTCACGGAGAAAAGGAGGAGTCATGGCGATCCTCGACAAAGCCAAGGCGGCCGCCGAGCGTGCCCGGGGCCAGGCCAAGCACGGCGCGGCGCAGGGCCAGGCGCGGCTGGCGGAGGTGCAGGCGCGGCGGCAGCACGCCAAGCTGGTGCGGCAGCTGGGTCAGGCGTGCTACGCCGAGCATTCTGGGCAGGGAACACACGAGCCGGTGGCCCGCGCGTTCGCCGCGCTAGACGCTCACGCGCAGGCCCATCCCCAGCCGCTGGCACCGGGCCGCCCGCAGGCGGTCCGGCAGGCGCGAGACATCATGCACCCGGGAGCGGAATGCATCGGCGAAGGCGACAGCGTCGCGGCCGCCGCGCAGAAGATGCGCGATCTGGGTGTCGGCTCGCTGCCGATCTGCGGCGCCGACGACCGGCTGCACGGCATCCTCACCGACCGCGACATCGTGCTGCGGTGCATCGCCGAGGGCCGCGACCCGGCCCAGGTCCGGGCCGGGGACCTGGCCCAGGAAACGTTGTTCTGGGCCGAGGCTAGCGCCAGCGTGGGCGAGGTACTGCATCAGATGGAGGATCACCGGGTCAAGCACCTGCCCGTGATCGACAACCACCGCCTGGTCGGCATCATCACCGAAGCCGACCTGGCCCGCCATCTCGACGAGCACCGGCTCGCCGAGTTCGTCGAGAAGGTCTACACGACGGCCTGAACCCGGTCGGCCTCATCCGCGGCCACCGCGAGTGGCCTGCGCACCGGGCGCGGTGGAAACCACCTGGCCTGTGCATCAGCATGGCCGCGCCGGCCAGCGGGCTGCCTTGCGCTAACCGGTCAGGGAGTCCGGCGGCCCGCCGATGACGGACCTCGGGGGCTTGGGTTACGGGGTCAGTCTCGGCTTCGGGATCAACGCCACCGGGGAGGCCGTCGGCCGCTCGTACCTGGCACAGACCGTTCCCACCACGGGGTGCCCGCCGAGGCGCACGTGCGTAACCCATCCCGCGGACCCGTTCAGCTGGATCGCCGGCAGCATGACCAACCTCGGCACGCTGGGCGGCACCTTCAGCGAGGCGCGCGCGGTCAACCGCAACGGGGACATCGTCGGCGGCTCCAACAGCGATGCGTTCCTGGTGCACAGCGGGGAGTTGAGCAATCTTGGCCCGGGCGAGGCGTTGGGCATCGATGACTTCGGCGAGATCGCGGGTACCCCTGGACGGCCAGCCGCACAATGTCGGCGCCGCAGCCCTGGCCCCGGTCGTCGCGGACTTCTTCGGGGCGAAGCGATGAGGAGGATCATCTCGCAGCTATTCGTCTTGCTCGACGGCGTCATGAAAGTCCCGGAGGAGTGGCACTTCCCGTACGACGACACCTGGATGGCCGAGGTCGTGGCTGAGCAGATCGACGGCGCCGGCATCCTGCTGCTGGGCCGGGCGCCTACCAGATCTTCGTGGGGTCCTGGCCGCAGCGGGGCGACGAGGTGCCGCTGGCCACCCGGATCAACGCAATGCCGAAGCTGGTGGTCTCGACCATGCTGACGTCCGTGGCGTGGCAGAACACCACGGTGATCGCGGGCGACGTGCCGGAGGAACTCGCGAAGATCAAGGAGCAGCCGGGCCGGAACGTCACCGTCAGCGGCAGCCCGACCCTGATGCGCCCCCTGCTATGAAACTGTCTGCTAGACAAGCTGCCACTGCTGGTCCACCCGCTGGTCCGCGGGCACGGCCGACGCTGGCTCGAGGACGGCCTGGCGCAGCCCCTCGAACTGATCGGTCACGCCGGCGCGCGCTACGATCTGACCGGGCCCGAGGCACTTTCCTACCGGGACATCGCCGCCCAAGCTCAGCAGGACGCTCGGCCGCGAGATTACCTATGTGGACGCACCCGACGATGCGGTGCGGGACGCGCCGCCTGGCTTCGGGCTCGACGAGTGGTTCGTGAACGCGCTGGTCGGTCTCGGTGACTTACCGCCGATCCGGCATCGATGGCTATGCCGGCCAGGTCTGCGACACCGTGGCGCGGCTCACTGGACAGCCTGCGCGATCTCTCGACGACCTGCTCCAGGAAGTGGCTCCTGAGTTGAAAAGCCGGATCGATTCCCGTTTCCCTGATGATCCAGGCTGGATCCTCATCTACGGCGGGCACCTGCCCGCGTTCACGCCGCAGCAACTGTTCGTCGAGCAGGCGCAGTAACGCCGGAGGGCGCCTCATACGTCGATGGTCATGCTGGCTGACCAGCGGCCGGTGGCATCCGGCTCGCAGCGCAGCCCGTGGAAGGAGACCGCTTTGGGAACGGCGCCGGTGATCTCGGCGACCTCGGCCCGGGCAAGCGCCAGGACGACGACGATGCCTGCGCCGGCCGGGCGTACCTGGACCGACACCGGGATCTCGCCCTCGACGTCCAGGATGTAAATCACCTCGTCAGCGGCGGACGCCAGCAGGTCTGCGTCACTGCCTGCGGTGATCGGCCGTTCCAGGACCCGCGCTGGCTGCACATCGCTGATGTCGGCGAAGCTGGCGATAAGGCCGCGTAGCGCTTCGGCCACGCATTCGTCGCGGGAGCCCGCCCACGCCTCGATGCGCAGGTCAGCGGTATGCGGTACCGTCCGGTAACCCTGCGCAGCCACGGCTCTCCTTCCGCCCGGCCTTTGCCGGCATCCAGGATTCCAGAGTGCACCACGCCGGCCCGGGCAATCACCAGCACCGAGCGCCAGTGCGCCCAGGCGGGGACCTTGCCTTTGGCCGGGCCGGTGTGCGACAGCCGGCAGTGTCGGGGAACTCGAACACGAGTTGCGGGGTTTGCGACGACGTGGTCATGGTTCATCACTGCCAGCGCGGCGACTTCTCGCTGGGTGGAGGAGGTACTTGGCGACCCGCTGCTGGCGGCCGCCGTGGTGGGCGAGCCCGGGCTGGTCAGCCCTTTACCACGCCGACTGGGGCCAGCCTGGCGACCTTGCGGCACAGCCCGGCTGCCGCGGCGGCCGCGACGACCTGATCGACGTCCTTGTAGGTCTCGGGGGCTTCCTCAGCGAGTCCACGCGCGGACGCGCCCCGTACCGCGATGCCGTCGGCTTCGAGCCGTTGCCGCAGGGCTGGCCCGCTGATGCTGCGGGCGGCCCGGTGGCGGCTCATCACCCGGCCCGCCCCATGGCAGCTGGAGTAGAACGCGCCGCCGCCGGCGACCCCGGCCAGCACGTGCGAGGCGGTTCCCATGGAACCGGGGATGAGGACAGGCTGGCCGGCTCTGGCCAGCTCGGCGGGCAGGTCGGGGTGGCCGGGCGGCAGTGCCCGGGTGGCGCCCTTGCGGTGCACGCACAGGCGCAGCGAGCGCCCGCCGACCTCATGGGTTTCGATCTTGGCGAGGTTGTGCGCGATGTCATAGACAACTTCCAGCTTGCTCCCGGCGACGGCGGTGAACACCCGGCGGGCTGCCTCGGTGAGCAGCTGGCGGTTGGCGCGCGCGTAGTTGGCGGCGGCCGCCATCGCGCCGAGGTAGGCCCGGCCCTGCGGGGAGCCGGTGGGTGCGCAGGCAAGCTGCCGGTCGGGCACGCTGATGCCGTAGCGGGCCATCGCGGTGTCCATCACCCGGACGTGATCACCGCAGATCTGGTGCCCGAGCCCGCGGGACCCGCAGTGGATCATCACGCAGACCTGGCCCCGCGCCAGCCCGAACAGCTCCGCCGCGGCTGGGTCGAAGACCTCCCCGACGACCTGCACCTCAAGGAAATGGTTGCCCGAGCCCAGGCTGCCGACCTGGCGCAGCCCCCGGTCAACCGCCCGCTGGCTGACCCGGGCCGGCTCGGCGCCGGCGACCGCGCCCTGGTCCTCACACCGGGCCAGATCCCGCCCGGTGCCATGACCCTGCTCCACCGCGCACCGGGCCCCACCGGCCAGCACCTTCTCCAGCTCGGCCCGGCCGCCCAGCCGCCACACCCCGCCAGGACCCGAACCCCGCGGGACCGCCGCCGCCAAGGCGTCCATGACCGCACCTCGCCTCGGCGCCAGCCCGGCGCGGTCCAGGTCCGCGGCCAGCAGCCGCACCCCGCAGCAGATGTCGAAGCCCACACCGCCCGGCGAGATGACCCCGCCGGCCGCGATGTCGGTGGCGGCGACGCCACCGATCGGGAACCCATAACCCCAGTGGATGTCAGGCATCGCGTAGGAGGCCTCAACGATGCCGGGCAGCGCCGCCACATTGACGACCTGCTCCAGCGAGCGATCCCCGGCCGGATCGGGCAGCAGCGCCCGGGTCGCATACACCACCCCGGGAACCCGCATCCGCCCGTGCCGCGGGATCACGAAGCGGTACGGAGCCTGCTCGACGACCTCTATCAGCGGGCACCTCCCGCCCGCGCCCGGCACCGATCAGGCCAGCGCCCGCGGGCAAAGGACCTGCGGGGCGATTTCCCTCCGCCGACATTACCCGGGTCCGGTAAGGGAGGCCGCCGCCCAGCCACAAGCCGCCCGGCCGCACAGCCCTTTCCGCCGGATCCGCGGCCCGGGGTTTCGTGCCCGGGCCGCGTCCGCCCGGTCCGGCTCCCTGACTCGTCCCGCAGGTTCCACCAGCGTCCCCACCGCGGCAGCTGTCCTCCCAGGACCGAACGTCCCGTCGCCGGGCCGCGCCGCCGCCACGCGAGCTCTTCGGCCCCAGCCCCGGGCGACCTGTGCCCTTACCAGCCGGCGGGCTTCGACGTTGAGCACAAAGGCGGCCGCCTTGCCCGCCCTCTCCCGCGGCGTCAAGCTGGATCCGTTCACGCCGGGCGACATCAGCTACCTGCTGTAGCTGAGCATGGGGTACCTGCTGGTCCAGGCGGTGCTGGTGCTTGCCTGGTCCCGGCATCCGGTGCGGTCGGCGCCGGTGATGATAGAGGTGTCCGGTGATGATAGAGGTGTCCGGTGATGAGCGCAGCAGATCGCTGGCCCGTTGAGCTGTCCATCCGGGAACACGAAGGCGACACACGCGCCGACACACGCCTGGCTATGGACAACGACGCCCACTTGCTCGGTCATGGCAGGGCGCGCCGCAACCCCAGCGACCCGAACGTCATGGAAATCGGCGAGAAGATCGCGGTGGCACGCGCCCTGTCTGACTTGGCGCACACACTTCCCGGCAGTGCTGCCGCACAGATCGAGGACATCACTCACCAGCGGGCGCAGCTGCACATGTGACGGTGTGCGTTCCCGCCACCCAGAGCCTCTGGGCTTTGCGCCCGTCGGCTCGCCTACCTGGCGAGCGCACAGGGCAAGCCGCACGCTGCCGCAGATCAAGAAGATCCGCAGGTAGCGGCGGGCACGCCCGGGTGTCCAGACCTTGAGGTCGGGCAGGTAGATGTCGACGATGCCGTCCATCAGGGCCAGGCTGTCCAGGCTGTCGTAGCAGCTGGTGTTGTAGACGATCGGCAGCCGCAGCCCGGCTTCGATGGCCCGCGGCAGCGCCTGCAGGATCTGCGGCACGACATGCTCGGGCGTGACGCAGTTGATGTTGTGGCAGCCGCGGTCTTGCAACTGCAGCATCATCGCGGCCAGCCGTGCGGGGGTCACCGGCTAGCCGCGCACCTGCCAGGAGATGCTGTAGTTCTGGCAGAACACGCACCGCAGGTTGCAGCCGGAGAAGAAGATCGTGCCCGAGCCATTCCGGCCGCGCAGGCAATCCTCCTCACCAAAATGCGGGAAATGCGAGGCGACGACCGCCTGTCGGCCGATCGCGCACAGGCCGCGCTGATCGGCGAGCCGGTTGACCTTGCACAGCCGCGGGCACACACCGCACCGGTCCGGCCCCAGCAGCCGGCGTGCCGCCTCGGCGCGGGCGGCGACCTCCCCGGCGCCCAGGCTCAGGTAGGCCGGCCACGGCACACACGTCATCACTCGCCACCGCCGAGACTGTCAGGCGCGCCCTTTGCTGACAGTTACCGCTTTCCGGCCAGGATGGCCCACCGCGGGCCGGACGACCAGTCATGCTGCGCCGGAATTTCCCGCGACCTCCCAGCCAGACGGCGCGCACGGCACCAGCGAGGGCAGCACCGGCAAGCGAGCCCTTGCGCTGGTGGAAACTGCAGCAGGTATAGACCCGCGGCTACTGCAGCCAGTCCTTGCCATTCTCGTCAGCATCCTTGATCAACGGCAGGGCCGTCACCTGCTCGTGCCGGAGTAGATCCGCCGTCCTGACCTGAACCGATTCGGTCTGGCTCCCCGCGGCAAAGACCACCGTTTCGTGCTGGAGCACCTCCTGATCGACGAACAGCGGTGCGCCCAGCAGCGAGCCAAGCGGCGGCAGGGCGCCCAGCTCGATGTGTGGAAAGTCCCGTCGCAGCTCCTGTTCGGTGGCCAGCCGGACATGACGATCGCCCACCGCTGCTTGCACGAGATGCATGTCGAGGCGGCCGGTTGCCGGGACCGCCATCAGGGCATAGCCGCCCGCGGCGCGCACCGCGACCGTCTTGAGAACCTCGCTGGCGTCGATGCCAAGCACCCTCGCCTCGGCGATCGAGGTGTAGGCCTGCTGGTGCGCGATGGCCTCGAACGAGACGCCGCGGGTTTCGAGATGCTCCGTTACCTGCGTCATCACCCCACCCCCCTTTTCGCCGGGGAACCGAGCATAACCCCGGCTACGCCCGCGCGGCCCATGGCAGTTACCGGCCCGCCGGGAGCGGCCGGCGTGCGTGGGCGCGCCGACGCGCCGCGGACGTTGCCCGGCACCGCTCCGCTGCATCGAAGGGGCCTGCAGCCGGTACTGCAAGGCCGGCGCTGGCTCGCACAACGGAAAGAGTTTCGGGCGGCTTGCTGTGCCGTCAGCCGCGCCGCTCGCGGATCTGGCGCTTGATCCGGCCCAGCATGGCCGCCATGCCGCGCAGCCGCAGCGGGCTCACTAGGTCCTGCAGCCCGAACTGGCTGGTGAACTCGCCTGGCGTGGCCAGCACCTCGTCCGCGCTCAGCCCGTCCAGTCCGGCGTGCAGGATGCCGGCGAAGC
>DASYQM010000092.1:0-4759 GCA_036005525.1 Streptosporangiaceae bacterium
GGCCGCGCCGAACTCGGCGTACACCTCGCGCCAGTCCTGGATACGCACGTCCACCGGACGGCGGCCGGGCGTCTCGCGCTGCGTGGTCAGGAATCCCTTCGGGTCGGCCATGCCGCCCTCACCCGTGTGCCGCGGCCATGACCGCCTCGTTCACGTCCCGGCCCTCCTGCTCGGCGCGGCTGGCCGCATCCAGCACCCGCTTGTAGTCCTTGGGCATGACCTTGACGAACCGCGCGAGCGCCGGCTCCCAGTCGGCCAGCAGCCCACCGGCCACGGCCGAGCCCGTCTCCGCCCGGTGCCGCTCCACCAGCTCGCGGAGCAGGGCTGCGTCGCCGTCATCGAGCGGCTCCAGATCCACCATCTGGGTGTTCACCCGGCCCAGATCGGGGTCGAGCAGGTAGGCGATCCCGCCGGACATGCCGGCCGCGAAGTTGCGCCCGATCCGGCCGAGCACCACCGCGGTCCCGCCGGTCATGTACTCGCAGCCGTGGTCGCCGGTGCCCTCCGCGACCGCGGTGGCGCCGGAGTTGCGCACGCAGAACCGCTCTCCGACGATGCCGCGCAGGAATATCTCGCCGCCGGTGGCGCCGTAGCCGATCACGTTGCCCGCGATGATCTGCTCCTCGGCCAGGAACGGCGCCGCCGGGTCGGGCGCCACGATCAGCCGGCCTCCGGACAGCCCCTTGCCGAGGTAGTCGTTGGCGTCGCCTGCCAGCCGCAGCGTGATACCGGGAGGCAGGAACGCACCAAACGATTGCCCAGCCGATCCCTCGAACCGGACGTGGATCGTGTCGTCGGCCAGCCCTTGGGCGCCCCAGCGCCGGGTCACCTCGTAGCCGAGCATCGTGCCGACGGTGCGATTCACGTTCCGCACGGGCAGGTCGAGGACGACCGGCGTGCCATCGGCCAGCGCGCCTTCGGCCAGCTGGATGAGGGTGTTGTCGAGCGCGCGGTCGAGCCCGTGATCCTGGCTGGTCGTCCGGTGCCGGGCGGCACCGCCGGGCAGGCTGGGCACGTGCAGCACCGGCGCCAGGTCGAGCCCGGCTGCCTTCCAGTGCCCGACCGCCCGCGCGATGTCCAGCAGGTCGGCGCGGCCGATCGCCTCGTCCAGCGTGCGGAAGCCGAGCGCGGCCAGGTACTCACGCACCTCCTGCGCGATGAACTCGAAGAAGCTGACCACGAACTCGGGACGGCCGGTGAACCGCTTGCGCAGCTCGGGGTTCTGGGTGGCGACCCCGACCGGGCAGGTGTCGAGGTGGCAGACCCGCATCATGACGCAGCCGGAGACCACCAGCGGTGCGCTGGCGAAGCCGAACTCCTCCGCGCCGAGCAGGGCCGCGACGAGGACATCGCGGCCGGTCTTGAGCTGGCCGTCGGCCTGCACCACGATCCGGTCCCGCAGGCCGTTGCGGAGCAGGGTCTGCTGGGTCTCGGCGAGCCCGAGTTCCCACGGGGCCCCCGCGTGCTTGATGCTGGTCAGCGGCGCGGCGCCGGTGCCGCCGTCGTGCCCGGAGATGAGTACCACGTCGGCGTGCGCCTTGGAGACCCCGGCCGCGACCGTGCCCACGCCGACCTCGGCGACCAGCTTGACGTGGACCCGGGCAGGCGGGTTGGCGTTCTTCAGGTCGTGGATCAGCTGGGCGAGATCCTCGATCGAATAGATGTCGTGGTGTGGCGGCGGCGAGATCAGGCCGACGCCGGGCGTTGAGTACCGGGTCTTCGCGATCCACGGGTACACCTTGTGGCCGGGAAGCTGGCCGCCCTCCCCTGGCTTGGCGCCCTGGGCCATTTTGATCTGCAGGTCGTCGGCGTTGACCAGGTACTCGCTGGTCACCCCGAAGCGGCCGCTCGCCACCTGCTTCACCGCCGACCGGCGCTGGTCGCCGTTGGCGTCGGGGCGGAAGCGCTCCGGGTCCTCGCCGCCCTCACCGGTGTTGGACTTGCCGCCGAGCCGGTTCATCGCGATGGCGAGGGTCTCGTGCGCCTCGGCGGAGATGGAGCCGTAGGACATGGCGCCGGTGGAGAACCGGCGCACGATCGCCACGGCCGGCTCGACCTCCTCGACCGGGATCGGCGCGCGGCCGGTTCCGCCGTGCCCGTTCCCTGCGGGGCCGTCCACTCCACGGATCCGCAGCAGCCCGCGCAACGTCATCAGCCGGGCGGACTGGTCGTCGACCAGCCGGGTGTACTCCTTGAAGATCTCGTACCGGCGGGTGCGGGTCGCATGCTGCAGCTTGAACACGGTCTCGGGGCTGAACAGGTGCGGTTCGCCCTCGCGGCGCCACTGGTACTCGCCGCCGGTGTCCAGACGCCGGTGGGCGGGCGCGGCGCCCCGGGGCGGGAACGCGCGGGCGTGCCGGCGTGCTGTCTCGTCGGCGAGCACGTCGAACCCGACCCCGCCGAGCCGGGACGTGGTCCCGGTGAAGCAGGTCTCGATGACCTCGCTGCCCAGGCCGATCGCCTCGAAGATCTGCGCGCCGGTGTAGGAGGCGGCCGTGGACACCCCCATCTTCGACATGATCTTGAGCAGTCCCTTGCCGAGCGCCTTGGTCAGGTTGGCGGCCGCCTTGGCCGCGGACAGGTTCTCCAGTTCCCCGCGCCGCACCATGTCCTGCACGGACTCCAGCGCCAGGTACGGGTTGACCGCGGCCGCGCCGTACCCGATGAGCAGCGCGATGTGGTGGGCCTCGCGGGCGTCGCCGCACTCCGCCACCAGACCCACCCTGGTCCGCGTCCGCTCCCGGATCAGGTGATGGTGGACGGCGCCGGTGAGCAGCAGCGACGGAATCGGGGCCAGGCTGGGGTCCCAGCCGGGATGCGGCCCGGCCAGGCTGGGGTCCCAGCCGGGATGCGGCCCGGCCCGGCTGGACGCGCCGCGGTCGGACAGGATGATGATGCGGGCACCTGCCCCGATCGCCGCCGACACCTCGGCGCAGATGGCCGCCAGCCGCTCACGCAGGGCGGCACCGCCCCCGGCGGCCGGGAAACGCCCGTCCACCACGTGCGCGGCGAAACCGGGCAGGTTCCCATCGTCGTTGATGTGAATGATCTTGGCGAGATCGTTGTCGCTGATCACCGGGTATGGCAAAACGATCTGGCGACACGAGGCGGGCCCAGGCTCCAGCAGGTTCTCCTCTGGCCCGGTGGACGTGGCCAGCGAGGTCACCAGCTCTTCCCTGATCGCGTCCAGCGGCGGGTTGGTGACCTGGGCGAACAACTGCGTGAAGTAGTCGAAGATCAGCCGCGGGCGGCCGGACAGGACCGCGATCGGCGTGTCGGTCCCCATCGACCCGACGGGCTCGGCCCCGGCCCGGGCCATCGGGGCCAGCAGCACCCGCAGCTCCTCCTCGGTGTAGCCGGCCAGCAGCTGCAGCGTGGTCAGCTCCTTCCCGCCCGGCAGCTCCCGCTCCCGGTCCGGCAGGTCGTCCAGGTGCAGCAGGCCGGCGTGCAGCCAGTCCTGGTACGGATGCTCCGCGGCCAGCGCCGCCTTCACGTCGCCGTCCTCGAGGATCCGCCGGCTTGCGGTGTCGGCCAGGAAGATCCGGCCCGGCTGCAGGCGGCCTTTGCGGACCACATTGGCCGGGTCGATGTCGAGTACCCCCACCTCACTGGCGAGGATGACCAGGCCGTCGTGGGTCACCCAGTACCGGCTGGGGCGCAGCCCGTTGCGGTCCAGCACCGCCCCGATCAGGGTCCCGTCGGTGAACGCGACACAAGCCGGGCCGTCCCACGGTTCCATCATCGCGGCATGGAACCGGTAGAAGGCCCGCCGGGCGGGGTCCATCGCCTCGTGGTTCTCCCACGGCTCCGGGATCATCATGAGGATGGCGTGCGGCAGCGAGCGGCCACCCAGATGCAGGAGCTCCAGGCACTCGTCGAAGCTGGCCGAGTCGCTGGCCTCGTTGTCCAGGATGGGGAGCAGCCGCTCCATCCCACTGCCGTCGGCGGCCGCGGGGATGAGGCCGGTGGCCAGCATCGCCTCCCGGGCCCGCATCCAGTTGCGGTTGCCGCGGAGGGTGTTGATCTCGCCGTTGTGCGCGATGAACCGGTAGGGGTGGGCCAGCGGCCAGGACGGGAACGTGTTGGTGGAGAACCGGGAATGCACCATGGCCAGGGCCGAGGCGTACGCCGGGTCGGACAAATCGGGGAAGAACGGCTCAAGCTGGAGCGCGGTCAGCATCCCCTTGTACACGATCGTCCGCGCGGACAGGCTGGCGAAGTAGATCCCGGCCTCATGCTCGGCGCGTTTGCGCAGGCAGAACGCCCGCCGGTCCAGGGTCAGCCCGCCTTCCGTGGCGGTGGGGGTGGCCACGAACAGCTGGGCCAGCCGGGGCAGCACGGCGAGTGAGCCCCGGCCGCAGGACGAGCGGTCGTGCGGCACTTCCCGCCAGCCGAGGACGGCCAGGCCCTCGGCCGCCGCGATCCGCTCGACGGTGGTCTTCGCCTGCGCGGCGGCACTCTCGCCAGCGGGCAGGAAGGTCATGCCCGCCGCGTAGCGGCCGGCGGCGGGCAGGCCGAAGCCGCAGGCCGCGCGGAAGAAGGCGTCCGGGATCTGGGTGAGGATGCCCGCCCCGTCGCCGGTCTCCGGGTCGCTCCCCTTGGCGCCGCGGTGGTCCAGGTTGCGCAGGACGGTGAGCGCCTGGGCAACCGTGTCGTGCGTGCGCCGCCCGGACAGGTCGGCGACGAAGCCGACGCCACAGGCGTCGTGTTCGTGGTGGCTGTCGTACAGCCCCTGATTTTCCCCGTAGTTCCCCGCTGA
>DASYQM010000093.1:0-7904 GCA_036005525.1 Streptosporangiaceae bacterium
CCCGACGGCACGCTCGGCAGCCGGGCCAGATCGGCCAGCCGCTGCCGGTCGCCTTCACGCAGGATCAGTGCAGGAGCAACGGACATGCCCCATTGTCCCGCTCAACTCACCGTAAACTAACTTCCAACACGCGACACTAGGTCCCGGCCATCTCGCTGCCATTCCCCCGGCGAGCCAGGGCGCCGCCTGGTGACGCTTCGGTACCCCCCAGCTGCCGGGAACCTACTTGCCGCTGACCACAGCAGCGGGAGCGAGCCGCGCCTGGCAATGAGGAGGGCCGCCTGATGGCCTTCCGCAAGATCTCCTACCTGATCCCGTCCTGTGATGGCTGTGGGCTGGCCTGGTCTTTCGGTGACCCGGCATGTGCTGATGGGATCCCACCGCACTTCGCCACCCGCGCCGCTGCCCTGGGGCAGCTGCCCACCCATTACGGCTGGCAGGTGCGGCCGCGCAGGCTGGGCCGCCCGCTGATGGCTTGTCGCCGCTGCGCTGCCGTCGGGGTCCTCCCGGACACACCCGGCCGGGTGTGGCTGATGGCGCTGGCGGGCTGGGTGCGCCGCTTCGTGCCGTTCGGCCCGGTCCGCAGCCCGCTGCCGCCCGGCCCAGGGCCGGGACACCCGGAGTCGCTGACCGCCGAGTTGCCGCCGGACGACGAGGAGTTGCTGGCGGCGATCGAGGACGAGAACTTCCCGGAACTGTGAAGGAGAACCCGAGCATGAGCCCCGCACCCACTGCGTTCTGGGTCGACCAGAAATATGACCGCGCGCATGCCAGCGACGGCATCAGCCGCTACTGCTCCTATCTGCGCGACGCCACATTCGAGCCGTGGACCGATAGCGACCACGCGGTGGAGTGGGCGGCGTTCGCCTGGCGGCGCGCCAGCGGCCCGGTGAGGAGTCCTGGCTATGTCCGCTACCACCCGCGGGTGCTGGGTGCACATCTGGAGCGAAGCGGCTGGGATGGCAGCCTGGCCGCCGGGGTGACTCTCGTTTCCCCCTGGCCGGCCCAGATCACAGCAGCGCTGTCCCGGAGCGTGAGGCTTGGCGAGCGGGATGCGTACTGGCAGGACTGGCCCACCGCATACCGCGGCGGCGATGCGGTCAGCTACTACGAGCCCAGCGAAGCCGATGTCGCTGCCCGGCCTTATCTGCTGGCCACTGTCAGCTTGCAGTTCACCGTCCCGTCGGCCGCGCTGCCGGAGCCGCCCGCCACATCGGCTGCCCTGCTAGACGCCGGGCAGCAGGCGGTGGAGGTGGTCGTGGCCGAGCTCAACCGGGTCGTCGGCCCGGTCTTTGCCGTCGGCCTCGGCCACACGCCCCCCATAACAGGGAGGGCTTCGTGATGGCGGCCGACTTGGCGCTGGCCGCCGACCCGCAGATCGTGGAGCGTTCCGCGGATCCGGCGGGGTTTGTGGTGGCTGCCTGCCAGCGGGCGACGGCGTGGCTGGAGGAGGCGCTGGAGCACGGCGGCATTGATCAGATCGTCGAGATCAAGTCGCAGGCCGAGGCGGTGCGCGTGTACACCGCGCAGAGACAGCTCGGCAAGGACGCCCAGCTGGCGGCCGCGGAGATCGTCCGCCGCGCCGAGCGGGGCATCGGGGTGGCGATCCGCCGCGGCCAGCAGGGCGGGCAGATCGCCAAGCGCGGGGAGCGCGGCAGCCGCGGCGCGCCCGGCGTTCATGGGGGTAACCCGGGTGATCGGCGTGGCGACCATCTGGGTTCCTCACGGCCGTTCTTCCGGCACGGGGATGAGCGCGCCGATGCCTATGCGATGGCCGACGGGGTTTCCGGCACCGACTTTGAAGACGCCCTCGGCGAAGCCAGGGCCGAGGGGAACCTGTCCCGGGCCAACGTGGTCCGCAAGATCCGCCAGCGGCGCAACGACCCCGGCGCACCAGGCCAGCAGGCTCCTGACCCCACAGACAGGTCGCCCGAGGCGGCGGCGCGCCGCCTGGAGCTAATCGGCACGTTCGCCGGCAGTGGTATGTCGTCGGCCCAGATCGGCGAGCGGCTCGGCGTCGGCGATGACCGGGTGCTGCAGCTTGCCCGCGTGCACGGCATCGGCATCCGGGCCGATGCCGTGCTGGGCCGGACCCGGCGGCCTGATTCTGCCCGGATCGTGCGGGAGACGGTGCACGCCCTGGAGGGACTGGCGCTGGGCGTCGAGCTCGCCGACCCAGCCGCGCTCGACCCAGCCGAGGCCACCGACTGGGCCGCCTCCATGACCCGCTCGCTCAGGGCACTCAGCAAGTTCGCTCGCCAGATGAAGGAGACGATCCGATGACCGGCAAGAGCAAGATCGAGGGCCGGATCGGGCGGAGGGCCCGGCTGCGGTGGGTGCCGCTGACCCAGATGCGGGTCAACCCGCTGGCCCAGCGTGACCTCAACCCGGCCCGGGTCAGCCAGCTGGCCGCCGCCTTCGATGTGGAGCAGATGGGTAACCCGACGGTCAGCCACCGCGGCGGCTGTTATTACCTGGTCGACGGCCAGCACCGGATCGAGGCGCTGAAGTGCTGGCTGGGGTCCTGGGAGGATCAGCAGGTCCAGTGCTGGACCTATGAGGGCCTGTCCGAGGCGCGCGAAGCCGAGCTGTTCCTGAACCTCAATGACACGCTCACTCTCGGCGCGTTCGCCAAGTTCAAAGTCGCTGTCCAGGCCGGGCGGGACGCCGAGGCCGACGTGCACCGGATCGTCCGCGCGCTGGGGCTGCGGATCGCCCGGGGGAGCGGCGGGATCTGCGCGGTCGCCACGCTGCGCCGGGTCTACGCCCGGGGCGGACCGGCAGTGCTGTCGCGCGCGTTGCGGATCATCCGCGACGCCTACGGAGAGGCCGGGCTGGAGGGCCCGGTCATCGACGGGATCGGCCTGGTCTGCCAGCGCTACGACGGCCAGCTGAGTGAGCAGCGCGCCATCCAACGGCTGGCCTCCGCGCATGGCGGGGTGTCGGGGCTGACCAGCCGGGCCGGGCAGCTGCGCCAGTCCACCGGCAGCGCCACCTCCCAGTGCGTGGCCGCGGCTGCGGTCGAGGTCATCAACCGCGGCTCCGGCGGCCGCAAGCTCCCCAGCTGGTGGCGGAACGGCCAGTGAACCACACCCGGCCCTGTGCTTCGCGCGTGCGCTGGCAGTCCGGCGGCGAGCCACCGCCACGCCACCGCAGGTCACACGCCCGTCACACCCCTAAGGCCACATTCCGCACATGACCTGACTACGGCCCTACGACCAGGCGGCCGCCGGCCGGTGCCACGACTTGGCAGAAGAGACACCGGCCAGCGGCCTGGAGACGAAACGGAGTCCGTCCCGTGATCCACACCGTAACGGCTGCCGCTTCCGACGACACCGGCAGTAGACATGCAGGCCCGGCGCTTCGCCCCGTGCACGGCGACGGTGGCCCGGTCCCAGCCGCGGCCGGGAGACGGGGGAGCAGCCGCCGGCCGGGCAGCCTCATGGTCGCTGTCGCCACCGGGCTGCTGTTCCTGCTGGGCGCCGGCTTGTTCGCGGTCAGCCTGGACGCCCAGTACCGGTATGTGTTCCACGCCAAGCACCAAAGCGCCGCCAGCTGGATCGAGGCGCTGGCACTGGACGTCGGGATGGCGATCTTCTCGCTGCTGGCACTCGGCCTGGCCCGCGCGGGCAAACCGGCCCGCACCGAGCGCGTCCTGATCATGGCGTGCGCCGGGGCCAGCGCGGTGATGAACTTCGCCGCCGCCGACGACGCCTCGCCCAAGTCGGTGCTGGCCTACGTGATGCCGCCGGTGTTCCTCGCCGTGGTCGCCGACCGGGTGGTGTCGGTAGCCCGCCGGCATGTGCTCGGCGAAAACGAGCAGTCCCCGTGGCTGGCCGCCGCCGCAGTCGTCCTGTACGCGCTACGGCTGGTGCTGGCCCCGCCGAGCACCACCGCCGGGCTGCGGCGCTGGCTGCTGCTCAAGACCCCGCTGCCCGCGGCCCACGCGGCCGCCGCGGCGACGGCGCCGCAGCGAAAGCCGATCGGCGGCAGGCCCGGCCCGGCCGGCCCACGGGCCGAATCGAAGACCGCGCGCTTCCTCGCCCTGGTCGAGCAGCGGCATGGGCCGCTAGCTGATTTCCCGCCCGGGCGGGTTGCCCGCACCTGCACGGAATTGGCACCGGAGGTTGGCCTGGACGCCGGGGCGGCCAGGACCGCGCTGCGGCGCGCCGTCCTGGCCGCGCAAGACGGGAGGCGGGGCACGTGAGGCTCCTCGTCTCGTTCGTCATCCTGTTCGCGGTCATCCTGGCCGTGGCCGCGGCGGCGAAGTGGGCGTTTTGGCCGGGCCGGGACCTGCCGGTCAACCGGGTCCGGCACACGCGGATCAGGCTGCGGCTGCGCCTGCACCCCGGGCGGGGTTTCGCGTCCGCGTTCGAGTGCTGGCTGCGGTGGGGACGGCTGGCGAGCTTCAGGGGCAGCAAGCGGGCCCGGCCGTCGCTGTCATTCTGGCGGCGGCTGACCCAGCCGGCCGAGCACAGCGTGTTCGCCGGCCGGGCGCATTACGGGCTGCGGCTGCGGGTGCCGGTGCAGGAGTCGATCACCATCACCGCCCCGCCGCGCATGTTCAAGACCGCGTTCCTCGCCGACCTGGTGCTGCGGTTTTGCGGCCCGGCGGTCGCGACCTCGGTCAAAAGCGACATCTACGAGCTGACCAGCGGCATCCGCGCCCAGCGCGGGCCCATCGCGGTGTTCAACCCGCAGCACGTCTCCGACCTGCCCTCCACCTTCGCCTGGTCCCCCGTCGCTGGCTGCCGTGACCCGGAGGTCGCCGCGAGGCGCGCCGAGGCATTCACCGGCGCCATCTCGGTGAAGGGCACCGAGCAGGAAGACTTTTGGGCGCAGCAGGCGTCGGAGTTCTTCCGGGCCGCGCTGATGGCCGCCGACCTGGCCGGCGGGGACATGCGCCTAGTCGGCCGGTGGCTGATGGGCACCGCCGAAGACGCCGAAGCAATCCTAGAGCGGGCCGGGCAGACCCAGTGGGCCACCTCGCTGGCCCAGCTCCGCTCCCCGGCCGAGCGGACCATCTCCACCATCCGGCTGCTCCACAACAAGGCCCTATCGTTCCTCGGCAACCCCGCCCTCGCCGCCTCAGTGCTGCCCGAGCCGGGCAACGCCTTCGACATCGAGGACTTCCTCGCCGCCTGCGGCACCTTGTACCTGATCGCCGAGGCCCAAAGTGAGGAAGCCCCGGTCGCGCCGCTGATGGCCTGCTTCCTCAACGAGGTCCACTACACCGCGAAGCTGGCCGGGTCCCGGATGCCCGGGCGGCGGCTCGACCCGCCCCTGCTGATGGCCCTGGATGAGATCGCCAATATCGCGCCGGTCAACATCCCCAACTTCATGGCCGACGCCGGCGGCCGCGGCATCCAGCTCGTCATCGTCAGCCACGGCCTCGGCCAGCTGCGCAAGCGGTGGGGCGAGCAGGGCGTGCAGATCATCAGCGACACCGCCGGCTGCAAAATCTTCCTCCCCGGGATCACCGACACCGCGCTGCTCAAGGCCGCCAGCGAACTGTGCGGGCAGACCGCCTTCCGCGAAAAAGGCCACGAGCGGTTCAGCCGCCACGACATCTGCGACGCCGCGATGCTACGGGAACTGCCCGACGGCTACGCGCTGCTGGTCCGCGGCGGCCGCGCCCCGGTGCTGGCCAAGCTCCCGCGGGCCTGGACCGACCGGGCCTACAAGCGGGCCAGGCGCCAGGGCCGCGCCGTCTACCGGGCACCAGCCCCGGCCGTCCTCACCCCCGCCCGCGAGTTCACCCTCACCGCAACCGAGGCACCGGCGGCCGCCGGGGCGAACGGCAACGGCCACCGGGATGCCCCGGCGTTCCCGTGGGGCGGTGAGGACCAGTGACCGACGGCGCCATGCAGAACGTGGTCCTCCAGCTCACCGAAACCGCCGAGAAACTGGCCGGCCTGGAACGGCTGGTCAGCCAGCTCGGCGCCGGCATCCGCCAGCAAGCCGAACACACCGCGCGGCTCCAGGCACTGGAAGAGGCCATGGCCACGCTGACAGCCAGGGTCGCCGAGGTGCTGCCGGACGAGCAGGGATCCTCGCGGGCGTACGCGCCGCGGCCCGCCCCCCGCTGGTGGAACCTGTCCGGCCAGGCGCGCGAAGCCGAGATCGGCCGGCTCCGCGGCTTCGTCGAGCACGTGTACCGGCCCGGCTTCGGGCACCTCGCCGCCCGGCTGCGCCCGTGCTGGGAATCCCACGACCTGTGCCTGTACTGCCTCGACATCGCAGCCGAACTGCACGCCGTCCTCTACCTCCAGCCCCGCCGCACGATCCCCCTGCTCAACGGGCAAGCCGAATACGCCACCCGGGTGCTCCCGGCGCTGGCCGACCTGATGTCCACCGAGACCAGGACCGGCTGCCAGCACCACACCCCGGCTGTAAACGGCACGCCAGCCCCCGTGATCACCGACACGAGGCACACGGCATGACCGGCCACCAGCACGTGAACCCGCGGCTCGCCGCGGCGCTGCGCTACGCCCAGGCGGACTGGCCGGTGTTTCCCTGCATCCCGGGGCAGAAAGCGCCGGCCACCAAGCACGGGTTCCTCGACGCGACAACCGACCCGGACAAGATCACCTGGTGGTGGTCACGCGACCCCGGCCGCAACGTGGCCATCGCTACTGGGGCACCGGGCCCTGATGTGCTGGATGTGGACGTCCACAAGGAAGGCAGCGGGTTCGCCGCGTTCAACCGGCTCCACCATGAAGGCCTCCTGGACGGCGCGAGCGCCTACATCCGCACCCCCAGCGGCGGCCTGCACGCCTACTTCGCCGGATCCGAGCAGGGCAACGGGCGCCTTCCCCGCCATCATCTCGACTTCCGGTCCAAGGGCGGCTACGTGGTCGCACCGCCCTCCCACATCAACGGCACGCACTATGAGCTGATCAAGCAGACGGATGGGCACGGCGGGCTCGACTGGGCCGCGGTCACCCGGCTGCTTGAGCCTGAGCCACAGCAGCGGCCTCAGCGACCCGGTGACAGGTCCACCGACGCCCACCGGCTGGCCGAGTGGGTGACCCACCAGCAAGAAGGCAACCGCAACGACGGCCTGTTCTGGGCCGCCAACCGGGCCCTGGACGCCGGGCTGACCGACCTCGGCGAGCTGGCTGAAGCAGCCCGCAGGACCGGGCTGGACGAACGGGAGATCGCCCGCACGCTTGCATCCGCCCGCCGCCACGCTGACCGCCCTTTCGACGCTGAGCCACTGACCAGGAGAACGCCGGAACCGGCCAGCCGGCAACGCGAGGCGGAGGGGCCATGACCCTGGTCAGTGCCGAGCCGGTCCGCGAGCACGTGCTCAAGCTCCGCGCGGCCGGAGGCACCTACGCCTCGATCGGCCAGGCCGCCACGACCGGGGCGATGACCGTGCACTGCATCGCCAACGCCCGCCGGCCCACGGCCCAGGCCGAAATCGCCAGCAGGCTCCTCGCCGTCAGCGAGGCCGACATCCGCAGCCTGCGCCCCCCGCCCGGCGGGATCATGTGGCGGCTGCGGGCACTGATCGCGATAGGTCACACCTGCTCGCGCATGGCCGCGGCGACCGGCATCCCGGCGGCCACGCTGCGGCGGGTCGTCCGCGGCGAAGCGCTCACCATCAGCCCCGAGCTGCGGCAAACGGTCCTCGCGCTGTTCGACGCCTGGTGGGACAAGACACCACCGCAGCGGACCCGCCGCGAAAAGCTCGCCGCCGGCAACGCCCGCAAACGCGCCGCGCTCCACGGCTGGCCGCCCCCGGCCGGGCTCGACGAAGACGAACTCGACCAGCCCGGATACCAGCCGCACTACGGCTGGCGGCACGCCCACGGCACCGGCGTCGCCGACGACTATCCACTCGCTCCAAGAAAGGTCGCGTCATGAAGGTCCGTATGCACGGTGGTGGTGAGTGGTGA
>DASYQM010000094.1:0-5473 GCA_036005525.1 Streptosporangiaceae bacterium
GGCCCAGCTCACCGTCGGCGTGTCCATTGACCCCAGGACGAGCAGCGCCTCACGCCCGCCGATCGTGAGATCGATGCTGGTGAAGTCACCGTCAAGGTACTTCGCCTGGACGCCGTCGGCCAGAGCGGTAACGCGGATCAACCGGTAGAGGGTGGTCCGCGAGGCAGGTGATGGTGTTCCGGGCACTTGCATATGTTCTCGCGACCTGCGGCCTGTGGCACGCCATCACAAGAACCCACCTGACACCTCCCGCTTGGGGGCATATGTGCCCACCTGCCCAGCCATGGCCTGTACAACTCTGTGTGTCACCCTGGCGATAAGCGGAGTGCCGGTTAGGCTCACCACGTAGCCATTTCGGCTGTAGGGAACGAATATCGGATAGCCCCCGATGGGTTTGGCCGCCGCCCGGGGGGCTTTCCATTTGTCTTGGGTAGTTCGCTGCTGCCGCAGCGCACCCACCGGTGCTAGTCGGCTGTTCGGCCGGACCGGACCTTGGCGCCCTCACGTTCGGGGATCATCCCTATCCCTGTTCACGCTCGCGTGCGCGGTAGACAAGATCACGGAGGATGCTGGCTACCAGGTCGGGATCATCGCGGTGAACGTGATGACCTGATCGCTCAGCTACGATGTGGCTGCTGTTGCGGGACAGGGCAGCGAATTCTGCTTGCAGCACGCTCCAGGTGGCATACCAGCGGCTGCGTTCGGGCGGCGGGGCTGCCCGGGGCGTGGCCGGGATCGTGTTCGCTGGACGTGATGACGGCCAGCGGCAAGGAGCCAAGATTAGCCAGGCAAGCGCGGGCCTCGTTGCAGCTGCGGCCGACGTGGGCCATTTCTGACACATCGGCCCGGCGCTGGCGGGAGGACAGCATGAGCGCGCGGCCTGCGGCGGCGACATCAGGGGGGTAGATACGCCGCGCCCGGTCGGTGATCTGCCGGCGGATGCCGAGATCATCGGCGAGCCGGACAAGGCCCAGTGGTGTCAGCCGCCACCGGGCGGCTCGCAGCAGCCATTCGCTGTGGCGGCTGGTGAGGCGTCCGCTGCCCGGCAGGCGGTTGTGCATGTCGGGGTGGCTGGAGTCGATCAGCGCCAGGCCGGCCACCTGCTCGCGATGGCGCGCGGTGTAGATCAGGGCGATCAGGCCACCGAGGGAATGCCCGGCCAGCACATGCGGCGGCTGGATGTGGGCTGCGGTGAGCAGAGCGTGTTGTAACTCATCCGCCATAAGCGCTGTGGTTCGCGGACGGGGCCCCGGGTCGCTCCAGCCAAGGCCGCCGCGATCATAAAGGACCATCGGCACCTCGGGCCCCAGCGCCCGCTGGATCGCCAGCCAGTCGATCGCGGGAGTCCCCAGCGCTGAGACGATCACCAGTGGTGGCCCAGCTCCAGGAGTTATCAGCAGATGGAGTTGCCGACCGCCGCCGATGTCCACCAGGTCGCCTGGAGGCCGAAAGTGGCGCCGGTCAAGCGCCACACCGTAACTCTGGTAAGCGGCGCTGGCAAGTCCAACCGTTCCCAAGCCGAGCGCCGCAGCCCGCAACACATGCCATGTTCGGCCCACGAGGGTCAACGGTAGAGCAACATCTCACACACAGCAGGACTGCGTAAGTCCGGCTCCGTGACGAGGCTGAGCTCAGTGAGTTGAGAAGCGACCGATAGTGGGCGCCAGGCTGGCGTGATGCTGGACGTCTGTCGTCGTGGGCGCCGGGATGACGTGCTTGAGGGCGAGAGCGATGGCAGTGCCGAGCGCCCTGGCTACCGGTGGCGGAAATGCGTTTCCGACCTGGCGGTAGGCGGCTGTCTTCCGGCCGGCGATCTCCCAGGAGTCGGGGAAGCCCTGCAGCCGTGCCACCATGCGGACCGTCAGCTTGGGAGGCTGCCCGGCCGGGAAGGCTGGCCCAGGGATGTCGTCGGCGATACCCAGCCCGTCAACGCCGAGTTCCTTCCATGCGGCGCGTGCGCGGGTGGGACCCAGGTCGGGCCCGCCGTGCTTCTTGCTGCCGCCGACGATCGTCGGGGCGATCTTGCTGGCCTGCTGGGACCAGGTGTCGGCACCCGGCCAGCCGCGCGAGGCCATCAGGTCATGCAGCGTTTCGCCGACCGTCGGCGGGCGGCCGGGCAGCGGCTCGGGCCAGCGGAACCAACCCGCCCACGGCTGCCGGATCGCCACCAGCACGAACCGCGGCCGCAACTGGGGCACCCCGTGCTCGCTGGCGTGCACCAAGTCCCACCAGGTTCCATACCCCAGCGTCCCCAGCCGGGCGAGCACCTGGGAGCGGTAACCGTCGAACCGGCGGGTGCCCAGGCCGCGCACGTTCTCCAGCAGCACCGCGCGCGGGCCGATCTCCTCCACCAGCCGCAGCGCCTGCGGGAACAGGTCCCGCTCGTCACCTGCGCCCAGCTGCTTGCCGGCGATCGAGAACGGCGGGCACGGCACCCCGCCGGCCAGCAGGTCCACCTGGTGGAAGGCGCGGCCGTCGACATTGGCCACGTCGTCTTCAATGATCTTCCACTCCGCCCCACGGTTGCGGCGCAGCGTCTCGCAGGCATCGGCGTCGATCTCGATGACCGCCTCGTGATGGACGCCGGCCTGCTCCAGGCCAAGCGCCTGACCCCCGGCCCCCGCGCAGATCTCCACCGAAGTCAGTTCGCCCACGATCCCTCCAGCGCCGGGTCTTACCGCCTGATTGTGCCCGCCGACACCGACAGGCGGGCTGACCCACACCGCATCACCACGAGGCCAATGTGTCGATCAGCAATTCGTAGCTCAGCACGCGCCGCTGTCGACCACCGCTTCGATTCCGTCAGCGGCCGTGACGACGTCCGCCAGGTCTTCCCATTCGCCCGCGCGCCGCTTGCTGGGGACCAGCGCGACGACATTGACCTGATCGGCGAGACCCGCGATCGCCTGCCGGATTTCAGCCTCCTGCAGGCCGGGGTTGATCTGCGGCGGCGCGAGGATCATCCGGTCACCAAGATCGGCAGCTGATACCGGGGTGATCGGGCGCTCGGCGGCAGCCGGCGCCGCGTCGAAGTGGGTGACCAGCACGCTGTCGTCGGCCAGCGTGGCCGTCAGGTACACCCGGCGCTGGGCGGAGGTGAAGGAGGAGATCAGGCCGACCGGCGGGAGCGGGGGCTTGATCTCGACCGCCTCAGCGGTGAAGACCGCCTGGCAGATCGGCAGCATGTCCATCACGAACGGCAGCGTGAACATCAGGTCGTCGTCATCGCGGCAGTCGTGCAGGATCCGGCTGACCTCTGAGGTTCTGCTGGCCCACGCCCAGAACGGCACCTTGATCACGGCCCCAGGGGCACCGGTCTCGATGTCCAGCACGGTCACGTTGCTCTGCCGCTCCAGATCGCCGCGGAACATGTCGAACAGCTTGTCGTAGGCACCGCTGCCTTCCGGGATCCGCACGGTGCACTGGGCGTCGGTGGTGGCCAGCGCCGCGTGAGCGTCGTCCACCACCACGGTGCCGATCCTCAGCGGCCGGGCCCGGGTACTGGCGGGCCCGCCGAACACCGACTTCCCGTTGATCAGCTTGTGAATGTTCACCACAGCGATCGCTTCGCTGGTTGTGCGCGGCTTCCTCGTCCTCATCGGGTTTCGGCGGGTGGGCGGTGCGCGCGGATGATGGCGATGGTGCGCCGGCCCGCCCTGTGAGTCTCATGCCGGGCGTCTGTGAAGCCAGCTGATTGTGCCGTGGCCACGGCTTCGGCGGCCTGTGCCTCGGTGAGGCCGTGGGCGGCCAGGCCGCGAGCACCAGGCCGGGCCAGGCGCTCGGCGATGATCAGCCTGCCGCCAGGGGTGAGGACCCGGTGGAGTTCGCGAAGGCCTGCCGGGACGTTGGCCCAGTGATGGGACGAGCTGATCGCCCAGGCCACCTTGACATCCCGATCGCTGGCCGGCAGTGCCTCGGCTGGTCCCTGCAGGAACACAATGTCGCGCCCGGGCCGACTGCACGACACGGAACGGCCCAGCCAGAGCATCATCAGGGCGGGGGCGACGCCGGTTACGGCCGCGGCGCAGCGCACCGCCTCGCGGGCGGCACCGCCGGGCCACACCCCACGTCAAGGGCCCGGTCCCCCGGGGCAACGCCCGCCAGGTCAGCGACTAGGCGGCGACGGCGACGAATCCCCCTTCGGCCCGCCCCGGCCATAGGCGCCCACGCCCGCAAGCCGGGCGCCAGAACCAGGCAACCGGACGGCGAGGCCAAATAGCCTGTTGTGGTAGTTCGTCCTAAGGCCGGATTGGCGGTGGTCCGATGGCGCCAAGGACGACCAGGCTCGCCATCGGCGATACGGACATGCCGCCCGGCTTCGTTCCCCAGGCTGTGGTTTCCTCGTCCGCTTCGAGGCTGATCCTGCAGGCTCCGCCGGGAATAATCGGCTGGACGCTGGACGGCGACTCGTGCTCGGTTGACCAGACCTGGCTGGTGATCCCGCAGGGCGGCAGTTCCGGGGGCGGCGGCCTGGGCAGCGCAGGCTGCCCCTGGGCGCGCCACCTGTCGATCGGTGCCAGGGGCACGCTCGGCGGCAATGGGGCACTGTTCTCCGTGATCGGGGGCCGGGTCCTGCCCCCGGCGGGCGTTCAGATACGTGTCGAGCTGGCGAACAATTCTCAGATGACCGTGGAGCCGCACGACGCGATGTGGCTGGTGATCGTGCAGCGGTGCGGCGACTATGCGGGGACCGCGATCAGGTCGGTGGAACTCCTCGGGAGCGATCAGTCGGTGATCGAGCGGAAGGTTCTGGAGCCCGCCGAAGATACCCCCCGCCATTGGCGGACCCGGCCCCCGTGCTAAGGGTCACAACCAGTCACACCCCGGCCAGCCGAGCCTACGCCGGGCCTTGCGGGCCTCAGCGTCGTTCGTCCCCGCGCTGGCGCGCTGCGGGCGCTGCACGTTGACCCCCGCCGCGGCACCGGCGTTGACTGGCACCTATCCGGGAAGCCCCGCATCAAAACCGGCCCTGCTGCACGCATGGGCCGAGGAGGCCGCCAAATGCCCGCCCGTCAAGGCGATGATGCGATGGCGCCAGCATGCGGACCAGATGATGTCGTAACCGAGGTGCGCTGGGAGCGGGACGGCACCGGCCTGCGCGGGCAGGTGATCGCCGAGAGAACGTCAGCGGCCGGGCTTGCCAGCTCGCGAACAAGCCAGCCGTGACGCCATTGCGGCCCGACGGGTCACCGCTTCCGACCCGCACGATCGTCTTTATGGAGTTCAAGAGCGCTGGATACGTGGTTCTTCAGCCGGGGGAGCGGGCAGCCGCCCGCGTCTGGTGGGGTTCGTGGTGCGGACAGCAGGCATCCGACCGGGCCCGCGTGGACTGGCCCGGCGGCTCGGCGACAGCCAAGGTGCACGGACCGGTTCAGCCACAATGTGTCCCCGGCCAGCCCGATAACCTGTCCTCGTCCTGGTTCGACCTGATCCAATCGACCCTGCCAAAGACCGCAGCGCCGCCCAGCCCGCC
>DASYQM010000095.1:0-5815 GCA_036005525.1 Streptosporangiaceae bacterium
GCTGCAACCGCCACACCGGTGCGCCCTCAGCTAGCAGCCCGGCAATCCGCTGCCTCTCCTCACCCGAGATCCGATCCATGCAACACCTCCGCCAGATCCAACTCGATCAGGACGGTGTTGCGTTGAATCCCTGAGACCAAGCGGCAATCGGAGCGCTCAGGCGCGTCGAAGCAGGCCTACCCCACGCCGCACATAGTCGGCAGGGATGAACGAGCCGGGACGCGCAGGTGCATGCGGTTTGCTAACTTTCCGTGATGGCCAGGCTCACGAGCACGAACCAGGACGCGCTGGGCGGCTGACCGCCGAGGTCGGCTAGGACTGGGGTTAGGTTCAGTGCTCGGGAGATCGCCTCGGAGCTCATCGCGGCCACCCCGAAGGCAGGCATCAGGGCTAGTGCCGGGCAGGGGTCTTGGCTCAGTTTGTGTCTCATTCACTGCCGTTCACGGCGGTTCACGGGTGGCCGCGGGCCGGTTGTCCGTGCTGGTCAGGAACACCGGCGGACGCTGGTGAACGCCCAAGCGCAGTCCTCGAAAGCGTGTGAGGGGGCAACCCCTCCGTGGGTTCAATTCCCACCTCCACCGCCGTTGACCTAAAGAACACCGGTCCTGGCAGCCGATGGACGGGTGCGTCGCGCTCCCCTGGTCTCCTTTGGTGGTCTCAGTTACGAGCTGCGGGCGGTCCCATCGCCGGACTGAGTCACAGATGTCGTGCCTGGTCACGGCCATCGCGGACGACCCTGGACAGAAGCACGCACGCCGCCGGGGCGTGCACCTGCCGTTCAGGGCTGGCCGGGACCGTCCGCGACCGGCCGGATAACCGCCAGCTCACAGATCGCATCACACTGAGTGAGCGAGGAGTTCTGGAGAACACGCGCCGACCCGCCTGCACGGTGTCTTCGCGGCCTCGCACAGATGTGGATTTCTTGCGTTTCAGCTCATCGTGGGTCGCTGTATCTGGCCGTGGCGGTTCATAGCGACCAGAGCGCTTGGGTGGTTGACATGCGGGCTGCGCTGAGGACGGGCAGGAGCCCGGCGGCGCCGATGATTATCGGCGCGCCCTGGCCACCGGCCCAGGCCACCGGCGGGATGACGGTGGCCCAGCCTTTTGGTGTGGGCGTAGATGGCGCTGGCGGCGGACCCGACCGCCGGGCCGGGCGAGTAGGGTTCGCAGGCCGGCCCGTGGAGTCGCGCAAGTGGGCGCAGGAGTGCCGGTAGCGGATCCGCTACTACTCGCCGTCGCGGCGCAGTTCGGCGTTGGGGCTGCCCACCGCCTCGGCCTCCGCGGCGCCTTGCATGGCCGATAGCCGACCGGTCACGCCGAAGAGGCGGAGTTCGGCGGCGAGTTGGGCGGCGCGCTCGGCGTGGCTGCCAGCCGGTTCGACTTTGGCGAGTTCGAGGTGGCTTTCGGCCTCCCATGCCCGCGCGCCGAGTCGCCGATGCACGGCCAGCCCCTGCTCCAGCCAGTGCCGTGCCTGTTCTGTGCGACCCAGCGCCCCGGAGACGATGCCGGCCCAGTGCGCGTTGCTGCCCACGAAACAGACGAGCGATCCGCCGACGCCGCATGTGCTGGTGACCGGCTCGAGCTCGGCGAGCAGCTGGGCGCATAGGACCTGGTCGCCGAGTCGGGCCGCGGCGGTCGCCATCCCGCCGACGAACAGTGACCACAGGTAGGAGCGGTCGTCGCGCCAGGTGCCGATGGCGGTCACGGTGTCCAGGGCGCGGCGCGCGGCGTCGAGATCGCCGGGTTCGCCGGCCAGGGCGAGCAGCCCGGCGGCGACCGCGTGCGCGTGCGCGGGAACCCCTAGCCAGCATCGGATCGCTTCGGCGGCGGTGGCGCGCAACTGGTCTGGTATGCCACAGGCCCGGGCCAGCACCAGCAGCTGACCGGTCCGGACGTTCACGGTATCGGGCTCGCAGATCCGTTCACCCAGCGCGCTCGCCTGGTCGATCAGCTGCCTGGCCTCGTCGAGCTGCCCGTCGATCAGCGCCAGTGCGCTGCGGCGGGTCAGGGCCATGTAATCGTGGCGGGGCTGGCCGAACCCCTCGGTGAGGTAGAGGTACTCGGTCAAGGCGGCCCGGAACGCCGCCGAGCCCGTCTCGAGGAGGGCGGTGGCGGTGAGCAGGACGCCTTCGGCATGCCGCTCCGGGTCTGCGGTGCGCACGGCCAGATCTGCGATCTCCCGGGCCAGATCGATCCGCTCCGCGGCGCGGCCCGGTGTCCACAGCACATCGTGGCCCGCGAGCAGGCACACGCCCAGGGTGGCCGGGTCGCCGAGCTCGCGCGCCAGGCCAAGAGCCTGCTGGGACAAAGGCCGGGCTCGGGAACGGTGGTCGGGGACGGAGTGGGTCAACTCCCGGGCCAGGCTCGCGGTGAGCTGCGCCTCCAGCGTCGTCCTGGTGCCGTGCAGCGCCCTGAGGGCGGTCTCGAGCAGGGCGATGATGTCGTCGCGGGGCATCGCAAATCGCGCGCCGAGCTGGAGCACGCCGAGCGCGACCCGGCCGAGTCGTTCGGCGTCACCCAGCGCCTCGGCCCTGCGTGCGGCCTCGTCCAGCAGTTTGCGTGCCCCGGGCGGATCCCCGGCCCGCACCCGGGCATCGGCCTCCTCGATGAGCAAGTCGACGAGCGGCCCGCCGGACTGCCTGTCACCGGAGTCCTCGATCGCCCGGCGGGCCCGGGCCAGGTGCCCGCCGGCCTCGGTGAACGCCAGCCGGGCCCGCTCGGCCCGGGCCGCCGCGCGGGCCCAGCGGATCGCCCGCTCGGCACCGTCCAGTGGTACGGCGGCCGCGCAGTGGCGGGCCAGATCGGCAGGCACGACCACAGTGCCGCAGGCGTGGCGCTGCTCAAGCGCGTCGGCGATCTGCTGGTGCAGGGCGATCCGCTGCTGGACCGGGAGCCGAAAGTAGATCGCCTCGCGGAACAGGTCGTGCGCAAACAAGGCACGGCTGCCGTCGGCGTCCCTGACCAGGACGCCAGCCCCCACGGCCTCCTCGACCAGCGCCGCCACCGTCGCCGGGTCGGCGCCGCCCACCTCCGCGAGAATGTCGGGCAGCACCTCATTCCCGGCCACCGCGGCGATCTTGACTAGCTCCCGGCATCCGGTGGAGAGCCGGTCCACCCGCCGCGACGCAAGGTCGTGAGCAGCGGCCGGCACTCCACCAGCGGGGCGAGCCGGGTCGGCGAGCAACTCGGCGAGCTGACGGGCGAGGAACGGATGACCGGCGGTGCGGCGGTGCACCTCTCCCGCCCAGCGTTCGGCGGCGCTGCCACCGACGGCATCGGCGACAAGGTCATACACCTCATCCGGCGCCAGCCCGTGTAGCTGTATCACCTCGCCGCGGACACCTGTTGTGGCCAGCGACTGGGCCGTATCGGTTCCGAGCTCGTCGTGCCGGTACGCACCGACGATCATCAGCGGGACCGGCCGGTGCGGCTGCGTGACGAACTCCAGCAGCTGCAGCGACGACTTGTCGGCCCACTGCAGGTCATCGAGCACCACGAGCGTCGGATGGCGGCGGGCCAGCCGTTCCAGCAAGCGGGCGACGGCGTCGAACAACCGCAGCCGCGCCGCGTCGGTGTCGTCCAGACCCTCGCCCGACCCAGCATCGATACCCTCGGCTGGCCCGTCGCCGAGTTCCGGGAGCAGCCGGGCCAGCTCGGCAGTGTCGGTCCGCGTCAACTCGTCAGCGTCGGTTGCGCCCACGCCGCTGAGCAGTCCGCGCAGCGCCATGCTCCACGGCCAAAACGCCGGCGTACGCCCGGCCTCGGCACAGGTTCCCCAGCCGACGAGCAGCCCACTGCGAGCGGCGGCGACGTTGACCAGTGTCGTCTTGCCCATGCCCGCTTCGCCGGTGACCAGCACAACACGTGCATCACCATCCGCCGCATCCTGGACCGCGGCGAGCAGCCGGGAGAGGGCGCGCGCTCGGCCGACGAAGAACAGGGCCCGGGTCGCCGCCGTGAAGGCTCGCGGCTCCGCCCCCCGGGGGGTTGCCGGCATGTGATGGGCCGGGCCGCCTGCGCGGTGCCCCGCGGGCGGGGCCCGGGTGTCAAGCCCGGGTGCGGCAAGCTGGAACAGGCGAACCGGCCGGTCGAGGTCTTTCAGCGTGCGCTCACCCACGTCGGACAGCGTGAACCCCGGCTCCTCCTCGTCATCTTCGATGATCGTCTGCGTCGCCTGCGACACCAGCACCTGGCCACCGCGGGCGGCGGCGCAGATCCGCGCCGCGCGATGCACGGCAAGACCCGTATACAACCCCTCCGCAGGGACCGCGTGGCCGGTGTGGATGCCGATCCGGACCCGGACCGGTGCACCGACGGGCCAGTCATGGCCCGCCAGGGCCCGCTGGATCTCCAGCGCGCACACCACCGCCTGCTTCGCGCCAGCGAACGCCACGAAAAACGCATCCCCCTGGGTGTCTACTTCATGGCCGCCCTGGTCGGCGATCGCGGCGCGGACCAGCCGCCGGTGCTCGGCCAAAACCTGCGGATAGCGCTCCCGCAGCGCCTTGACCAGCCGCGTGGAACCCTCGATATCACTGAACAAGAAGGTGACCGCCCCACTCGGAAGCCCGCTCATGCCGCGGCCTCACCAAGGGTTGTCAGCACCCACCTGCAGCAACAGCAGCCGGAGATGCTCACCCCGGCAGCAGCTGCACTCCACAGCAGCCCCGCCGCGCGCCCGAGGCCGGCCATTCCGGCCGGTCCTTCATGCACCCCTGGCACCACGACCGCCCCCTCCCGCGGCGAGCCATCTCCAAGCGTAAGCCAACGAGACAAGCACCCGGGCTGGTCAGTTGCCGAGGAGGCCCTGGATCAACTGGAAGTTCGCATACGTGTGCCCCAGGCCGCCGGAGGTGTCGGCCGTGATCCGGCGCTTGTCCGCCGCGCTGACCTTCCTCCTGGCCACTTGGCCGATCATTGTCCGGGCCGACACCTCACGCGCGGCGCCGCTTGCCGCCCCGAAGACCAGACGGAAGGCTCGGCGCGGGCGCTGCTGGTCGGGGCGAGCGTTGCCAGCCTGCTGGGGGTGGGATATGCGCTGACCCTAGCCGGGCGCAACAGCGGCGCGGAGCGGGTGCTGCTGATTGGCGGCGCCGGGCTGACCGTCATGCTGTCGTGGACGGTGATGAACACCGTCTACACCCTGCGCTACGCCGACTTGCACCTCCGGACCAAGCCGGGGGGCATCGCGTTCGGCGACCAAGACGGGCAGCAGCGGCCCAGCTACCGCGACTTTGCCTACGTCGCCTTCACCATCGGCATGACCTAGCAGGTTCCAGACACGACGCTGCGCGACCCCCAGATCCGGCGCTCCGTGCTCGCCCACGCAATCTTGTCCTACCCGTTCGGCGTGGTCATCGTGGCGGGCTCGGTCAAGCTCATCTCCGGGCTGATCCGCTGATACCGCCAGACCCGGGCCGCCTGGGGTCCCGGCTGCTGCCAGCCCAGCGCCCGCCGAACGCGCCGGCGACGAACAGTCCAGCTCCGCCACCAGGACATGATCTTGCTGACGGCCGTGCGCCGGGCTGGTCACCGAACATCGTGAAGCCTCGCAAGGCAGGCGCGCATTGCCGCCTGCGTCGAGCAACTGGCCGGGTGGCAAGCGTGGGCAAGGACGCATACGGGAACATTCGGTGCGGCGGCCCGGACGGGTAGGGTCTTGCGGGTGGACGGTATCCACGACCTGGGTGGCAGGCAGGGTTTCGGGGCGGTTGGTCATTCGCCGGCGGAACCTGTTTTTCACCAGCGGTGGGAGGCGGTGGCCCGGGCGCTCCTTGAGATTGTGGCCGGCGCGGCCGAGGCGAGCGGCGGGGAG
>DASYQM010000096.1:0-5436 GCA_036005525.1 Streptosporangiaceae bacterium
GATCTCTCCCGGCCGCAGGTACCGGTGGTAGGTCCCCTGGGTGAGGAAGGCCGGGACCGGGATGCGGCTGGCCCACACGTCGGCGTGGAAATTGGGCAGGATCACCAGCGCCGCCGCGGCGGCCAGCGCGATCCGCAGGGCGGGGAGCCGGGGCCGTGCCAGCCACCGCGCCATGATCACCGCGATCAGCAGGAAAGCATAGACCACCAGGCGGCCCGGCTGCGCATGGCTGAGCAGCGGCAGCGCCGCGGCGAGCCGCCAGGGCATGATGTGCGCGCCGAACACCGTGAGCGTGTCGCCGATGCTGAACAGGAGCGTGACGAGCAGCCCCGCGGCGAGCAGCCAGGTCCCGCGCCGACCGGCATCGGCGCCCAGGAACACGATCAGCAGGGCGATCAGCGGAATGCCCAGGTACCAAGGGTTCCCGTACGTGTTCCAGTGCCATCCGTCCCACAGCACGGTGAAGCGTCCCGGGATCACGTAACGCAGGAAGTCGCCCGGGCTGTGGGCACCGTGGCCGATGGTGGCGAACAGGATCGGCTTGTAGGGGCGCGGCCGGGCGAACAGGCCGTGGATCAGAGGAATGCCCGCCGCGGGCGCCACCACGTAGGAGGCGGCGAGCGGCGCGGCGGCGGTGCGGAGCCGCCGCCGCCACAGCGGGCCGGCCGCGAGCCCGATCAGGGCGAACAGGACGCCCATGAACGTGAGCGTGGCGAACGTCTCGGTGCTGATATAGAGTTGGACAGCCAGCACCACGCCAAGCAGCGGAATGACCCACCTCGCGGGCAGGGAGCCGTCCATCAGCTGCACGACCAGGTAAGCGGCGAGCGGCACCAGGAAGACGAGCGACAGGTTGGGGTGCCCCTGCCCGAACTCGTCGATCAGATAAGGCGAAAAGCCGAAGAAGAAGCCGCCAGCGAGGGCGGGCAGAAACGACCCCACCAGGTGCCGGCAGAGCAGGTAGGCGGTCCAGGCGGCCAGCGCCGGGGCGGCCAGCTCGGCCAGGTTGAAGGAGAAGAACGGCCCGAACGCCGCCGTGACCGGCGACATGGCGAGGGCGGGGGCCGGCACGGAGGTGACCCAGCTGAGATTGATTCCCCAGGCGCCCACGCCACTGTCGTGTAGAAGGGATCGATGTGGTGGCTGATCGCGTAGGGCCACCACCGGAACATCCAGACGAAGATCGAGCCGTCCTGTGTGCTCGCCGAGAGGAACCAGGTGCTCATCCGGCCCAGAACCCAGGGGCCGAACATGGCCAGGCTCAGGCCGGCGTAGACCAGCAGGGGAACCAGATGTCGCGTGCGACGCCGCGGGGCAGGCGGCGGGCCAGGTGGCGTGATAAGGGCGTTGTGGGTTCTGCCTGTCGCCTGTGTCTGCTCGCCCACCGGTGCCTTCCTCATCCGGGGGTATGCGCTTGCCGCAGGTCACCGGTGTCAGCAGCGAAGGCATGGGAGCGGCCCGGCCCCCATCGCCGATGATCTTAGTCTTTCGCCGGACCCCCGAATAAGGTGCCGGCACATCGTTTCCCAGGAACCTACTAGCTCATTACATTCGCAGCCCGGGCCGTTATCCACGGCGCCCTTGACGCAGCTCAGACGAGCAGGCAGGCGGCCTGGTGTGCCGGACTCGTGGCAGCGGCCGGCAGCCGCAGCTGCGGGTCCTCCGCCCGGCAGCGCTCCACCGCGACCGGGCACCGGGGGTGGAACCGGCAGCCCGGTGGGACCTCGATCGGGTTCGGGGTCTCGCCCTTGAGGATCTGGGGCGCGGCCCGCTCGCGGGGATCCCGCTTGGGCACCACCGAAAGGAGCGCCTTCGTGTAGGGGTGCTGCGGGTTGCGCACCACGTCGCTGGCCGGGCCATGCTCGACGATGCGCCCCAGGTACATCACCGCGATCCGGTCGGCGAAGCGCGCCGCCGTGGAGAGGTCGTGGGTGATCATGAGAATGCCCATGTCACCGTCCCGGCGTAGTGTGTCGAGCAAGGACAGCACGCCAGCCCGGACCGACACGTCCAGCATCGACACCGGCTCGTCGGCGAGCAGCAGGTCCGGGCCGAGAACCAGCGCGGCGGCGATCGCGACCCGCTGCCGCTGGCCGCCGGACAGCTCGTGCGGGAACCGGTCCAGGTAAACCCGGGCCGGGGAGAGTCCGGCCCGCTCCAGCGCCTCCACGGCCAGCTTCTCCCGCTCGGCGCGCGAGCTTCCTATCCCGTGCACGAGCATCGGCTCTTCCACCGATTCCCGGACCCGGAACCGCGGATCGAGCGACTCGTAGGGATCCTGGTAGATCATCTGCAGCGTGCGCCGGAGCGGGCGCAACTGGCGCTCGGCCAGCTTGGCGATGTCGGTGCCGTTCAGCCGGATGCTGCCGCTCGTCGGCTTGACCATGCCCAGGATCGTCTGGGCGGTGGTCGTCTTTCCGCACCCGGACTCCCCGACCAGCGCCATCATCTCGCCGCGGCCCAGCCGGAAGCTGACCCCGTCCACGGCGTGCACCCACATCCGGGGGGTGCGGACGAGCCGCTCGGTCAGCCCGCGCCGCACCTGGTAGTACGTCTTCAGGTCCGCTACCTCCAGGAGGGGAACCTCCGGCGCGGTCGCGCCCACCGCCCCGGCTGTGGCCGGGCCCGCCTGCCCGGTCCCGCTCATGACGCCCCCACCAGGTCGTTGCGGTGGCAGGCGGCCTGGTGACCGGGCCCCACCATGCGGAACTCCGGGTGCTCACCGGCGCAGCGTTCCAGCGGAACGTCGCAGCGCGGGCGGAACGGGCAGCCAGCGAGCTCACTGTCCAGCCGTGGCGGCGCGCCGGGGATGGAGATCACCGCGTCCTGCGCATAGAGATCGGGCGTGGCGGCGAAGAGCAGCCTGGTGTAGGGGTGACGGGGAGCGTGATAGAGCATCTCGGTCGGGCCGGCTTCGACGATCTCGCCCGCGTACATCACCGCCGCCCGCTCGCACACCTGGGCGACGACAGGCAGGTCGTGGGTGACCAGGACGAGGGCGAGACCGAGGTCACGGGACAATCCCGTGAGCAGCTCCAGTATCTGGGCCTGCACCATGACATCGAGCGCGGTCGTCGGCTCGTCCGCCAGCAGGATCTTCGGCTCGCAGGCGAGCGCCATGGCGATCGCGGCCCGCTGCCGCATGCCGCCGGAGAACTCATGCGGGTATCTCTCGCCGGCGGCGGCCGGGATGCCCACCAGCTCCAGCAGCTCGCCGGCCCGCTTGCGGGCGGCGGTGCCCTGCGCGATGCCGTGGAAGGCCATCGGCTCGGCAATCTGCCAGCCGACCTTCTTCACCGGGTTCAGGGCGTTCATCGCGCCCTGGAACACCATCGCCACGTCCTTCCACCGGTACGCCTGCACCGAGTCCTCCCCGCCCGCCAGGATGTTCTGGCCGTTGATGAGGACCTCCCCAGCGGCCGACGCGTTCGGCGGCAGCAGCCCCATCAGCGCGAGGATCGTGGTGGTCTTCCCGCAGCCCGACTCGCCGACCAGGCCGAACCGCTCCCCCGGGTCCAGCGCGAAACTCACCCCCTGCACCGCGTGCACTTCCGCGGCGTGCGGCGGCGCGAACCAGACGTGCAGGCCGGACACCTCGAGCAGGCTCATAGGGCGTCCGGCCCCCTGCCGACCAGCGGCCGCAGCCGCCACGGGCGCAGCGACAGGTGGGCGACCTTCAGCCGGGGGTTGAGCGCGTCCTCGACCGCCTGGCCGAACAGGAAGCAGCCCACGATGACGGCGGCGATCGCGAACCCGGCCGGCACGATCGCCCACCAGGCTCCGGAGGAGATGGCGGTCCGCTCGAAGGCGTGCTCGAGGATCGTGCCCCAGGTGACCGCCGTCGGGTCTTCCAGCCCGAGGAAGGCGAGCGCGGTTTCCAGGTAGATCGCGATCGCGATGGTGAGCACGGTGTTGGCGATCAGCAGCGGGCCGACCTGAGGCAGGATGTGCCGCCAGACGATCCGGAAGTTGCCCGAGCCCATGCCGCGGGCGCGTTTGACGTAGGCCCGCTCCCGCACGCTCATGACCTGCGCGCGGATGATCCGGGCCGTCGAGGTCCACTCCAGGATCCCGATCACGATGATCACATGGAACAGGCTGGCTCCCCACAGGTCGGCGATCACGATCATCAACACCAGATCGGGGATGACCAGCAGGTAGTCGGTGACCCGCATCAGCGAGACGTCGGTCCACCCGCCGAAGTAGCCGGACAGGATCCCCACGCCGCCGCCGATGATCATGGCGACCAGCGTCGCCGCGAAGCCGACGATCATGGAGATCCGGCCGCCCACCATGAGCAGGCTCAGCATGTCGATGCCGCCGTCGTCGCAGCCGAGCCAGTGCTGGGCCGACGGTGGGGCGTACACCGCACAGCTCGGCTCGGTGACGCTGTGGGGCGCGATATACGGGGCGACGATCGACAGCACGACGAAGAACGCGATGATCGCCAGGCCGACGACGGCCGCCTTCCGCTCCCGCAGGACGGTGCGAAAGAACCCGCTGCGGCTGGACGGCTGGCCCTGGCCCTCGGCCGAGAGCAGCGGGTCCTGGAGTGGCAGTGTCATTCGCGGATCCTCGGGTCAAGGCGGAAGTAGAGCAGGTCGGCGGCGAAGTTCAGGAAGATCACCGCCACGGTGAGGATCAGGAAGCCACCCTGGAGCATCGGGTAGTCGCGCTGCCCGATCGCGTCGTACATGGCCAGCCCGATGCCGGGCCAGCTGAAGATCACCTCGATCAGCAGCGCCCCGCCGACGATATACCCGAGGTCGAGCGCGACCAGGGTGACCACCGGGAGCAGCGCGTTGCGGAACGCGTGCCGACGCACGACCCGCCGCGGCGGCAGGCCCTTGGCCCGGGCGGTGAGCACATAGTCCTCACCGAGCGTCTCGAGCATCGAGGACCGGACGACCAGCGTGTAGCTGCCGTAGGCGGTCAGCATGAGGGTCGCGGCGGGCAGGATCATATGCTGGCCGACGTCGGCCAGATGCTGCCAGAACGGCTCGGCGCCGAACAGGAACGGGTTGGACATGCCGCCCGCCGGCAGGGTGCCGGCGAAGATGATGAGCAGCATCAGGCCGAGCCACTGGGTGGGGAACGCGTAGGCGAAGATCGCCGCGTTCGTGCTGACGTGGTCCGGTACGGACCCGCGCCGCCAGGCCGACAGCACGCCGGTGACCACCCCGACCGCGATGGCGGCCACCGTGCCGACGGTGACCATGGGGAGGGTGTTCTTCAGGTCCTGTATCAGCAGGTGGCTCACCGGCTGCTGGTAGGCGAACGAGATGCCCATGTTCCCGTGCAGCAGGTTCTTCAGGTAGATGAGGTACTGCTCCCATTTCGGCTTGTCCAGGCCGAACTCCCTCTCGAGGGCCTGGCGCAGCTGGGGCGTGGCGTGGGGGACCCGGGCGAGGTTGCTCACAGCGTCCCCCGGGATCA
>DASYQM010000097.1:0-6196 GCA_036005525.1 Streptosporangiaceae bacterium
GACGTCGCCGACCGCCTGTCCAAGCACTACAGCGACGGGCGCCTGGATCAGGCAGAGTTCAACGAGCGCCTCGACCGGGCGATGAAGGCCAAGACCCAGTCCGACCTGAACGGGTTGTTCAACGACCTGCCCGCCACCGAAGACCTCGGGAACGAGGTGCGCCCGCGCAGCGCGCCGCCGCCACGCCGGCGCCCGCGTCACCGCATCATCGGCCTCGTTCTCATCATCGTGATCGCCGCTGTGATCGGGCATGCCCTGGCAATCCCGTTCGCCCCGTTCTTCTTCTGGCACCCCCTGGGAGGGCTGATCCCGTGGCTGCTGATTGGGCTGATTGTCTTCCTTTGGTGGCGGTCCAGCTCGGGGCGCCGCAGCCAGCGGTGATGATCCCGGTTCGTGCGTGAGGGCCGGCTCCGTGGCAGGGTGTGAGTACTGAAGATCCACGGAGGGAACCCCGGGCATGCCGGACAGGCGCTTCGCGGGCAGGACGGTGATGGTGTTCGGCGCGGCCGGCGCGCTCGGGGCCGGCCTCGCCGCCGCGTTCACCCAGGAGGGCGCCGACGTGATCGGCGCCGGGCGGACCGTGCCCGCCGGGGACCGCCGCCTTGACAGCGCTCGTTACCACGCCGTTGACATGCTCGACGACGCCGCGATGGGCGCGCTGTTCGATGACGGCCCGGCGCCCTGGGCAGTGATCAACACGGTGGGGGGCTTCGCGGCGCGTACCCCCCTGACCGAGCTCGACCCGGCGGTGCTCACCGGCCAGCTGGAGCTGAACCTGCTGACCGCCGCGCTGGTCACCAAGCACGCGCTGCGCGCGATGACGGCGGCCGGCCAGGGCCGCCTCGTGCACACCGCGAGCCGGGCAGCCGTGGTGACCCGCGGATCGGGGTTCGCGTACTCGGTCAGCAAGCTGGGCGTGCTGCACCTCGTGACCATGGCCGCCAACGAGGTCCGGGGCACGGGCATCACGGTGAATTGCGTCGTTCCCAGCATCATCGACACCCCGGCCAACCGGAGCATGATGCCGGACGCCGACCACGACGCCTGGCCCAAGATCCCCGACATCGCGCAGACGTACCTGTTCCTCGCCTCACCGGGCGCCCGCCTCGTCACGGGGGCATCGGTCCCCGTCTAGGACACGGCTCCGGTTCTTCGCGGCCTTCCAGCGGCACACGATCCCGGCCCCGCCGCACGATCTGACCGTTGCCAGGCGCCGCGTCATTCATGATCAGGACCTGGATGCAGTCATAACGACAGCAAAGTCATGATCACGTTTCCACGACCGCGGAACCGGGGACCCGGAGGGCCGGCAGGCGCTCAGGGCACGTTGGCGCCGAGCGCGACATCGGTGGCGGCCTGGCCGCCACCGCCCGGGCCGTCCTGCCGGGCCTCGCCAGGCCCGCTGGGCCCGCTAGCCCCGGCCGGTGCCACGCGCCGCGCGCCCGCCGAGGCCCGGGTCATCCCGCCGCCGCCGGTCAGCCGCGCCGCGATCGCCACCGGTATCACGGTCAGCAGCAAGACGAACGTGACAACGACGTTGACCTCGGGGAGCTGCTGGCCGAGCCGGATCGCGCCGAAGATCCACAGCGGGAGCGTATTCTCCGCGCCGGCGGTGAAGGTGGTGACGATGACCTCGTCGAACGACAGCGCGAACGCGAGCAGCGCGCCGGAGATCACCGCCGTGGACATCACCGGCAGCGTGACCGTGCGGAAGGTGAACAGCCCGTGCGCGCCCAGGTCGGCGGCGGCCTCATACAGCGACCCGGAGGTACGCCGCAGCCTGGCGAGCACGTTGTTGTACACCACCACGATGCAAAACGTCGCGTGCCCGATGATGATCGTGAACAGCGAGAGCCCGATCCCGGAGAAGTTGAACGCCGAGTTCAGCGCGATACCGGTGATGATCCCCGGCAGCGAGAGCGGCAGCACCAGGAGCAGCGAAACGGCCTCCCGGCCGAAGAACCGGAACCTGTGGACACCGAACGCGGCCGCCGAGCCGAGCAGCAGGGCCACCGCGGTGGCGAACAGCCCCGCCTTGAGTGACAGCACGAATGCGGCCCGCACCTGCGGATCGTGCCAGGCGACCGTGAACCACTTCAGGCTCAGGCCCTGGATCGGCCAGCTCTGCACGTTGGAGGAGTTGAACGCGTAGAAGCAGATGATGGCGATGGGGACGAACAGGAACAGCAGCACCCCCGCCACCCAGATACGCAGCCCGGCCCGGGCCAGCCGCCCCTCCATCACATCGACTCGAACGCGCCCAGGACCCGCGCGCCGAGCAGGTAGAAGATCATGATCACGATCGGGACCACTGCGAGCGCTGCCGCGAAGGGCAGGTTGCCCGCGGTGCCGATGTTCGAGTAGATGACGTTGCCGATGAAGCTGGAGTTCGCCCCGCCCACCAGGATCGGCGTGATGAAGTCGCCCAGGGTGAGCGAGAACGTGAAGATCGAGCCGGCCACCACGCCCGGAAGCGCCAGCGGGAAGATCACGCTGCGGAGCGTGCGCCAGTTACGGGCACCGAGGTCACCGGAGGCCTCGAACAGCGAGTCCGGGATCCGTTCCAGCGCGCCGTAGATAGGCACGATCATGAACGGCAGCCAGATGTAGGAGAAGACCAGCCACATCGCGATGTTGGTGTAGCCGATGTTCACCTCGCCGAGGCCGAGCTTGGAGAGCGTCCAGCTCAGCGTGCCGCCCTTTTGCAGGATGACGATCCAGGCGTAGACGCGGGCCAGGTAGCTCGCCCACAGCGGCAGCAGCACCGCGATGAACAGCGCCTGCCGCCCGCGGGGCGACGCCACCCGCGCCATGTAGTACGCGAACGGCAGCGCGATTATCGCGTCGGTGACCGTGACGATCGCCGCCATGGCGACCGTCCGGGCGATGATGGTCAGGTAGGTGCTGGTGAAGATCTGCTGGAAGTTGACCAGCGACCAGGTGTGCTCGAGCGAGTTGGTGAATGGGTTGACGGTCCAGAACGCCGTGACCAGCATCACCACCAGCGACGCGAGGTAGACCACCAGGAACCACGCCAGCGGCGGGCTCAGCGTGAGGGTGGCCCGCAGCCACGCCCGGCGCCAGAGCGCCGCCGAGACGCGGGCCGCCCCCGCCGCTGGCCGGTCCTCGCGGACCGCGGTTGCCGTCATCGAGCGCAGTGCTTTCTAGGCACGGGGCCTGCCAAGCACGGGGCCTGCCAGCACGCCGCTATCCGGTGATCTGGGTCCAGGCGCTGACCCACTGCTGGAACGGTACGCAGTTGTTCTTGCCGTTGCCGCACTGTGCCAGCGGGGTCTTCCAGAACTTGATGGTCTGGAAGTAGGCCTCGGGCGCGTTCGCGTGGTACGCGGCGCACGCGCCCTTCTGGAGTTTGTCCATGATCGGGCAGGACAGCTTGTTCGCTGGGGTCTCACCGAAGAACACCGCCTGCTGCGCCTGGACCTTGGGGGTCGTCGCCCACTGCATCCACTTGTAGGCGCAGTTCGGGTGCGGCGCCTTGGTGGCGAGCATCCAGGTGTCGGCCCAGCCGGTCGCGCCCTGGCTCGGGATCGTGTCGGCCACCTTCGCCCCCGCGGCCACCAGGGTGTTGGTCTGGTACGGCCACGCCGCCCCGACCACGGTGGTGCCGCTTTCGAACAGTGAGATCTCCTGCGAGGCCAGGTCCCAGTACTTCTTGATCAGCGGCTTCTGCTGCTTGAGCAGGTTGACGGCGGCGTTGAACTGGGGCTGGGTCAGCTCGTACGGGTCGGTGATGCCCAGGCCCGGCTGGGTCTTCGACAGGTAGAGCGCCGCGTCCGCGATCTGGATCGGGTTGTTCGGCACCGTCACCTGGCCCGCGTACTTCTTGTCGTAGAGCACGGACCACGAGGTGGGCGCGGACGGGAACGTCTTCTTGGAGTAGAGCAGCACGTTCGGGCCGAACTGCAAGGAGACGCCATAGTGCTTGCCGCCGATCGTGTTGAACGGCGGGTTCTGCAGGAACGGGTGGAAGTTCTTCCACTGCGGGACCAGGTTGATGTTGACCGGCTTCACGTCGCCGCCGTAGATGAGCCGCAGGTCGGCGTCGCCCGACGCGGACACCATGTCGTACTGGCCGCCGCCGCCGTTGGCCATCAGGGACACCATCTCGCTCGAGGAGCCGGCGTATTTGGCGCTCACCTGGCAGCCGGTCGCCTGCTCGAATGGCTTCACCCACTGGGGCTGCGCGTAGCCCTCCCAGGCGATGAGGTTGAGCTTTCCCTCGCCCTTGCCGACCGAGGTCGGTACCGCGGCGTTCGCCTGCGGTGCGGTGAGGCCGCTGGTACCGCTGTTACCGCCGCTACTGCCGGAGGTGCCGCCTCCACCGGACGAGCCGCAGGCCGCCACCAGCACGGCGGCGGACGCGGCCGCGAGCAGCGTGCCCGCTCGTGTCCATGTCTTCATGAGCTAATCCCCTCGCTACGGGCTGTGGGCGTGCCAGCCCGGTTCTCGTTATGTATGTCGTAGGTCTGGGTTTCGCGCCAGGCGACGTTCACGGTCCGCCCCCTGGCTTCGAACGCTTCGGCGGCCGCGGTCTCCAGGTTCTGGCGCACCGCGGTGAGCCTGCCGCCCGCCTCCAGGGCGACCTGGTAGCGGGTCAGCATGCCGAGGTAGACGACCTCTTCGATGCGGCCGCGCTCGACATGGCTGCCGTCGGGCGCTTTCTCGCCGTCGGCCAGCAGGTGGATCTTCTCCGGGCGGATCGTGAAATGGCGCCCGCCGCGTTCGAGCAGGTTGGACACGCCGATGAAGCCGGCCACGAAATCGCTGGCGGGCTGCTCATAGACCTCGACCGGCGTGCCCAGCTGCTCGATGCGGCCCTGGTTGAACACGGCCAGGCGGTCGCTCATGGTGAGCGCCTCCTCCTGGTCGTGGGTGACGTAGATGAAGCTGATCCCGACCTCGCGCTGGATGCGCTTGAGCTCGAACTGCATCTCCTGGCGCAGCTTCGCATCCAGCGCCCCGAGCGGCTCGTCGAGCAGGAGCACCTCCGGCTCGTTGACGATGGCGCGGGCGAGCGCGACCCGCTGCCGCTGGCCGCCGGAGAGCTGAACCGGCTTGCGGGCGCCGAGCCCGGCCAGGCGGACCATGTCGAGCGCGGCTTCCGCCCGCCGCCGCCGCTCCGCCTTGGCCACCCGGGCGACCCGCAGCCCGTACTCGACGTTCTCGAGGACGTCCATGTGCGGGAAGAGCGCGTAGTCCTGGAAGACGGTGTTCACGTTGCGCGCGTACGGCGGCTCGCGCGTCACGTCGACCCCGGCCAGCTCGACCGAGCCCGCGTCGGGGCGCTCGAACCCGGCTATCAGCCGCAACAGCGTGGTCTTGCCCGAGCCAGAGGGGCCGAGCATCGTGAAGAATTCGCCCTCGGCGACCTCCAGGTCGACCCCGGCGACGGCCGCGAGCTGGCCGTACACGCGGCGAACACCGGTCAGCCGGACCGCGGGCACGCCGTCGGCCGACCTCCCGCTCGCAGTCCCCGCGCCGGCCGTCCCCGTGCTCGCTGCCCCCGCGCCGGCTGGCACAGCGCCCTGGTTGGCTGGCGCTGCTTCCTGCCTGCCCATCGCCGTCTCGCCCACCCGTGCCCTTCGTCATGCAGGAACGACCCCGTGCGCGAAGCGCGGCCCGGGGATCGACGATTCCGATAACCTACAGGACCAGATGTTTGTGTCAAGTACATGCAACGGCGCGCGCACCCGGGTCCGCGGGAGGGGGCATTCGTGGCACCACCTGCGCTTACGACCGTACGCGCACGCACCTTGTTCACGCCGCTCGACACCGGCGGCCGTGCCGATACTGTGACCCGGCGGCTAGCCAAGGCGATCCGGCTGGGCCTGCTGCTCGACGGGGAACGCCTCCCGGCCGAGAGCCAGCTGGCCGGGCAGCTCGGCGTCTCGACGGTGACGCTTCGCGAGGCACTCGCCACGCTCCGGACGATGGGCCTGGTCGAGACGCGGCGCGGGCGCGGCGGCGGCTCGTTCGTCCGGGCGGCCGATGACGCCGACCGCCTCGAGCGCCCGCTCCGGCTGCTGTCCCTGCATGAGCTGCGCGACATCGGCGACCACCGGGCCGCCATCGCCGGCACCGCCGCCCGGCTGGCCGCAGAACGTGCGCTCGCCTCCGACGTCACCACACTCCGAGAGCATGCCGAACGGCTCCGCGGGGCGACCGCCCTGACCGA
>DASYQM010000098.1:0-15931 GCA_036005525.1 Streptosporangiaceae bacterium
TCCCCATGGCTCACCCTGCAGCGCTGGTGGACCGCATGGTCCAAGGCGCCCCCGCCCCCGCAGCTGCAAGCCCTGATCAACTCCGTCGCGGCAGGCTGCGGCCTGCACCTCTACATCCTGAATTAACAAACTACCGCTAGATGCCCAACGACAGCAGAGGATCTGTGTGGCCATAGTTGCGATTTCTTACTGGCGCCGCTGCCGTGCCGGAGTATCTGTGATCCTTTTACGGACAGGGAGGATGGAAGATGCCGAAAGAGGATCAACGATCGCCTGCTGCCGGTACCGACCAAGAGGGCCGCCCGGCATGGGAGTCCGAGCCGTCCTCGCCGGATGTCTTCGTGCCCTGGAGCCGGTCCTTTCTGCGTCACGCCGCGCTGTGGCTGCTGGCCGCCATCGTCGGAGGGCTGGTCTTGGCCGGGATCGCGGACTCGATCGTGCATCGCCTGGCTGGGTTTCTCCAGATCATCGTGATCTCGCTGTTTCTGTCCTTTGCGATCGAGCCCGCGGTCGATTACCTGGCGAAGCGGGGATGGCGCCGCGGCGCCGCCACAGGGCTGGTGTTCGTCGCCGTGTTCGTGGCGATCGCGGGGCTGATAGCCCTGCTGATCCCGGCGGTTGTGTCGGGCACCCGGCAGCTGATCACCTCGCTGCCGGATCTGGTGAACAACCTGGCACGGTATCTCAAGCCGCTCGGAATCCAGCTGGACCAGGCCCACATCGAAGACCAGGTGCGAAAGTACGGGAGCCAGCTGCTGGCCGGCGCGGGCAGCCTGCTCGGCGGTGTGGTACAGGTCGCCACCGGGATCGTCGGCGGCGTCTTCCAGGCGCTGACGATCGCCTTGTTCACCTTCTACATGGTCGCGCAGGGGCCGCAGCTGCGGCGGACGGTCTGCTCGCGGTTCCGTCCCGACCGGCAGCGGCGGATCCTGTTCATCTGGGAGCAGGCGATCGACCAGACCGGCGGCTATTTCTACTCCCGGCTGCTACTGACGGTGATCAACGGTGTCCTGATGTACGGGGTGCTGCGCTGGCGGGGCGTGCCGTTCGCGGCGCCGCTCGCCATCTTCGAGGGGATCGTCGCCGAGTTCATCCCGATCGTCGGCACCTACATCGGCGGGGCCATACCGGTACTGGTGTCGCTGCTGTACGAGCCGGTCGACGCGCTGATCGTGCTCGTCTGGATCGTGGTGTACCAGCAGATCGAGAACTATTTCCTGAGCCCACGGCTGACCGCGAGGACGATGTCCCTTCCCGCGCCGGTCGCCTTCGCGGCCGCGCTGATCGGCGGCGCGCTCGGCGGAATCCTGTTCGCCTTCCTCGCCTTGCCGGCGGCCGGTGTGATCTTGGCGGCGGTCAGGACATACGGCCGGTACTACGAGGTCGTCGAGGATGACGCCACGGTCGCGCCCGCCCTGGCGCCCGACAAGACCACCAAGAGCCACAGCCCCAGGTCGGGGTGGTTTCGCCGGCGAAAGCAGGACCCCGCCAAGCCCCCGGACGGGCCCCCGCCCGGTGACCGCTAAGGGCACCGCGACGCCCTGTCCTGGGTGCCTGCCTGGTGATCAGCGCCGTGATAGGCCTGAGCTGACTTTGCCGGTTCCGGCCGCGGCAAATCCTGCCGCCGGTTCCAGAGCCTTCCCGGCGACGGTTGGAGGTCAACGTGCCGGACTTCGCTAAAGACAATGCCGCAGCCAGCGCCGAGTCCCGGTGGTGGCATCGCCTCGGGCGCTCGTTCGTTTCGGCGGACAGCTACGGGCTGGTGCTGTTGCTGGTGGTGGTCACCTACGTGGTGTCGGTTTCGGTGACCGAGACGCGGGCGGCCTCGATCGTGCTCACCGTGCAGCTGGCAACGGTCTGGCTCACCCTGCGGACCTCACACGCGCGCCGCGGGGTGCGGATCGTCGCCGACACGGTGCTGGGCCTGGCCGCCGTGGCCGCGGTCGCGAGTTTCTTCGTCCACCAGCCCGGAAACGAGCTGGGCGGGATCTTCACCATCTGCTGCCTGCTGTATCTGATCGCGCCGTTTTCCATCGTGCGCCACCTCATCCTGCGGGCCCAGATCGACACCGATACCCTGCTCGGCGCCGTCGCTGCCTACCTGCTGATCGGCATGTTCTTCGCTTTCGCCTACAAGGCCGCCGGCGAGTTCGGTTCCGTGCCGTTCTTCGGCGCCGCCGGGCACGGCACGCTCACCCAGGACCTGTTCTTCAGCTTTGTCACGATGACCACCGTCGGGTACGGGAACCTGGTGCCGGCCGCCAACCCCGGGCAGACCTTCGCCGTGCTCGAAGCGGTGACCGGCCAGCTGTTCCTCGTTGTCGCCGTCGGGAAGATCATCAGCAGCCTGCAGCCCCGGCGCGGCGAGCGATCCGGCTCCTGACCATGCCAGGAGCCCGGCGCGTCCACCCCCGGGCCCGAACCGGCCAGGCAGAACGATCCGGCCGCTTTGGCGCGGCCAGCCGAATGGCCCTACCGTGGGGTTGGCCATGAACGTCGGGCCGACCGCCCAGCCTGCCGGGTCTCGGCCTGACCCGGGAGGTGTCCGATGACCACGGCGGCGCACCCCCATCCGGCACAAGTCAGGGTCTGGCTGGGCTGGGCGCTTGCGGTCGCGACGATTGTCCTCTGCGGTGCAGGATCCCACTTCGGGGACGCCGCTCACGCCTACCTGCCGTCACTGCCGCGTGCCGCCCAGCAGGACTTCCGGCTGACCCCGATCTTCGCGATGGCCTTCGCCGTCGTCGGCGCACTGATCGTCTGGCGGCGGCCGAGGAACCGGATCGGGTGGGTATGCTGCGGGATCGGCGCCCTGTGGGGACTCGAAGAATTCGTCCTGGGCTTCTCCAGCTACGTCGCCTACGCCCCACATCCTGCTATTCCCGAGGCAAGTCTCTGGCAGTGGCTCGCCGGCTGGATATGGATCCCGCCGGTGATCCTCACGTTCTGTTTCCTGCCCTTCCTCTTCCCCAATGGTGAGCCTGTCTCGCCACGCTGGTGGTCGCTCGCCTGGGTGGCGCTGGCAGGCATGGCCATCGGCATCGCAGGCCAGATGACCGGCATAACGGCGCTGAGCCTCCCCGGCGAGTTCATCGACCTCATCTGCGCCGTGCTGGCCCCGGTCACCCTGGTGATCCGCTATCGCAGAGCGCCGTTTGAAGAACGCCAGCAGATCAAATGGTTCGCCGGCGCGGCGCTCGTGCTTGCCGGGCTGACGGTAGTCGCCGTCGCCGTGAGCTTCACGGTTTACCACAACGGCGACGTCGTCTTTAACCCGGTGGGCGGCACCATGCTGCCGCTCGGCCTCACTGGGGTGGCCGCCGCGATCGGGATCGCGGTTCTCCGCTACCACCTCTACGACATCGGCGTCTTCCTGCGGCGCGCCCTGGTATACGCGGCGCTGGTAGCACTGATCGGTGCGATTTACCTGGTGCTGGTCGTGTCCGTCGGTACCAGCATCGATGCCCCGACGACCGACCGCGCCATCCCCTTCGTCGTGGCAGCGGTTGTCGCCCTCATCTTTCAGCCGGTGCGCACCCGCCTGCAGCGGCTGGCGAACCGGTTGGCCTACGGCAGGCGCGCCAGCCCCTACGAGGTGCTGGCCACTTTCAGCCGGCACGTGTCCGAGCTCTACGCCGACGAAGAGCTCACCGTCCGGATGGCCCGCATCCTTGCCGAGGGGACCGAAGCCGACCGCGCCGAGATCTGGCTCCGGGTCAGCGATGAGCTGCGGCTCGCGGCTTCATGGCCGGCGAACGGCGTGAGGCAGGCCCGGCTGCCGCTCGAGTCGGGCGAGCCACCGGCCATTGCCGATGCCGCCGCGGCCGTGCCCGTGCGATACCAGGGCGAGCTGCTGGGAATGGTGGCCGTGGTGAAGCGTGAGGACATCACGCCGACCGAGACCCGGCTGGTCAACGACCTGGCGCACGAGGCAGGGCTCGCGCTCAAGAACGAGCGCCTTGCCGCCGAGCTCAGCCAGCGGCTGGAAGAGCTGACGGTGTCCCGGCAGCGCCTGGTCACGGCGCAGGACACCGAGCGGCGCCGGATCGAGCGCAACTTGCACGACGGCGCGCAGCAGGACCTGATAGCGCTGAAGCTGAAGCTCGCGGCGGCACAAGGGATGGCAGAGCAGGACCCGCGGCAGACCAGGGAGCTGCTCGAGGCCCTCGTGGCCGATGTGAGCAACGCCGTCGAAACGCTACGAGAGCTGGCCCGGGGCATCTATCCGGCCGTCCTGGCCGACCTGGGGCTCGTGGCGGCGCTCGAAGCGCAGGCCGCGCGTTCACCGCTGACCGTCGAGGTCCACGCGGACTCGGTGCAGCGCTACCCGCTGGAGATAGAGGCGGCCGTGTACTTCTGCTGCCTCGAAGCCCTGCAGAACGCCGTCAAGCACGCGCACGCCACCACAATGCTGATCAACGTCGAAGAATTGGATGGCGAGCTCCGCTTCACCGCCACCGATAACGGCCGGGGGATCGACGTCGCGAAGGCACGTGGCGGTTCCGGCATCCAGAACATGATGGACCGCATGGCCGCGCTGCGTGGTTCGCTCGACCTGCGGGCCCAGCCGGGCGGCGGGACCCAGGTGAGCGGCCGGCTTCCCGTCCGGGCCAGCCAGGAGACCCCGGCGTCGGCATGACCTGGTCTTCGCCAGGTAGCCGGCGTGGCCATCGATCACATCGGCTACCCAGCGAAGACGGACGCTGCGCCCGGCGGCGGACTTCGACCAGCGGTCGAGGGCGCCCCCCCCATGCCGTCGCCGACCTCTCCAACGAGAGTGTCTCCCGGGCTCAGCGTCACCAAGCCCAGTTATATCCCGGGACCCGGCCAGCGGCGCCTAAGCAGGATCTAATCAGGTGGATCCTTGCCGGATCTTGATTGGCCCATGCAAGAACTTGCATCCCCCGGCTCGAGTAAGGCGCGCCCGGCCGGGGGTGCCGGGACGGTTACGGCTGGTGTGCCGCGGTGACGCGCGTTGCTATGTCGCCATGGCCGTTACGCGGGCACCAGCTCAGGATGTATCGCGCATGCTCACCACACCACCGGTACACGACTTCGGGTGTCATCTTGAGCTCAGGGCTGTGTTCGCCGCGGTCCCTGATCAGCGGCCCTAGGTAGTCGACGAGCTTCGCGGCGGTGTCGTACCCCACATGTGCTGTGCTGGCGAGCGTTTCGTGGTTGACAGCCCGGCCCGAGGCGATCGCCCCAGCCAGCCGCGCCGCGGTCGACCCTTTCCCCTTGCCGAAGTAGGCATGGATCCGTGGAATACCCGGAGGGCTGCCCGCAGGAGAAAACTGAGGCTCCGTCAGGTTGCCGCCTCGAACCGCGATATCGACGGCTTCTATCAATGGCTGAGGCCCCGTCGCCTTCCGGTAGATACCCACCACTTCGGGTTGCTCCACTGCCTCTTCCAGGTGATCGCGTTCCACTCCGTGGCCCTGGGCGGCGAAGATCACAGGCGTCTGGCGGCCCGCGCTCCGCAGGATGTCCAGCACGTCAAGGCCGTCGAACGAGTACTCGATCACGTAGTCGTTCCAGGTAAGGTCGCTGACCACCACGTCAAACCGCAGGCGATCGCCGACCGCGCGCTCAACAGCGGCCTTGTCCTCAGCGATCCGCACCGTGGCGTCACTCAGAGACTGCCGCAGCAGGGGCTCAATGATCTTTCCCAGTGCTGCGGCGACCAGCAGACGCGGCCCGTCCGGCATTCGACCTCCCCCGCGGGCATCGGTGGCTCCTCGCGAGAACTGGGGCGCCACACTGACCGGGTATTCAGGCTAGTCATGTGCCCACGTGCCCGCTGGACAACGTCCAGCAAGTCCCGGCTGCCGCACGTCCTTGTCTGTTTCCGGTAGATGGGTAAGGATTCGTAAGGCAGGCCGATGATCTCGACCGGCGTGAGGGGGTCGCTCCGTTTGCCGGGCTTGCGCGCCGGGTCATCGGACGGGGAGGACGGCCACTATGGAGGCGCGTGCGCGCGCGGGACGCCGGACCCGCCGGGCTGCCCAGCCGGCCCCGGTCAGGCCAGTCAGGATCCCGGCGAGTTCGCCGGCCAGCGCCCCAGGTAGGCAGGGCTGAAGCATGATCGACACGATGCGCGCGTACTGTCCATGACGAATTCGCCAAGGATGCGGGTAGCTGCCGGTGAACAGCGGGCGCGGCCGGCAGGCCTCACGCTGCCGGCCACCAGGTACCGCCACCCTGGCGATGTGATCCGCCTGATCGTCGCGGCCCTGGTGCTCGCCATCGCCGGGACGATCGCGGCGCTAAGCCCCAGCGGACTCCTGAGCACTAACGCCACGACGGTCAGCGAGGCCGAACCCAGTACTGCGGCTGGGCAGGTGCTGACCGGGCTGGTCCAGGTCACGATCGCATGCGCGGCGCTGGTCCTGCTCGTCGCCGGATTGCGCCGGCGCCGTTTCCGGGTAGTCGCGACGGTTGCTGGCGGCTTCGTCGCGGCGGCGGCATTGATGACCGCGATCATGTACTTGACCGGGCAGGGGGCCCTCGGGCCACTGCCCGCCGGCTTGCGGCGAGGCTCCTGGCTCGGCGGGGCGGGCTTCCCCAACCCGGCCGTCATCGCCGGGCTGGCCGCCGTGGCCGTGGCCGCGGCGCCGTGGCTGAGCCGACCGTGGCGCCGCACGGCGTGGGCCACGCTGCTGCTGATCGCCGCGGCGCGCGTGATCACCGGGGGCCTGTCGCCGGTCAACCTGGTTCTCGCGGTGGCCGCCGGGGTGGCCGTCGGGGCCGGCCTGCTAGTGGCGTTCGGGGTGCCGGACCGCCGCATGGGAGCGGCGGGCGTGGCCGCCGCGCTCAGGGCGGGCGGCGTGCCAGCCAGCCGGGTGACGCAGGCGAGCGTCACCGCAAAGGGGTCACGGCCGTTCCAGGCGGTGACCGACGATGGACAGGCCCTGTTCGTGAAGGTCTTCGGCTCGGACCAGCGTGATGCGGACCTGCTCTACCGCGCCTACCGTGCCGTCAGGCTGCGCGGAGTCGGCGACACCAGGCCCGCATCCTCACTGCTAAGGGCCGTCGAGCATGAGGCGCTCGTGGCGGTCATGGCGGAACGGGCCCGGGTCGCAGTACCGCATGTCGGTCAGGTGATCAAGGCCGACGACGGGTCCGTGCTGCTAACCATGGAGCTGGTAGCTGGCCAGCGCCTGGACGAGATGCCGGCCGACAGCATCACCGACGAGCTTGCCCGCGACGTGTGGGTCGAGGTAAGCCGCCTGCGCCAGGCGAGGATCACGCACCGGTCGCTGCATGGCGGCAACATTATGGTCGGCGAGAACGGCTGCCCGCGGCTGGCCGACTTCAGCTTCGCCGAACTCGCCGCGACCAGCCGGCAGATGGCCATCGACGTCGCGGAACTGCTCACCTCGCTGGCGGGCCAGATCGGCCCGGACCGTGCGGTGGGCAGCGCTCTGCCCGCGATCGGCCGGGACGGCGTCGCCGCCGCCGTGCCGCTGCTGCAGCCGCTCGCACTCTCGGCACGCACCCGCCACCGAATCAAGGGCCAGGACGGGCTCCTGAAGCGGACGCGCGAGGCCGCCATCGCGGCGAGCGGCGACCAGGCCGACCAGAACCTCGCGAGACTCCAGCGCGTCCGGCCGCGGACCTTGCTGGCCATCGCCGCGCTGGCGGGCGCGTTCTACTTCCTGCTCCCCCAGATCGCTCAGGTAAGCAGCAGCTGGCACGCGATCCTCAGTGCGGACTGGGCATGGCTGCCGGCGGTCATCCTGCTGTCCGCGCTGACCTATGTGGCGAGCGCAGCGGCGCTCATCGGCGGCGTGCCCGGCCATGTGCCGTTCTGGCCAACCGTGGTGGCCCAGTTCGCATCGTCTTTCATCAACCGGGTGTCACCGGCCAACGTGGGCGGTATGGCGCTGAACGCGCGGTTCCTGCAGAAGTCCGGATCCGATACCGCGGCAAGCGTCGCGGCGGTCGGCGTGAACAGCCTCGCGGGCGCCATCATGCACGTGGTGCTCATCGTGGTCTTCTTCGTACTCGCCGGTCACGACCTGACGAAGGCGTTCAAGCTGCCCTCCAGCAGCAAGATCTTGCTGATCCTCGCCGTGATCCTCGCGGTGATCGGCATCGTCTTTGCCAGCCGGCCGGGCCGCCGCTGGGCAAGGAAGACGCTGGTGCCCGGGCTGCGCTCCGCGGCGGTCAGCCTCAGGCGCGTCGCGTCAAGCCCGGTGAAGCTGGGATTGCTGTTTGGCGGCTCCGCCGCCATCACGCTGGCCTACATCGCCGCGCTGGTGGCCTCGCTCGAGGCGTTCACCACCGGTCCCAGCCTGGTCCTCGTCGGTGCGGTGTACCTGGGGGCCGCGGCGCTGGCAGCGGCCGCGCCCACGCCCGGCGGCCTCGGGGCAATCGAGGCGGCACTTGTCGCGGGGCTGACCGGCGTGGGCGTGCAGGCCGGGCCCGCCGTCTCGGCCGTCTTGCTCTACCGGCTGACGACGTACTGGCTCCCGGTATTGCCGGGCTGGCTGTCGTTCCGCTTCCTCCAGCGGCGGGAATACGTGTGACCGCCGGCGCGTCCCGCCCGTCACGGACCGCAGAGGGGCGGGTGCCTGGTGCGCCCATGGCGTCGGCGGAGGAGTAGCTTTCGGCGGCCAAGTCACCCCGCGCAGCGTCGCTAGGCATGATGTCCCGCCGACCACGACGGAGGGAGCGGCACGCCCCCGAAGGCATGCGTCAGGGGGCAGGGGCCGGACAGTCACGGCGTGAGTCCGGAGGGCCGCACCCACAGACCGACGAGCCCGAGCCGGGGAAGCGGCGCGAGGCTGGCGCCAGACGTTCTGCGCCCGCTTTGGGTGTTGGTGCGATCGTCGCTGGGGCGGCGCGTGCGGGCAGGCGCGGCGGGTGGCGGGTTCTTGCGGTTGCCGTGGTCGTGTCCGTTCTCACCGCGCTGGCAGAGGTCGTCGCCGACGTTTTCGCCGACCGGGCCAGCTTGCCCCTATCGCTGCTGACCGCCTTGAGCGCCTCGGGAGTGGTCCTTTTGGGGACGGTGTTCCTGTCGGGATTCCTCAGCAGGCTGGTCCGCGAGGTGGAAGGTGGCAGCGAACGCGCCTCGGTGCGGACGGTCCTGCGGACCTTGCCGTGGGGCCGGCTGATCGGGGCGGATCTGCTGGTGGGCCTGCTCGTGGTTGTCGGGCTGATCGCGCTGGTGATCCCGGGGTTGGCCGCCATCGTCTTCTTCTCAGTCGTCGGGCCGGTGATCGAGATCGAGAACAGGCCGGTCATCGCGGCATTGCGCCGGTCCGCGCACCTCGTCCGCCCGCACTTCTGGGCAGTAGCGCTGCTGGTAGTGCTGCCGCTGGCCGTGGCGAGCGGGATCTTCGATTCGGTCGCCCCCCACCCGGACAGCCTGTGGGCAGTTCTGCAGATCCTTGCGATCCGGGGACTGGCTGAGGCGCTGGTCGAGGCAGCGATCGGCCTGATACTGGTGGAGCTTTGCTACCGCCTCATCGCCCTGGACCGCGCGCAAGAACCAGGCCAGGAATGATGACCGGCACGCGGGCGTTGGGCCCGGTATCTACGGCTGCGGCCTGGTGCCGACACCAGGAGCCACCCCGGACGAGGTGCGCCGTACCCGGCCCGACAAGACGACGCTTCCGAGGGAGGTACCGTCATGGGCCAGATGGTGCAGATCGCCGGCGATTGCGCTGAGGGATCCCCCGGCTGGGCACAACGAGCGCGCTTAACGGCGGTGCCTGGACGGCCCCGATCCGGTGGCGCACTGATCGAGCGCATCGATTGTTGGCTTGTCCCCGGGAACACCCCAGGTCCCGGGGACAAGCCAGCAGGTCTGGCGGCGTGGGCCGTGCGGCTCCACTCGGCCGCGATCGGCTGCCCGCCGCCATGGGACTGCCCCCGGCAACCCCATGGAAGCAGCGTGCCTGCGGGAGGCGCCTGTTCGCGCCACGGAGGCACCGTGGTATTAGGGCGTGTCGCGCAGATCTCCAGCCTGCCCGGCGCGTCAGCGGGCAGCCTTCGTCTTGTGGCCACGCTGTGGAACGGGCCGGTAAGGGACCGCCGACCGCAGGGCGGCTGGCAGCTCGGTGCGGGAACTGACCGAAAGCTTCTGGTAGACGTGGCGCAGGTGGCCTTCCACGGTATTGAGCGTCACGAACACCGCCTGGGCGATCTCGGGGTTGCTCATCCCGGCCGCGGCGAGCTCGGCGACACGGCGCTCGCTGGGGGTCAGCGCCTCAAGCCCGGTAAGGGTGGCCCGTCGCGGCCTGGCCCCGGTGGCCCGCAGCTCATCCGTCGCCCGCTGGGTAAGCCGTCCGGCGCTGCAGCGGTAGGCGAGATCCAGCCCTTTGCGCAGTGGCTCGCGTGCCGCGGTGCGCTGGTTCGCGCGCCGCAGTGCTGCGCCGAGTTCGACGAGGGCGCGGGCGTGCTCAAGGCGCGCGCCGCACCCCGCGAGCACCTTGACGGCCTCGCGCAGGTCATCCAGTCCCTGCTGGCCGCCGACGAGCATGCCGCGGGTGCGCAGCGCCACCCCGGCGGGACGCGGCAATCCGGTCTGCCGCGCCAGTTCAAGATCCCTGCCGGCCAGCAGCAGCGCCTCGCCGGGGTCGTCGGTCGCAAGCGTCAGCGCGAGTGCCGAACGCCAGCAGGTACTGGGGTTCAGCAGATGCAGCGACTCGAAGATCGCTGCAGCCGACTGCAGGTCGGCCCGGGCGGCTGCAAAGTCTCCGGCGGCCAGTGCCAGCCGGCCGCGGACCTCCCGGAGCAGCGCGCCGGTAGCGGTCCGCGCCAGATCAGGATCAAGCTTGAGCTCCGCGGCGAGGGCCACGACGTCGGCGAGCTCTGGCCGTTCGATCAGCGCATCGGCTCCGCAGTACAACGCCAGGGAACCGCGAACGCGACGCCGTGCTCCCCCGCGATCTCCATGACGGTGCGCACGTCGCTCTCTGCGGCCGCCAGTTCGCCGTGGCGTACCCTCACGGCGGCGCGCACACAAGCAGCGACCGCAACCTCGGCCACCGAGCCCCGCGACCGCGCGCTGGCGAACAGCTGATTGGCGAGCACCTCCGCCCGTGTGAGCTCGTCAAGCCACACGGCTGCGATCAGCGCCTGCGCCACGACCAACGGCGGGGAGTCGCCCCGGGTTAGCAGGCGGTCTCCGTCGAGTGCGTGATCGAGCAGCGCCAGGACTGTCTCAGCCTCTTCACCCCGCCAGGCAAGGATGCCCGCGAGCGCCGCGGCGAGTGTGCGCTCCTCAGGCGTCTCCTTGCGGGCCGTGGCGAGCAGCTGGCCCACGCGCTGATCGAATTCGCCCACCAGGCGCGGGTCGAACGCCGCGAACCCCGCCAGCCAGGTCTGCAGGCGCACAACCGCCGCCCGGGCGCGCTCGCCCTGCTGCACGTCACAGTCCGCCAGTTCGTCGAGCGCCGCCTGGATGAACGCTGCGCCGGTATCCCACTGCCCGGTGAGCACCAGCAGCTCCGCCAGGTCGGGCGCGACAGCGGCCCGCTGCACCGGGTCGCTTGCGAGCTCCAGCGACTCGCTCAGGTGCTGGACCGCCGCTGGATCGGCCAGCACCTTCTCGGCAAGGCCCAGCTCGTGCAACAGCGCGGCACGCAGGCTCACATCGGCCGTTTCCGCGAGTGCCCGCCTCAAGTAGGCCGTCGCGCTCTCAGGCGCACCACGCCCCATCGCCCGCGCCGCGGCCACCCGCAACTGGTCCACGACCTCAAGCGACCCAGCCGGCTCGCACACCAGCAGATGCGCGCACACCGCATCGGGATCCGCGCCCTCCGCGGCCAGCAGCCGCGCCGCCGCTGCGTGACGCAACCCGCGTTCGGCCTGGGGAATGTCATCGTGCACCGCCGTCCGCACGATCGAGTGCACGAACCGCAACGGTGTCCCCGGCTCGAGTACTCCGATCCCGGCCAGCTTGTCAGCGGACGCCGCGGCATCCGCCAGCCCCATCCCGGCCAGCGCCGCCGCGTTGCGTAGCGCGGCTCCATCTCCCAAGATCGCTGCCGCCCGTGCAAGCTCGCCAGCCGTCGTGCCAAGCCGCGTGACCCGCAGGGCCACCTGCTGAGCGACCGATCTGGGAGCCAGGCCCGCCACCCGTTCCGCGCCCGCCTCGCCGGGCCCGATCCCTTCCGCGCGCAGGGTCTCGATCAGTTCCCGCACCAGAAACGGGTTACCGCCGGTCACCGCGTGGCACGACCCCGCGAACTCATCGCCGGGCGCCGTTCCAAATGACCCGGACAGCAGCGTCCCCACAGCTTCCGGGCTCAGCGCGCCCGGGGACACCACGCCACCCGCGGCGATCTGCTCGAGGCGCGTCAGGCTATCCGCCGTCCCCGGCGCCATGGCGTCCCCCGTTCGCCAGGTAACCGCCAGCGCGACCGGCAGGCCCGCCAGCCGGTCGGCCAGGTACAGGACGAAACGCAGTGACGCATGATCGGCCCACTGGACATCGTCGATCGCCACGAGCACCGGCGCCGTCCGGCCCGCATTCACCGCCAGCCAGTAAAGGCCGTGGACCACCGCGAAAGACGGATCGCCTCCCGCCATCGGCGGGGCAGCACCCGCCTCATCCTCAAGTGCGGTCAGGGCCCGGCGCGCCGCCCCGGCGAGCAGGGCATCCCGCTTCGTCCCGGCAGCGCCGGCGAGCAGCGGCTCAAACAGCTGCTGCGCGACCCCGAACGAAAACCCGCCCTCGAGCTCCCTGCCGCGCCCAGACAGGACCTGCATCCCGGCCAGATGCGCACGCTCCCTGGCCACTCCCAGCAAAACGCTCTTGCCAATCCCCGCCGGGCCGGTGATCAGGAGGATGTCCCCGCTGTCTGCCCGCGCCAGGGCAAGCAAGGCATCGATCCGCTCCAGCTCATACGCACGTTCAAGCAAGCCAGTTTGCATCAAACAAACACCTCGTAAGGCACACAATCTATAACAATCAGCGCATCCGAGGCGGGCCGCTCACGACCGGCGTCCACGTCCGCCAATGCCGGTACCAGGCCGCCTCCGTTCCTCCCGCCTTTGTCTGCCTTTGTCCCGCTGCTGAGGATGCTACTGCCGTTCTTCCACGGCCGCGGAGCGAGCAGCGCCGGCCTTCCGGGTCGGCCAGCGGGTGTCTCGTGGATCCATGCCGTCGCGCAGCAGGCTGGGGATCTGCGAGACACGCCTAGTGGCTGGCCGGGTTCCCGAGCCTGGATTCGGGGCGGAGCACCCGAAGGCCTACCCAGGCGGCCGCGATGCCGACCGCGATGCCGATGATCGTGTCCGCCATGCGGAGGATGGGCTGCTGCCACGCGTCATGCGGGCTCAGGGCAGAGGTCACCATGACAACCGCTGTGGTGATCCCAGCGGTGATGGCCTCGTCGGGCCGGCCCATCAACGTGACGGTCAGGGCGCTGACACCGATCAGCACCGCCAGGGCCCACGGGTGGAAGGGCAGGAAGGTCAGGTAGATCAGGCAGATGGCGAAGCTCACCAGCGTGGCCGACATCCGGGACGCCGCGGCACGCATGCTGCGCAGGTAGCTGTCCCGGAAGACGAACACCGTGGCGATCACGGCCCACAGGCTGCCAACAAGATCGTCGGCTCTGGACAGGGAGTACACGTGGGAAAAGACAAAGGTGACGAGCCAGTAGGCGAGCAGGCAGGCGAGAGACAGCACGCCACAGTCGAGGACGGCTGCGCGGACCTCTGCCCAGCTGAGGCGGCGCCTTTGTGACATGTGCGTCCTTTCCTGTATCGGTGCGGCTCAGCCGCGACCGGCGGTGCGGTGAACCCAACGAGGGCAGGGCCGGGATCCGTCGCTGCCAGGCCGGGCGGTGCCGGGTCAGGTGACGGTATGCACGGTGGCCCCCCGCTGCCATCACCTTCTCCTCGCAACGCGAACAAGCAGACCGCAAGGCCAAGGTGGCGGATTGATTCGTACCCATCTGCGGCGATGCGCCAACCGCGAGTCCGCGGCCGCCAGCCGGCCGAACCGGGGCATCACACCGGCCGGCCGGCCGAACCGGGCATTACACCGGCTGGCCGCTCACGCGACCTGGGCACGGAGCCCGACCGCGGTACTAAACGAGGTGGGGCTCGACCTGGTCAGCGAGACGCGAGCGTTGACGTCCGGTCCCACGCACCGGCGCGATCACGCGACCACGTTGCTGGGCGATACCCCGCCGTCGGCGATGAGGCGGGCGCCATCGCGCCGCCAGGTGTCCAGCAGGCCAAGGACCCACCGGTTCTCACAGACGATGACGGCCGCTGCGCTGCCGGGTGCGATCGCCGCGGCGATCTCGCCGACATCGCTGTCGTCGAGCATGCCTGACGACGCGCCCGCCCAGGCGCCCAGGCCGACGGCATCGGGATTGGGGGAGCTCGCTGACGTCGATCTTGCGGGCGTTGCCCGCGGAATCCTTGGCGATGAATTCCAGATCCAGGATGCCGACAACGCCCTGGTCGGTCAGGGAAAGCAGCCGCTCAAAACCCGGTGCGGTAATGCGCGAGTTGGGAAACTCAATCGCGAGGAAATCGACTGGCCCCAATTCATTGTCGCCTGGATCAGACTGCTGCTTGTCACCTGGGGAGTTGACCATCAGTTGTCCTTTCCGCCGCGGGGAGCCTCGTGAAAGGCCATTGGGGCTGCAGTGGGCGGTTGTTGTCTGGGTAGCCGTTGTAGTGGGGAAACTGCGCGATCAGCCGGCGAAAGCAGGCCCGGTCCCGTCGTCTTGAGCGGCGCGCGACGTGTCGGCTCGGCCACGATGCTTCTCCCCTGCCCCCGTGCGACCGCCAGGATCATCAAGCCTTGCTGGGACTGTCTGGCAGCGTATTCGGGACTGTAATCGGAGCCGGCTGGGGTGTCATCACCCTTGATGTGTATTAAGGGTTAAAGATTTGCTAAAGGTTAATTCGGCACTCAGTAAGTTTTAGCTGTGCCGGGTGACTCAGCCGACCCCTGCGGGTGAGTCGGCCGGCGCGGCGTGTGGCCCGGATGATGCCCGGGTGACGAGCCTGCATGGCACGATGGTCAGGCCGTGCGCCGGGTGTCCGTCGATCGCCCCGAGCAGCAGTTCGGCGCACTTGCGGCCGACGTCCTTAAGGCACATGTCGATGCTGGTCAGCGGTGGGTCGGCGCCCAGCGCCAGCGGCCTTCCGGCCCCACCGCTCGCTCCACTCGCCGTACAGAACGTCGTGCGGCGAGATGCCCGCGCCGACACTAGCGGCCGCATCGGCGGCGAAGCCTGGGGAGGGCTCCCCGGGCCGGTTTTACTTCAGATCAATCGCTTTACAGTTAGCGCGTGAACACCGAGGGGGGCTCCACGCCACCGCTCGTGGTGCGGTCCGAGGGAGCTGACCGGAGCCTGCCGGCGGGCCCGTCGTACGTGGTCGGCCGCGACCCTGAGTCCGACATCGTGATCACCGATGCCCGCGTGTCCTGGCGGCATGCCGTGCTGCGGCTGGAGGACGGCCGCTGGGTGCTGGCCGACGACGGCAGCACCAACGGCACCTATGCCGGAGACCAGCGAGTGCACCGGATCGAGATCACCGGGGAATGCCAGGTCCGGCTCGGCCATCCCGGCGACGGGCCGGTCCTCAGCTGCACCGTCAGTGGGGGCGACCCGGGCGCGCCAGGCCGGCCACCCACCCGTGTAGATATCAGCGCGGTGGGCGAGGACAGCGGCGAGGACAGCGTGGCCACCCCGTCCTGGCAGCACATGCAGCCAGAACCGATCCCGCAGCCAGAGCCGGTGCCGCAGCCAGAGCCGGTGCCGCAGCCAGAGCCGATCTGGCCGGCCCGCGAGGCGGTCCCGCAGCCAGAACCGGTCCCGCAGCCAGAGCCGGTCCCGCAGCCAGAGCCGGTCCCTCCGGCCCGCGAGCCGAGCGGGTCGCGGCCGCTGCCCAGCACCGCGCTGCGCATCGGCCGCGCGCCGGACAACGACTTCGTGGTCTCCGATCC
>DASYQM010000099.1:0-20064 GCA_036005525.1 Streptosporangiaceae bacterium
TCCCCATGGCTCACCCTGCAGCGCTGGTGGACCGCATGGTCCAAGGCGCCCCCGCCCCCGCAGCTGCAAGCCCTGATCAACTCCGTCGCGGCAGGCTGCGGCCTGCACCTCTACATCCTGAATTAACAAACTACCGCTAGACCCCGCACCGATTAAGCGCTCGGCGCGTCATGGACACGAATGACAATGCCGAATCGCTGATCGTCGCGGCTCGTGGACCCTCTCAACGCTGCGAGTGAATATACCGCCCAGTGTATAAGCATGCGGGTGCACAACGCGCTCAATTCGGCATGAGCGGGCGGGGCTTGGCCCAATCGCTCCTCGGCTGGCCGTCAGGGCCGCTGACCGGCGCGAGGGTTGGCAGTGCGGTCCGTGACCCAGGCTTACGTCACCGATTTCTGTCGGCGGCTTGGTACTGCTCAACGACGCTCGCGGGGATGCGCCCGCGGTCGCTGACCGCGATGCCCTGGCCCTTGGCCCACGCCCGGATGTTCTCGCTGCGCTCCCGGCTTGCCGTGGTGCGCCCGGGCCGGCGGCGCGGTCCCCGTCCTGCCTTGCGGGCATAATCGATGAAGGGTGCGAGCTGCCGGCGGAACGCCGCAGCATTCTTGGCGCTCAGGTCCATCTCGTACTCGGCGCCGCCGATCCCGAACCGCACTGTCTCATCCGCCGGACCGCCATCAAGATCGTCTTCGAGTGCGACGGTTATCTTCTGCGCCATCCCGGCCTCTCCTGGGCTGCGATCGGCTACCTGCACCGTACAAGATCAACTGTCATGCCGGGCAATTGCAACGCCGCCCGCCCTCAGCTGCCTCCGCGGCCGGCCAGCCGCGGGCCGCCGCCCGAGGGAGCGGGCACCACAGGCTTCTGGCATCGGGATACAAAGAGCCATCCAAGAGCCAGACCGCCGATGTTAAGGGTTACTCTCCGAGTTCCTGCTCCACTCGGAAGAGGTTGCCGCGGACAGCGTGAGTTATCGGGTGGCGGGGGCCCAATACCTGCCTGGCCAAGGGCAGCAAGGCGGCGAGCTGCTCTCGGGCCTGGGTCTTGTCCCCCGCCGCGTCGGTCATCGCGGCAAGGCTGGCCCGTGTCGCCAGGGTCTGTAGGTGCTCGGTGCCCAGCGCTCGCTCAGTCTCGGGCAGCAGCGCGGAGAATTGCTTCAGCGCGCTAATCACATCCCCTGTCAGCGCGGTACAAGTAGCGAATTCTGCGCGCACGGTGATCACGTACGGGTGCTCGCGGCCCAAGACCTCGAACATGAGGGGCAGCAACGTGGCATACAGATCCCGTGCAGCGGCCTCGTCTCCCGCCCGCCAGGTCCAGTAGGCATGCTTGGCTCGGAGGGCGAGTGTGTCCGTATCGTAGGCGCCACAGAGCTGCTCCATTACCGACCTCAGCGCGGCCATCTGTGCGCAGGCGCTTGCCGCGTTCCCCGCCTCCCCAGTCCAGTGGGCCAGGTTGTACTGAGCAGACAAGGTGTCCGGATGCTCTGGTCCGGACACCTGCTGACGTACCTGCAGTAGAGCGGCGTAAAGCTTCTGGGCGGCGGGCGCATCCCCTGCTTGCGCGGTCGCGTCAGCTAGGGCAGTAAGGAGCGACAGGTCAATCTCACCGCCAGGCTCCAGGTCGCTGCTGCCCTCATCAGCTATCAGGCCTCGCATACCACACCGACCACCTTGCCGAGGATGGTTACGTCACCACCGGGGATCGGCTGGTAGTCCGGGTTTTGCGGCACCAGTTCCAGCAGGCCGAGTTCCTCCTCCCAGTGGAGGGTCTTCACCGTGACCTCTCCACCAACCATGGCCGCAACGATTTCGCCGTTCTGAGCAGCTGCCTGCTGCCGGACGACCACCCAGTTGCCGTCAGCGATTCCAGCGTTGATCATCGAGCCGCCGGCAACCTTGAGCATGAAGAGCGTTCCCTCGCCGATGGGTTGCTTGTCCAGCAGAAACGCACTCTCGACAGCCTGACTGGCCAGGTTCAAGGGACCGGCAGGGATCCATCCGTACACCGGAACCAGCACTGTGGCGCCGACTTGTGAAGGAAGGATCACTTCGCCCAGCAAGTCATCTGCCTCAATATGGAGGGCAGGGTGCCCGGACGGCCGCTCCTTCGCCGTGTACGGGAAAGCGGCGCCGCCTTGTTGGTACCCCTTCCTCGGCAGGACGTTAAACCAGTAGGCGACGCTCAGGCCGACCGCATCGCAGACCTCATGCACGGTAGCTGGGGAGTCGTAACCCTGCAGCAGGAAGTCCCGGATGTCCGCAGACACCTTGCATCGGCGGGTGGTAACAACATGGTCGGGGTGGTCCTGCACATCTATGCTGTCCTTCACTCAGGCCTCCGCCGGTCAACCGGGCCTAGACCATATTACCAGCTAGTGACTTAAGATCAAGTATAAGTTCGAGAATTCGTACTGATTGACGGTCAATCGAATCTTAGTTTGAGGATGTCCCGTGAAAACCCTCTCTACCACCTCAAGGGCGCGCGGAGCGCGCCGGGCGGGGGCTGGCCACGATACGTGCATGAGCGCCGCGCGCCACCGCCAGGGGGACTGGGGGGCCGGGCGCCGGCTGCCTTCCTTTGGCCCCTTCAGGTCATGTCGGCGCCGTCGCGCACTCAACCCAGCGGCCGACCGCACGGCGGCGCGCCGTAATGTCAGCGGTGGTGCGCGGGCTGCACGAGGGGCGATCCCTCCAGCGCCCGAGCATGATCTGCGGACCGAACACAATCGATGTCGGGTGACGGCCGCCAGGAGGCTCGCCTTGACGTTAGGCGAAGATTTGGTCCATAACCTCGGCGCCCCGGGTTAGGGCCGGCACAATCTGATGCCGGTAAACCAGCTCAGTCGTAGCGGTCTGGTTGTGCCCAGCTAGCAACGCGATCGCCTCTACAGGGACACCGTGAGCGGACAGCAGCGACACGAACGTGTGCCGCAGCTCCCGTGGTACCCAGTTGCTGCCGAGCCCAGCGGACTCGGTGATCTTGCGAAACTGTCTTCGGATATTGTGATCATCAAGCGGGGTGCCGATGGTCGAGGCGAATACCAGGTTATGGTCTTGCCAGAGCTGCCCGGCGGCGAGCCGGTCGGTTGCTTGCCGGATCTTCTGCTCGCGCAGTGCCGCTGCGCATCTGTGGGCCAGGGCCAATGTCCGCCTTGACTTTGGGGTCTTCGTGTCACCCCCGGCCCGTTCTGAGCGCCACACGAACACCGCAAGCTGCTCGTGATCGAACCCATCCTCAGTGACCGGCCGCCATTGGTCACCAGCCCACGCGACGACGTGATCCCAGCGCAACGCGCGGGCCTCTTCCGTCCGCAGGCCCGCCAGCAGGGACAACGTGATGTAGGCCTCCAGCCGGGTGCCTTGGGCGGCGTCTATCAGGGCTGTTGCCTGCTTCAGGGTGAGCGACTTCGACGGGCGCCCGGCGCGCTGTCCCTTGGGCGGCTTGACTAGCGCGGCGACGTTCCGAGCGGCCAGACCGTCCCGTTCGGCTTGCCGGATCGCCCGAACCAGCACGTTGTGCGAGATCTGGACGGTCCGTGTCGAGCTCCGGGATGCCAGTGCCGTGAGTGCGTTCTGGACGTCGCCTGCCGTGAGATTCATCAGCCTGGCTGTGCCGAGCTGTTCTCTCAGCGTCGGCGCGATCGTGCCCTTGTATAGGGTCACGGTCCGCGCGGACACGCCATTCAGCGCGTGGGCCAGCCAGTCGTCGAGCGCGTCGTTCACGGTGTAACCCCGCCTGGGCCGCAGACCGCTGTCGACTTCTTGGTGCAGCTCCCGGAGCTTGTCGCGGACCTCGGCCTTGGTGCATCCGGTGACCTTTCTCCGGATGCGCGTACCGGCCGGGGTGAAGCCCAGGCTGACCGCGCCGACGTACCGGTTCTTGGAGGAGTCCCAGTAGACGGAGTCTTCGCCGTGCCCGCTTCGCTGGCCTTTGGCTTGCGTCACGGTTGAAGCCTACTGCACTGGCTCCCCGTTTGGCTCCCCAGCCTGGTCGATCAAGATTGGAATATGGCTTTGACCTGGTGCGCCTGGCAGGATTCGAACCCGCGACCCGCTGCTTAGAAGGCAGCCGCTCTGTCCAGCTGAGCTACAGGCGCCCGCCCCCATTGTGCCGGTTCTAGGTAACGCGGCGGACACGGAGCGCATAGCCGGGGCAGGGGAGTGGCCAGGCCGGCTGGTACGCTGTACCAGTACCGGTCATGGACCCTTTACTGGCCTCGTGACCGGAGCGGAGGTCAACGTGATCGCGACGCTCGGCGGCGCCCTGTCGGCCCTCACCGGCCACGCCACCTGGCAAGCCTTCGCGCTCATGCCCGACGGGAAGCCAACAGTGCTGGTGGCGCTGGCTGCTGTCACGCTGACGTGTCTGGCCGTGGGCCTGCTCGCCCGGGGCGCCCGGCTCGCCGCCGCCGTCACCGCCGTTCCGCTGAGGTCGGGGGCGGCCGCCTTGCGCGAGAGATCATGGCGGGCCGGCTTCGTACCGCAGCGTGACCCCGACGCACCTGGGCGGGCTCGCCCAAGAGCGCCCACGGCGGGCCTGGCGGCCGCCTGACCAGCTGTTTCCATCACCCGGCGTCAACTGGGCTCCCATCCGTTTCCACCGCCCGCGAGCGCCCGGGTGCTGCCGCGCAACGGCGGCCGTCTCCAGCTGTCATCCGTGTCCTGATGCCCCGCTGGAGGGTGATCCGTCATGTCTACTCTGCTTGGCCTGCCGATTGACGTCGCTTACCACCTGGTGTCCGCGCTCGCGGGCGCGCTGGCCCCGCTCCCGGGCGGGCTGGCCGCCGCGGCGGCGATCATCGCGTTCACGGTCATGGTGCGGCTGCTGGTGCTGCCGCTCGGCTACTACACATTCCGCGGGGAGCGGGCCCGCGCCCGGCTGGCGCGCCGGGTCCAGGAACTGTACCGGCGTCATTCCAAGCAGCCAGAACGCCTGCAGCGTGAACTCTCGGCCCTGTACGCGGGGGAGGGGGCCGGGATGTTTTCCGGCTGCCTGCCGGCCTTGCTGCAGGTGCCGTTCTTCGCCGTCGTGTACCGGCTGTTCCTGTCCGGCACCATCGGCGGCAGCCCTAACGTCCTGCTCCGGCAGCACCTGCTCGGCGCGCCGCTCGGCAGCCACTGGCTCACTGGTCTGGGCCCGTGGAGCAGCCAGGGCCTGGTGTTCGCTGCCGTGTTCGGCCTCCTCGTCCTGGTCGCCTGGCTCTCCGCCCGCACGGCGCGGCGCTGGGCCGGGCCCGCCGGACTCGCGCCTGCCCAGCAGACCGGCGTGACCGGGGTCCTGCTCCGGGTACTGCCGTTCGCGACGGTGGCCGTCGCTGCCGTCGTGCCGCTGGCCGCCGGCCTGTACCTGCTGACCACGACGGCGTGGGCGGTGGCCGAACGGGCCGTCTTCCACCGCCTCGCCCGGGCGCCGGGGCCACCGGAACCGCCGCCATCATGAAAGCGCCGCGGCGGGCGCCTGGGGGCGGGTGTGTAGCCTCTTCCCGAGGAGGTCGCCATGCACCAGCCGCCCATTCCGCACGTCTCGCTCACCGACCCGGAGATCGCTGAGCTCATCAACTCCGAGGCGCGCCGGCAGTTTGAGAAGATCCGGCTGATCCCGTCGGAGAACTACGTCTCCGAGGCGGTGCTCGAGGCGTCCGGCACGGTGCTCACCAACAAGTACTCCGAGGGGTATCCCGGCCGCCGCTACTACGAGGGCCAGCAGTTCATCGACCCGATCGAGCGGCTGGCTGCGGACCGGGCGCAGGCGCTGTTCGGCGTTGACCACGCCAACGTCCAGCCGTATTCGGGCTCACCTGCCAACCTCGCCGTCTACCTGGCGTTCCTGCAGCCGGGCGACACCGTGATGGGGATGGCGCTGCCGATGGGCGGCCATCTGACCCATGGCTGGCCGGTGTCGGTGACGGGCAAGTGGTTCCGGTCCGTGCAATACGGGGTGCGGGCCGACACCGGGCGGATGGACCTCGACCAGGTGCGCGACCTGGCCCGCAAGGAGCGGCCGAAGATCATCTACTGCGGCGGCACCGCGATCCCCCGCACGATCGACTTCCCGGCGTTCGCCGAGATCGCGGCGGAGACCGGCGCACTGATGGTGGCCGACATCGCCCATATCGCCGGGCTCATTGCCGGTGGCGCCCATCCCTCGCCGGTGGGTTACGCCCCGGTGATCACCACGACCACGCACAAGACGTTGCGCGGCCCCCGGGGTGCGATGATCATGTCCACCGCCGAGCACGCATCCGCGCTGGACAAGGCGGTCTTCCCCGGCCTGCAGGGCGGCCCGCACAACCACACCACGGCAGCGATCGCCATCGCGCTCAACGAAGCTGCGCAGCCGGAGTTCCGCACCTACGCACAGCAGATCGTGGCCAATGCGAAGGCCCTGGCCGCGGCGCTGGCCGAGCGCGGGTTCGCGCTGGTCTCGGGCGGGACGGACAACCATCTCATCCTGATGGACCTGACGCCGAAGGGGATCGCGGGCAAGCCCGCCGCCAAGGCGCTTGACCGGGCCGGGATCGAGACGAACTACAACACCGTGCCGTTCGACCCGCGCAAGCCGTTCGATCCGTCCGGGCTCCGGATCGGCACCCCGGCGATCAGCACCCGCGGCCTGCGCGAGGAGCACATGCCGCAGATAGCCGCCTGGATGGACGAGGTGGTCACGGCAGCCCTGAAGGAGGACGAGCCGGTCATCGAGCGGGTCGCGGGTGAGGTGCGCGACCTGCTCGCCGGATTCCCGATGCCCGGCTGGTCCCCCGGCACCTGACGCTGAGCGGCTGGTATCCGGACGGACGTACCCGAGGGCTGTGAGTAGAGCAGCGCTCTCGTTACGTTACGCTGCTCACCGCGCTGATCATCGACGGCTACGACGCACTCGGCGCCGCCGCCGAGGACGCCGACGCCGCCTGCCGCCGCGACGACGAGGCGGACAGGTGGCTGGCTGCCTGCCGCGCGGTGCGCGACTGGGCGCTGGCCCACCCGCATGAATACTCGCTGGTCTATGGCACGCCCGTGCCCGGTTATCAGGCGCCGGAGCAGACGGTCGCGCCTGCCACGCGGGTGGCCTCCGTGCTTGGGAAGATCATTAGCGATGCGCAGGCGAGCGGGGTGCTCGACCCACCGGCGCTGTGCCCGCCGCCGCCGGATTCGTTCGCGCCCGACGCGGGGCGCCTGCGGGAATCCGTTCTGGCCGCGGTCCCCGACGATGTGGCCGCCCGGGCGCTGGCGGCGTGGGCCGGCGTCTTCGGGCTGGTCAACTTCGAGCTGTTCGGCCAGTTCGAGAACGTCGTCACCGATCGCAGCGCGTTTTTCGACCATGCGGTGCGCTGCCTGGGCCGCGTGATCGGCATTCCCGTCTGACCGTGCTCCAGTGCCGTTCCCGGTCGGCCCGAATAGTTTCGGGGAGCGGTCGGCGGGCAGTTCTTCCTGCACCGGCCCGGTTTTCCTGAACCAGCCCGGGCGGCTTGGGTGGTGGTGTCGGTTAGGTTATGTGGCTGAAGCGCGCTACATTGCCTGCACGGGCCTCGTGCGCACGATAACGTTGCCCAGGCAATGCCGGAAGCCGCCCGTCTCCTGCCTCCGGATGCTCTCCATACTGTTGACGTGGCCGGATGGCCCACGGGCCTCCCGCGGAACATAGGAATCAGATGACTTCTGTCTTGTCCAGGATCGTCGCGGCTGTCCAGAGCAAGCTCCGTACCACGGTAGGCAAGAGATTCAGCAGGTTTGTGCTGGTGGCGATCGCGTCGCTGGCCTCGAGCATCATCATGCTCAACCTGCTCCTCGGCGTCTTCCACGTGAGCGCCGGCCTGTCCGGAGTCCTGGGCGCGATCACCGGCGCGGCCGTGAGCTACGTCCTGAGCCGCTGGGCATGGGAGCGCAAGGGCCGTCCGCATCTGCTCAAGGAGACGCTGCCGTTCTGGCTGGTCTCGGTGGGCGCCTGGTTCGTGCTCGGGGCGACGAGTCACTACGCCAGCGTCTGGGCAGTGTCGATGGACAAGAGCCACTGGCAACGGGTGGTGATCGTGGACGGTGCCTACCTGCTGGCCAACTGCCTGACGTTCCTCACCCGCTTCGCGATCTTCCACTACCTCCTCTTCGCGGACCGCGGCGCCAAGGTGTCGGAGTCCGTGATGTCAGCGGCCGAAGCCGCCGGGGTCCCGGAAGCCGAGGACCTGGAGCCGTCGGAGCCGTTGGCGGCCAGCGGGTCGGGCGCGAGGGCGGGCGGCTCGCCCTGGGCCGGAAGCGCCGCGGAGCGGTCGCCTGGCCGCCGCCCGGATGCGGACCGGCCGGCGCTGCCGGAGCCCGGCACTCGGCGCTGACGCTCGCGCCACCAGGTGCCGACCACGACACTGGCAAACTTGAGCCCGTAGATGGCGTTATGCCCCTTCTTGCTCTCGCCGACCTTGCGCTTGTGGATGGTCGCGGGCACCTCCACCACCCGGAACCCATGCGCGAGCACGGCGATCAGCAGCTCTGACGACTGGTACTGCGGCTGCTCCAGCCGCACCGCGCCGGTCACCTCCGCCCGCATCGCGCGCAGGCCGAACGAGGAGTCGGTGATGCGCTGGCGGGTCAGTACGCTGATGGTCACGGCGAAGACCCAGGTGCCCAGGCGGCGCACCAGGTCGTTCGTCTCCTGGCTGCCGAGCTTGCGCGAGCCGGTGACGAAATCGGCCTCGCCGGCCACCACGGGTGCCAGCACGCGCTCCATCTCCGCCGGGTTGTACTGGCCATCGGCGTCGGTGGTCACGATGTAGCCGGCGCCGCCCTCGCGGGCAAGCCGGTATCCCAGGCGCAGCGCGGCGCCCTGGCCGCGATTGACCGGCACGTCGCAGACCAGCGCGCCCTGAGCCCTGGCCTCCTCCGCCGTCTTGTCCTTCGATCCGTCGGACACCACGACGACCGCCGTCTTGAGCCCGCAGATCGTTGCCGGGAGCGCCTCGATCACCCGGCCGATCACGTCGGCCTCGTTGAAGGCGGCGATCACGATCGCGACCGGCGGGAGTGCGCGAGCGGAGTCGCCGAAACCGGTGAAGAACGCGTCGGCCGCGGCGTCGTCGATGGCGGCGTTGTTCACCTTAGGACTTGTCACTGTGCTCCCTCTCCTTCGCCGGCGCGGGGAGCGAACTCCGGCCACAGCGTTGCCAGCCCGGACTTCAGGTCGTGCGCGGGCTGGTAGCCCAGCGCGCGGGCGGCAGAGATGTCCACGATCACCGCTGGCATCTCCCCGGGCTTGGCGGGGACATGCTCGACCGGGATGGGCGCCCCCGTGACGGCGCGCGCCGCCGCGATGATGTCATTCACTGTGACCGACTCGCCGGCTCCCAAGATGAGTGGTCCGCGGCAGCCCGCCCGCCAGGCCAGCAGGATGCCCGCCACTATGTCATCGACGTGGATCAGATCGCGGACCTGAGTGCCGTCCCCGTACACCTGGACGCCGTGGCCGTCGCGGGCGGCGCGCATGAGCCGCGGCACGAAGCTGTCCTTGGCCTCCATACCGGGCCCGTAGACATTGGAGAACCGCAGCGCGCAGCCGGCCATCCCGTACGAGGCCGAGTAGCAGCTGAGCAGCATCTCCCCGGCGGCTTTGGTCGCGCCGTAGGGAGTGAGCGGGCGGGTCGGCTGCTGTTCGGTGATGACGGCATCGCCGACATCACCGACGACCGCGTTGGTGGAGGCGAGCAGGAACGTGCCGACACCCCGGGTGCGGGCCAGCTCCAGCAGGCCCGCGGTGGCGGCCACGTTCGTCTCATACGTCCCGACCGGGTCCTCGATCGAACGGAGCACCGAGGTCACCGCCGCGAGGTGGACGATGACGTCGGTTCCGGGGGCGACGGCATGGTCGGCGACAGACGGCTCGCGCAGGTCGCCGACCACGGCGCTAACGCCCGGCACGGACGGCTCATGCTTGTCCGCCACGGTGACCTCGGCGCCGCTGTCAAGCAGTGTGGCGACGAGCCGCCTCCCGATGAAGCCAGACCCACCGGTCACCAGTACCCGGGAACGTTGCTCATCCCCCAACGGATTCTCCATTCGCGATACGTCGAAGTTGTGTTCTACCTGGTGTACCGGGTTTCGCCGGGCCAGGTGATCCAGTCGAGCCGAAAGCTACCAGGTGGCCAGGGGCTGCTGCGCCGCGGTTGGCGGCGCCGCCGGTGCCGGGCATCCGGCGCTGGCGGGCCGGTATCCGGCCACCCGTGCCCGCGCACGGTGCGGCGATTCATGCCGTTAGCTCCGGGAATGCGTTGTCGCCGGGGCCGCGACCGTGACGGTGCCTGGACAGTGTAGCCGCGCTTGCGGACACGGGCTTCGGGCACACGCCAGCGGTCCTGGCCAATCCTGGTCTGGTCGCTGCGGTTCGTGCCGACTCTGGTCACTCCGGTGCACGCTGCCTCTGGTCGCTGCGGTTCGTGCTGACTGCGCAGTGTGCCCGTCGGCTCCCGCCGAGCCACAATCGCAGGCGCCTGTTTCGGGCATCGGGGCCGGTACCGTGCCCGGGCGGTACATAATTACCACGTCAGAGGAAGCGCTTCGGGCGGGGGCCGCCGTTACCCATGGTGGCCGTGGAATGCCAGCGGCGCGCACAGGCTAGTGATGCTCGAGTTACGCACGGTCACCGCGATGTGACCGGCCGACGAGTTGACGCCGAATGCGTTGAGGCGGGATGACGGAAGGGCGATGACCGAAGGTCAGAGCGTGACAGCCGCGGCGCGCGATCAGAGGGCGGGCGCTGGCGCCCCGGCTGCTCAGGAACCCGCGGCCCCCGCCGTCGCCTCAGCTGCCCCGGAACCCGCGGCCCCGGCCGTCGACTCAGCTGCCCCGGAACCCGCGGCCCCGGCCGTCGCCTCAGCCGGCGCCACCCACCTTGGCGCCGCAGCCCCGTCCGCTGCCCCGCCCGGCACGGCCGCCCCCGCCGGGCCCGCCAGCCCGCCTGAGAGCGCCGCCACCGCCGGGCCTGCCACCCCGCATGAGACCGTCGCCGCTCGCGGGACCACTGCAACGGCCGAGAGCAGCGCCGTCCCGCCGGACGGTCCGCCATCCGAGCCTCCGGTCCGAGTGAATGCCCAGCTGATCGAGTCCGCGATCCTCGCGCTGCGCAAGCCGATCGTCGCCGCGCAACTGCCGCTGGAGGCCCCCGGAGTCGAGGAGGCCCGTGGGGAGCGGCGCAAGCTGCTCGGCCAGATCGACGATTATCTGCTCCCACGGCTGCGCGAGTCCGGCTCCCCGATCCTGGTCGCCCTGGTGGGCTCGACGGGAGCGGGCAAGTCGACCCTGGTCAACAGCATCGTCGGAGCGCACGTCAGCATGACCGGCATCCGGCGCCCGACAACGAACAGCCCCGTGCTCGCCTGCCATCCCGACGATGTGGACTGGTTCGCGGAAAATGTCTTCCTCCCCACCGTGCCCCGGGTACGCCAGGAAGGACTCGCCCGGTCGGGCCGCGACGGCCTCCTCGTCCTGGCCGCGAGCGAGGGCATGCCCAAGGGCGTTGCCCTCCTCGACACCCCGGATATCGACTCGGTCGTGCAGGAGCACCGCGATTTCGCGCACCAGTTCCTCGATGCCTCCGACCTATGGCTGTTCATGACCACCGCGAGCCGGTATGCCGACGCCGCCGTCTGGGACCTGCTGCAGCACGCGCGGGACCGGGGCGCCGCGCTCGGGATTGTCTTGTCCCGCGTCAACGAGGCGTCGGCGCCCCAGCTGATTGAGCATTTCGGCGCGATGCTTGAGGCCAACGGCCTGGGCAGCAATCAGCGCTTCCTCATCCTGGAGACCGTGCTCTCCGACGGGATGCTGCCCGCCGAGGCCTCCGGCCCCATCCAGCAGTGGCTGGCCGAAGCCGCGCAGTCCGACCGCCGGGTCGCGGTGCTCACACAGACCATGTCCGGTGTGCTGGACACCTTCCCTACCCGGGTCCCGACTCTCGCCGCCCACGTGGAAGCGCAGGCTGGACTGCGCGACGACCTGATCGCCGCGGTGACGGGCGCCTACCGGGCGGCGCTCGCCGAAATCGAAACCTCGACGGCCGATGGCTCGCTGCTGCGCGGCGAGGTGCTCGCCCGGTGGCAGGACTTCGCCAGCACCGGTGATCTGCTCCGTGCGCTCCAGACCCGCCGGACGGTTGGCAGGCAGCGCCGCCGCCGCAGCCCGGCGCGAGCCCAGGCGCTGCGATCCGCGCTGCGGACGGCCCTGGAGTCGCTGCTGATCTCGGTCGCCGACCGGGCGGCAGAGGTCTCGGTTTCCCACTGGCGGGATCACCCGGCGGGAGCCGCGCTCCTTGATCAGCTTGGTGCCGGCGGGGACAGCGACGACTGGGGCGGCTCACAGTTCGCCATCGAGGCCGGCGTGATCTTCGGCTTCGATCCCGCTGCCGGGGAGAGCCAGGGAGGTGCCGGCGATGACGGCCCGGAGCAGGCCGTCGCCCGGCTGGGACGTGCATCGGCCGACCTGGCCACGCATGCCGCCCGGGCCGTCAGCTCGTGGCAGGACCAGGTGCTGCGCGTCGTCAAGGCCGAGAACGTGACCAAACGGTCGATCGCCCGGATCATCAGCTTCGATGACGAGTCGCTCGCCACGGTGCTCATGGTCGGGCTGCTGGTACAGGACGCGCCCGAGGCCGAAGTCGAGGAGAGTACCACCGCGATCCCGCAGCGGCTGCTCACCGCGCTGTTCGGCGCCGGGCCCCTGCGTGACGTCGCCAGGTCCGCCCGGTTGGACCTGCTGTACCGCGTCGGCCTGATCTTTGATGAGGAGATGCTGCGGTTTTCGAGGATCCTCGGCGGGACCGAGGTTCCCGACGCTAGCGCCGCCCTCCAGCTCTATCAGGCGACGTACGCCCTTGAGGTGACGCGGTGACCGGTGTGGAATCACCCCGCTCAGGGCTCACCGGTTCCGGGCTCGCTGGCTCCGGCGTTGCCGGTTCCGGGCTCGCTGGCTCCGGGGTCGCTGGTTCCGGGCTCGCTGGCTCCGGGCTGGGCCGGACGCCCCTGAGCACGGACGGGCTCGCCGATGTCGACCTCGCCGGTTCCGGGCTCGCGCGAGGCCGGCCGACCGGCACGCCCGCCCTTTCCGACCGGCTGACGGCACTCGCCCGCATGGCGCAGATCGGGGCCACCCGCAGCGGTCATGACGGGTTCGACCCTGAGCTGCTGCGGGAGGCGGAAGACCTGCTCGGCCGGGCGGGGGAGCGGCTGCGGATGTCGGCCGAACACACCGTGGTGGTCCTGGCCGGCGGCACCGGCAGCGGCAAGTCCTCGCTCTTCAACCGGCTGGCGGGCGCCGACTTCTCGCCGGTCGGGGTGGTCCGCCCGGTGACCAGGGAGGCGTACGCCTGCGCCTGGGGACCGGACGGCGCGGGCCCGCTGCTGGACTGGCTTGGCGTGGCCGGACGCAACCGGTATGCCCGCTCCAGCGCGCTCGACGCCGGTGAAAGCTCGCTGGGAGGGCTGCTCCTGCTCGACCTGCCCGACCACGACTCGGTGCTGTCGGGCGCGACCAGTTCGGTGAACCGGCTGGTATCTCTCGCCGACCTGATGGTGTGGGTGCTCGATCCGCAGAAGTACGCCGACGCCGCCGTGCACAGCCGCTACCTGGTGCCGATGGCCGGCCACTCGTCGGTTATCTCCGTCGTGCTCAACCAGGCCGACCTGCTCACCCCGGAGCAGGCGCACGACTGCGTGGAGGACCTGCAGCGCCTGCTCGAAACCGAGGGTCTGCACGACAGCAGGGTGCTGGTCACCTCGGCCGCCACCGGCGCCGGGATCGACGAGCTGCGCGAAGTGCTGATCACGGCCGTGTCGGCGCGACGCGCCAGCACGGCGCGGATCTCCGCAGACGTAACCGCCTTCGCGGCCTGGTTCGCGCCTTACGCCGGCACGGCCGACCTGGAGGAGCCTGAGCGGCACGAACAGGCGCTGGTAGCTGCGTTCTCACAGGCCGCGGGGGTGGCTGGGGTGGGCCGCGCGCTGCAGAGCGCACGGGAGCTCAAGGCCGTGGACTACGTCGGCTGGCCGGTCTCCTGGCTTGCCGACCGCTTGCTGCAACGCGACCCGGTGCGCAAGGCCCGGCTGGGCACCCTGTGGGAGGAACTGCGCGGCGTGTCCGCCGGACCGGCTGGCGCGCACAAGGCCGAGATCGACAACGCGATCACGGCGCTCGCCGACGAGGTCACGCCTGGCTTGCCCGCGCCGTGGCCCGCCACGGTGCGCAGCGCCGCCCGGTCCCAGATGGATGCCATCCCCTACGCGCTCGGCCGTACTATCGCCGACGCCCTGCCGGCCGAGAACAGCGTCGCCCCGTGGTGGCGGGTGGTGACCGCCTGGCAGATCCTGCTGCTGGGAGGCGTGGCGGCGGGGCTGGTGTGGCTGCTGACGCTGGCCACGGCCGGGATCGTCCAGGCCCTGCAGGACAGCACGGCCACGTTCGGCAGCGTCGGGCTGCTGCCGTGGATCGCGATCATGGTCGCAGCGGCGCTTCTGCTCGGCTGGCTCACCGCGACTGGCTGCATGACCCTCGTCATCCGCAACGCCGACCGTGAGCGCGAGCGGGCCGAGGGGCAGATGCGCGCCGGGATCGCCGAGGTCGCACGGCAGATGGTGATCCTGCCTGTCGAGCAGGAGCTGTCCACCTACACCCGGTTCCGTGACGAACTGGCCGTCGCCGCGGGGCGCCGCTGAGTGGGTGTCGAGGGGCGTGGCTGAGGCGGTGCCGACGGCGTAGCTGAGGCGGCGTCGGCGAGCGTAGCCGTGGCCCGGCCAGCGGCATCCGCCCGCGCGCGAACCGGGAAGCATTCCGGCTCGTCCACAGTTCACTGTAATGATGTAATACATCGCAGTGACCGGAGGCGAGCGTGGCCGAACAATCTCCGCTTGATGCCTACTCTCAGGTGGTGGCCGGGGTAGCGGCGCACCTCACCGGGAAGGTGGCCAGCCTGCGCGTCCCCGTGTCGCGCTCCCGCGGGCCCGCTCCCCGCCGGGGCGGTGAGAGCCTCGGCTCGGCCGTCGTGTACACCAGCGACGGTTTCCTGCTGACCAACGCCCACGTGGTGGGCAGCTCTCAGTCCGGCACGGCATCGTTTGCCGACGGATCCTCCGCCCCGTTCACCGTCGTCGGCGCGGACTCGCTGTCCGATCTCGCCGTGCTCAGAGCGTCCGGTTCCACCCCGCCGCCCGCTGAGCTCGGTGAGGCGGATCAGCTGGTGGTCGGCCAGCTGGTGGTCGCCGTCGGCAACCCGCTCGGCCTGGCCGGCTCGGTGACCGCGGGCGTGGTCAGCGGCCTCGGACGGTCGCTGCCCACCCCCGGCGGCCGCCTGGTCGAGGACGTGATCCAGACCGACGCGGCACTCAACCCTGGCAATTCGGGGGGAGCGCTCGCTGACAGCCAGGCCCGGGTGGTGGGGATCAACACTGCCGTTGCGGGGGTCGGTCTGGGGATGGCCGTCCCGATCAACGCAACCACGCGGCGGATCATCTCGACCCTCATGCGGGACGGCAAGGTCCGGCGCGCCTATCTCGGGCTGGTCAGTATGCCCGGTCCGCTGCCCGCCCCGCTGCAGGAACGGTTTGGCCGTAAGACCGGCCTGCGGGTGAGCCAGGTCGTCTCCGGCAGCCCCGCCGACCGCGCCGGCCTGCGGGCCGGTGACCTGCTGCTGACCGCGGCCGGCAAGCCGGTGGAGAAGGCGCAGGACCTGCAGCGGCTGATGTTCGCCGATGCCATCGGCAAGCCGTTCGCGATCACGGTCATGCGCAACGGGGCACTGGTGGACGTCATCGCCCAGCCCTCCGAGCTGGTCGCCGCCTGACCGGCGCCACCTGACCGGCGTCGCCTGGCCGGCGCCGGCAGCTCAGGCCGCCGGCCCAGCGCGTCGCGTCCTTCGATCCCCGGATCCCGCTGCGCGTGCCGCTCTCCTGCCGGCGGCGCGGATTATCGCACCTAACGATGCGCCCGGGGCTGGCCTCGTCCACAACGGCGGCAGTCCTGCCCGGATATCCACAGGCTGGCGCCCTGCGTGGCCGGCCGCGGCCCGGTCCGCGACTGTGGTGAGCGGCGGGCGGCAGGGTGCCGCCCGCGGTGTGGCCCATGGGGACCCGCCGCACCGCCACCGACGGACTGGAGGACGCAGACATGATCAACGACTCGCACATCGACCTGGCGGGGTTCGTCGCGAGCGAGCCCGCATTCAAGCGCATTGCCGGCGGCACCTCGACCGCGAAACTGCGGGTCGCCTACACCGAGCGCCGGTTCAACCGGGAGACGGGCGAGTGGGCCGATGGGCCGACCTCGTTCGTGACGGTGCTGTGCTGGCGCACCCTCGCCGACAACGTGGCCGTGTGCCTGCGCAAGGGAGAGCCCGTGCTGGTCCGCGGACGGCTGCGAGTGCGGGAGTACGAGGGCAAGGAAGGGTCACTCCGGATCGCCGTCGAGGTGGAGGCGAGCTCGGTCGGGCACGACCTGAGCCGCGGGGTGGCGCACTTCTCCCGCACCCGGCGCGCGCCGGGTGAAACTGCAGCAGAGAACGCGGAGGCCCTGGCCGGAGCGCAGTCGCAAGACGGCGACGAGCGCGCGGACGGGGACGAGCCCGGGCTACCTGGTGGGCTCACAGGGGAAGGGGCCGCTGGGGATGACGACACGGGAGGAGACCGCGCGGGCCGGAATGGCGCAGACCGGAGCAGCGCGGGCCCGAAGGGCGCAGGCCGGAGCGGCGCGGCCGGGAAACGCGTGGGCCGGAAAGGCGCGGGCGGGCCCGGCGCTGAAGAGAATGGCGCTGGCGGGACCGGCGCTGGCGGGACCGGCGCGGGTGACGGCGTGCTCGACGAACGCGCGGTGGCCGAGCTCGCGACCGAGCTGGCCGAGACCGCCGACGAGGTCGCGGTCTGACCAGTGGGCCACCCAGGCGGGCCTAGCACCTGCATGCCGCCTGGGTGCCCGCCCGTCCGGTCCGTGGGTCGCCCCACCTGTCCGGGTCCGCCTGGCTGCCCGCCTGTCCGGTCCGCTTCGGTGGTGCCCGCCTGGGCCGTTCGCCCTGGTGCCGCACCTGTCCGGGTCCGCCTGGCTGCCCGCCTGTCCGGTCCGCTTCGGTGGTGCCCGCCTGGGCCGTTTCGCCCTGGTGCCCCGCCCGTCCGGTCGGCCTGGGTACCCCGCCCGTCCGATCCGCCTGTCCGCTGCACCTACCCTTGAAGGCATGCCCCAGTTCATCTACCAGATGCGCGGTGTGCGGAAGGCGCACGGCGACAAGGTCATCCTCGACAACGTCACCCTGGCGTTCCTGCCCGGCGCGAAGATCGGCGTCGTGGGACCGAACGGCATGGGGAAGTCCACCCTGCTGCGGATGATGGCTGGACTGGAGCAGCCGTCGAACGGGGATGCCAGGCTCCTGCCTGGCTTCACGGTCGGCATGCTCGGCCAGGAACCGACGCTCGACGAGAGCAAGACCGTCCTCGGCAACGTCGAGGAGGGGGTCGCTGACGTCAAGGCGCTGCTGGAGCATTACAACCAGATCGCCGAGAAGATGGCCACCGATTACTCGGATGAGCTGCTCGCTGAGATGGGGAAGCTGCAGGAACAGCTTGATCATCGCGGTGGCTGGGACCTGGATAGCCGGGTCGAGCAGGCCATGGATGCGCTGCGCTGCCCCCCTCCGGATGCGGACGTGCGCGTGCTGTCGGGAGGTGAGCGGCGCCGGGTTGCGCTGTGTGCGCTGCTGCTGTCCCAGCCGGACCTGCTTCTTCTCGACGAGCCGACCAACCATCTGGACGCGGAGAGCGTGCAGTGGCTCGAACAGCACCTGGAGAAGTACCCGGGGACCGTGGTGGCGGTCACCCACGACCGTTATTTCCTGGATCACGTGGCGCAGTGGATCCTCGAGCTCGACCGTGGCCACGCCTACCCCTACGAGGGCAACTACTCGACATACCTGGAGACGAAGGCCGCCCGGATCAAGATCGAAGGCCAGAAAGACGCCAAACGGCGCAAGCGGCTGGAGGACGAGCTCGAATGGGTGCGGTCCAGCCCGCGGGCGCGCCAGGCCAAGAGCCGCGCGCGGCTGGAACGTTACGAGGAGATGGCGGCCGAGGCCGACGCCAACCGCAAGCTTGACTTCGAGGAGATTCAGATCCCGCCGGGTCCCCGCTTGGGCCGGCTGGTGGTCGAGGCTGAGGGCCTCACCAAGGGCTACGACGACCGCGTGCTCATGGAGGACCTCAGTTTCTCGCTGCCGCAGGGCGGCATCGTCGGTGTGATCGGGCCCAACGGGGTTGGCAAGACCACGCTGATCAGGATGATCATCGGTGAGGAGCAGCCGGACGCGGGGACCATCAGGGTCGGCGAAACGGTGCAGATCTCTTATGTGGACCAGAACCGGGAACGGATCGACGCGAACAAGACCGTCTGGGAAGTTATCTCGGACGGGGAGGCCTACATCAGGGTCGGCCGGGCCGAGATCCCGAGCCGGGCGTATGTGGCCGCATTCGGCTTTAAGGGCGCCGACCAGCAGAAGCCCGCGGGTGTGCTGTCCGGCGGCGAGCGCAACCGGGTGAACCTGGCGCTCACGCTCAAGCAGGGCGGCAACCTGCTCTTGCTGGACGAGCCCACCAACGACCTCGATGTGGAGACGCTGTCCTCGCTGGAGGACGCACTGCTGGAGTTCCCCGGCTGTGCTGTGATCACGAGCCACGACCGCTGGTTCCTGGACCGGATCGCCACCCACATCCTGGCCTGGGAGGGCGGGGCGAGCTGGTTCTGGTTCGAGGGCAACTTCGAGGCGTACGAGAAGAACAAGATCGACCGGCTCGGCGCCGAGGCCGCGCGGCCGCACCGCGTCACCTACCGCAGGCTCACCCGCAGCTGACCAGTTTGGGGCCCGGCTCACGCACGGTCGGGATCCGGCCAGGGCCGGGTCAGGGCCGAAGCTAGAGCCAATTAAGCCGGGGCAGGGGCTCAGGTCAGGCCGGGGTTGGTTGGACCGGTCCGGGTCGGGCCCTGGGTCGGGTCAGGCCGGGGCAGGGTCGGGTTCAGCCAGGTCCGGATCGAGGTCGGCCAGGTCCGGATCGAGGTCGGCCAGGTCCGGGTCGGTCAGCTAGGTCTGGGTCGGTCAGCCAGGTCGGGGTCGGCCAGCTCCGGGTCGGGCTCAACCCGGTCGGGGTCACGCTCAGGACCAGACCAGGGTCGGGCTCACGCCGGGCTGAGGCCGAGGTCGGGCCGCTGGCCCGGATCTGACGGCCGGTTGACCAGACTGTTCGCGGCCATCACCAGGTAGTTCCACAACTGCGTGTCGTAGGGCTCGTCGAGGCCGATCTCATCGAGAGCGGCCCGCATATGGCCCAGCCAGGCGTCCCGCTCCGCTTCCCCGATGGAGAAACGCGCGTGCCGCATGCGCAGCCGGGGATGTCCGCGCCGCTCGTCGTACGTCCGTGGCCCGCCCCAGTACTGAATCAGGAAGAGCCGCAGGTGCTCCTCGGCCGGCCCGAGGTCCTTGCTGGGGTAGACCGCGCGCAGCGCGGGATCGCCGGCCACCCTGCGGTAGAAGGAGTGCACCAGGCGGCGGAAGGTCTGCTCGCCGCCCACGGCCTGGTAGAAGCTGACAGGTTCGGTCGTCTGTTCCATGCTGGCGTCCAGGGTAGTTGGTCGGCTGGGTAGGCGGCTCCCATGCCCGCAGGCCTGTTTTACTTGCCTGTTGCCCGGCTTGCCTGTTGTCGGCCTGGCGGTCCGCGTGCCTGTCCAGCGTGCCAGCCTGTCTGTGCCCCCTGCCCGTCTGCCCGGACCTGGTTGTCCGCCATGCCTGCCGTTTGCCCAGCCTGGCTGTCCGTGTGCCTGCCCGTATGCCGTGCCTGCCTGGTCGGCCTGTCAGCCCAACTTGTCCTGCATCAATTGCGTTGCTCACCGTGCAGGAGCACACACGCTGCCGCTATTCATGGGAACGGCACGGCAGTGCCTATCCCGGCGAGTTGATGTGATTTTGGCCGAGTCCGATTCTTCCTCAGCGACCTAAAAGTTACATTGGGTCAATCATCGTCCGCCCGGGGAGCGGCAGCCCACAGGGAGTGCCGGATGCCTG